>NZ_SZZV01000002.1:0-333388 GCF_009829935.1 Pantoea sp. Seng | reverse complement strand
GACGCGCATTAAAGCGTTCGGGTGCCAAACCTGGCGACTGGATCTTTGTCACCGGTACGCTGGGTGACAGCGCGGCTGGCCTGTCGCTGCTACAACATCGTCATCGCCTGAACGATCCGGCTGTCCATGAAGTGTTGATCAAGCGCCATCTGCGCCCGATGCCACGCGTGTTGCAGGGCCAGGCGCTGCGCAATCTGGCGACCTCGGCGATCGATATCTCCGATGGTTTGATTGCCGATCTCGGCCATATTCTCACGGCGAGCCGCGTCGGTGCGCGCCTCAATCTGGAAGCGTTGCCGCTGTCTGCTGCGTTGCGCGATCATTTTGAGCCGGAACAGGTGCTGACCTGGGCGTTAAGTGGCGGCGAAGATTATGAGCTGTGCTTTACCGTGCCGGAAGTCAATCGTGGTGCGCTGGACGTGGCGCTGGGTCATCTTGGTGTGCCTTATACCTGCATCGGGCAGATTGCGCCTGAAGCCGACGGGTTGACGCTGCTGGAAAATGGCAAGCCACGTCGTTTTAATCACAAGGGATTTGATCACTTTAATGCGAAGTAAAGATGTAGCGAAAAGCCGCCTGCGCCTGAGCAATCCCTGGCATCTGTTGGCAACCGGTTTTGGCAGTGGCCTGAGCCCGATCATGCCAGGCACCGCCGGTTCGATTGCCGCGATTCCCTTTTGGTGGTTGATGACCTTTCTGCCGTTGCAGATTTACTCTCTGCTGGTGCTGATTGGCATTAGCGTGGGCGTTTATCTGTGCCATCGCACGGCGAAAGACATGGGTGTGCACGACCACGGCAGCATCGTCTGGGATGAGTTTATCGGCATGTGGATTACGCTGATGGCGATCCCAGCGATGAGCTGGCAGTGGGTGCTGGCCGGGTTTGTCATCTTCCGCATCTTCGATATGTGGAAACCCTGGCCGATTCGCTGGTTCGATCAGAACGTGCATGGCGGCATGGGCATTATGGTCGATGACATTATCGCAGGCGTGATATCAGCGGCAATTTTGTATGGATTGGGGCTGGTGCTTTAATTCGGCAGATGCGCCTAACTCACGTGCCCTCTGTCACAACGCGTACGAAAGATTCAGAGCAAGCTGGTGCCGTTCAGGGGCTGGCAATCCGCAGCGCTAAACGGAATGAGTCTGCCAGGATAGCCCGCAGGACGCGGGCTGTTAAATCATTACTCGAATCCTACAACCGGATGCGGTTGATATACCGTCTCCAGCTCGGCGATATCCGTTGAACTCAGCTCCACATCCACTGCTTTAACCAACTCTGCAAACTGCTGCTCGCGCGATGCACCGATAATCGGGGCTGTGACCACCGGTTTATGCAGCAGCCACGCCAGTGCCACCTGTGCACGCGTCACGCCTTTATCGGCGGCAATGGTCGCCAGACGCTCTGCAATCGCCGCATCGTTCTCTTCGGTGCCGGTATAGAGTTTTTCCATCACGTTATCCGATACCGAACGTGCGGTGGTTTCGCCCCATGGACGTGTCAATTTGCCGCGTGCCAGCGGGCTCCACGGCAGCACCGCGATGCCTTCACGTTCACACAGCGGGTGCATTTCGTTCTCTTCCTCGCGCTGAATCAGGTTGTACTGATCCTGCATGCTGACAAAACGCGCCCAGCCATTCTGCTTTTGCAGATCCAGCGCCTGAGCGAACTGCGCAGCATGCATCGAAGAAGCGCCGATGTAGCGCGCTTTACCCGATTTCACCACCTCATTCAGCGCCTCAAGCGTCTCTTCGATCGGCGTGTCGTAATCCCAGCGGTGAATCTGCAGCAGGTCGACATACTCCATGCCGAGACGCGTCAGGCTATCGTCGATGGATTGCAGAATGTTCTTGCGTGACAGTCCCTGAGAAAGGTTGCTGAGCGGGAAATAGACTTTGGTGGCGACAACAACCTGATCGCGCTGGGCGAAATCTTTCAGCGCACGCCCGACAATCTCTTCACTGCTGCCATCGGAGTAGCTGTTGGCGGTGTCGAAAAAGTTAATGCCAGCGTCCAGCGCTTGCTTGATCAGCGGTCGACTGCTCTCTTCGGGCAGGGTCCATGCGTGATTACCGCGCATCGGATCGCCGTAAGTCATGCAGCCTAAACAGAGACGCGAAACCTGTAAGTCGGTTTGGCCTAAACGAATGGTTTTCATGGGAGCTCCTGCTCTTATGCGTTAGGAATGCCCTAAGCATAGCAGCAGGAGCGGGGAGGGGATTACTGCGCCAGCCAGTCAGTGATTTGCTGCTGAATACCGGCGGCATCCAGCTGATAATCCTGACGAACTTCTTCCTGCGTGCCCTGTGGAATAAATTCATCTGGCAGGCCGAGGTTCAGCACGTGCACACGCAGGCGTTTAGCCATCACGTATTCGTTGACGCCGCTACCGGCTCCGCCTTTGATCGCGCCTTCTTCCAGCGTCACCAGTGAATCATGGCTGGTGGACAGTTCGGCAATCAAGGCTTCATCCAGGGGCTTCACAAAACGCATATCTACCAGCGTGGCGTTCAGCGCTTCAGCGGCAGCCTGTGCTTCAGGCAACAGCGTGCCGAAGCTGAGGATCGCCAGCTTTTCACCACGGCGCTTCACAATGCCTTTGCCCAGCGGCAGGCTGGCCAACGGCTCCAGCGTGGCACCGGTGCCCGTGCCGCGCGGATAGCGCACTGCACTTGGCCCCGCCTGATAGTGATAGCCGGTGTAAAGCATCTGGCGACATTCGTTCTCATCGCTTGGCGTCATGATCACCATTTCGGGCACACAGCGCAGGAAGGCGATATCGAATGCGCCCTGATGCGTTTGCCCATCGGCGCCAACGATGCCGCCGCGATCGATAGCGAACAGCACCGGCAGTTTCTGGATCGCCACATCGTGAATCAGCTGATCGTAAGCGCGCTGCAGGAAGGTGGAGTAAATCGCCACCACCGGCTTGTAACCGCCAATCGCCATACCTGCAGCAAAGGTCACCGCATGCTGTTCAGCAATCGCCACGTCAAAGTACTGTTGCGGATAGTCACGAGAGTAGCTGACCATGCCAGAACCTTCACGCATCGCCGGCGTCACCGCCATTAAACGCGGATCGTCCGCCGCCATTTCGCTCAGCCAGCTACCGAAAATTTTCGAGTAGCTCGGCAGGCCTGGCGCGCTTTTCGGCAGAGAACCGCTGGCCGGATCGAACTTCGGTACCGCATGCCAGGCGATAGGGTCTTGCTCGGCAGGCGCGTAGCCTTTGCCCTTTTTGGTCATGATGTGCAGGAACTGCGGGCCTTTCAGGTCACGCATATTCTTCAGCGTGCTCACCAGCGTCAGCACATCGTGGCCATCAACCGGACCGATGTAATTAAAGCCCAGCTCTTCAAACAGCGTGCCCGGCACCACCATGCCTTTCAGGTGCTCTTCGGTGCGCTTCACCAGCTCTTTGATCGGAGGTAGGCCGCCCAACACACGCTTGCCGCCTTCGCGCAGACGTGAGTAGGTTTTACCGGAGAGAATCTGGGCCAGACGATTGTTGAGTGCGCCAACGTTTTCCGAGATCGACATCTCGTTGTCGTTAAGGATCACCAGCATGTCAGGTTTGATGTCGCCAGCGTGGTTCATGGCTTCGAACGCCATACCTGCGGTGATGGCGCCATCGCCAATAATACAGGCAGTACGACGTCCTTTGCCTTCGCGCTCAGCGGCAACCGCCATGCCCAATCCGGCACTGATCGAGGTCGATGAATGACCGACGCTCAATACGTCGTATTCACTTTCGCCGCGCCACGGGAACGGATGCAGGCCATTTTTCTGGCGGATAGTGCCGATACGATCGCGGCGTCCGGTCAGAATTTTGTGCGGATAGGCCTGATGACCAACGTCCCACACCAGATGGTCAAACGGGGTGTTGTAAACATAATGCAGCGCGACTGTTAGTTCGACGACGCCCAGACCCGAAGCAAAGTGGCCGGAAGACCGGCTCACGCTATCCAGCAGATACTGACGCAGCTCGTCACACAGTACCGGAAGTTTTTCTTTCGGTAGTAAACGTAATTCCTGAACCGTGCTCGCTAATGCCAGTGTCGGGTATTTTGCAATATCAAAACTCATCAGAGACTCATTATGAAAGTTATTTATCGCGTTCAATTATGAAGCTTGCCAGTGCTTGTAATGCGGTGGTGTTGTAGGACTGCGCCGCCAGAATCTCTAACGCGCCCAGTGCTTCCTGATAAAGATCCCACGCTTTACTGCGGGCATTATCCAGTCCCATCAGCGCCGGATAAGTGCTCTTACCCAATGCCTGATCCGCGCCCTGAGTTTTGCCCAGCACCGCGGTATCGCCCACCACATCAAGAATGTCATCCTGCACCTGGAACGCCAGTCCGATGGCGTTGGCGTAGGTATCCAGGACCGGAAGTGCCGCACGGCCACGTTCACCCGCCGTCAATGCGCCAAGACGCACTGCAGCGCGAATCAAAGCGCCAGTTTTATGACGATGAATCTGCTCGAGCTGGGCGAGGTCAATGTGCTTGCCTTCTGCGGCGAGATCCAGCGCCTGGCCACCGCACATGCCTGCCACACCGCTGGCCTGAGCCAGTTCGGAGATCATCGCAATGCGATCTTGCGGGCTGACGCCGGGCATCGGCTCATCGGCCAGAATCGAAAACGCCAGGGTTTGCAACGCATCACCAGCGAGAATTGCTGTATCTTCACCATATTTTATATGGCAGGTTGGCTGTCCGCGACGTAACGCATCGTCATCCATCGCGGGCAGATCATCATGAATCAGAGAGTAAGCATGAATGCACTCAACGGCAGCGGCCGGGGCATCCAGGCTGGCCGCATCGGCCTTTAACATCTCGCCCGTGGCGTAAACCAAAAATGGACGCAGACGCTTACCGCCTAATAGTGCCCCATATTGCATGGATTGCACCAGAGGAGAACTCTGAAAAGGAAGTGGATCTATTAAGCGTGTCAACGCCAGATTGACGCGTTCGTGATACGCGTTGAGTAATTTGGCGAAATCCATCAGTCATTTTCCGGCGTGAACGGCGCGAGCGCGGCATCTTTGTCATCGCTGAGCAGGATCTGCACGCGCTGTTCAGCCTGCTGCAGGGTTTGCTGACCGGTGCGTGCCAGCTGTACGCCGCGTTCAAATTCGTTCAGTGCTTCTTCCAGCGGCAGTTCACCACTTTCCAGACGGCTGACGATTTGTTCCAGCTGCTGTAATGCGCTTTCAAAACTGGCTGGCGCTTCGGCTTTTTTCGGCATAATCAGTGTCGACTCACAGGTTAGGAATCATCTTGCAATCGGTCATGGTAGCCGACGAGGATTAATTAGCAAAATAATGAATGTGATTGCGGTTGCAGAAGCGGTCATCTGACAAAGGTGGTATACTTTTGCGCCTCGGATGCGGGCGCCTCTGCGTTACCCGTAATTATATGATTTTACCAGTTAAGTGCCGATGGTTTTAGCACTTATTTGCCCAACGAAGCTGTGTCGCCATGAAGTTTATCATTAAGCTCTTCCCTGAAATCACCATCAAAAGTCAGTCGGTGCGTTTGCGCTTTATCAAGATCCTGACCGGTAACATCCGCAATACCCTGCGTACTGTCGACGACGAAATCGCCGTGGTGCGCCACTGGGACCATATTGAAGTGCGCGCTAAGAAAGAAGCGCTGCGTACCGTCGTTATTGATGAACTGACGCGCATCCCCGGTATTCACCATGTACTGGAGGTTGAGGATCAGCCTTACACCGATATGCACGATATCTTCGAGCAGACGCTGGCACTGAATCGCGAACGTCTGGAAGGGAAAACTTTCTGCGTGCGCGTGAAGCGTCGTGGCAAACACAGCTTCAGCTCGATTGAGGTTGAGCGTTACGTGGGTGGCGGTCTCAATCAGCACATTGAGACTGCACGCGTGCAGTTGAAAAATCCCGATGTGACGGTCAATCTCGAGATCGAAGACGATCGTCTGCTGCTGATCACCGGCCGTTATGAAGGGCTGGGTGGTTTCCCGATCGGGACGCAAGAAGATGTGCTGTCGCTGATTTCAGGTGGCTTCGACTCCGGCGTTTCCAGCTATATGCTGATGCGTCGTGGTTGCCGCGTGCACTACTGCTTCTTCAATCTCGGCGGTGCCGCGCATGAAATCGGCGTGCGTCAGGTCGCGCATTATCTGTGGCAGCGTTATGGTCGTTCGCATCGCGTGCGCTTCGTGGCGATCAACTTCGAGCCGGTGGTAGGCGAGATTCTTGAGAAAGTGGATGACGGCCAGATGGGCGTGGTGCTGAAACGCATGATGGTGCGTGCGGCATCGATGGTCGCTGAGCGTTACGGCGTGCAGGCGCTGGTGACCGGTGAAGCGCTGGGCCAGGTATCGAGCCAGACACTGACCAACCTGCGTCTGATTGATAACGCCTCGGATACCCTGATCCTGCGTCCACTGATCTCGCATGATAAAGAGCACATCATCGATTTGGCGCGCCATATCGGCACCGAAGATTTCGCCAAAACCATGCCGGAATACTGCGGTGTGATTTCGAAAAGCCCAACGGTGAAAGCGGTGAAGGCGAAGATCGAAGCGGAAGAGCAAAACTTCGATTTCGAGATCCTCAATCGCATGGTGCAGGAAGCCAGCAACGTCGATATCCGCGAGATTGCGGAGAAGGCACAGGAAGAAGTGGTGGAAGTGGAGACGGTGGTCTCGTTCACCGCAGAGGATGTGGTGCTGGATATCCGTTCTGTGGATGAGCAAGAGGCATCACCGCTGGCGCTGGAAGGCGTGGATGTGAAATCTCTGCCGTTCTACAAATTGAGCACACAGTTCGGCGATTTGGATCAGAACAAAACCTGGCTGCTGTATTGCGATCGCGGCGTGATGAGCCGTTTACAGGCGTTGTATCTGCATGAGCAAGGCTTTAAAAACGTGAAGGTCTATCGTCCGTAACGGTGATAACCTGGTAACGGCGTGATTCATCGCGCGTGTCACACTCGGCACCTTGCCACTGTGACATGCGCAATACATTGCGCCGCTACCGTTAAGTGCTTTTTACTGCATTACAATGCGGTTATTCACGCTCTTCAAATTCCTGATAGTTATAAATCCCCGCCGCTAATACCAACTGTGACGCCACTTCACGCGCTTTCTCTTTATCCACCAGCAGATCAATCAGCTTCAGTGCAAAATCAATCGAAGTGCCTGGACCCTGGCTGGATAGCAGGTTGACGCGCGGATCCCATACCACACGGCGATCCATCCAGTGTTTGTCAGGGATAGTGTCGCGCAAGCCAGGAAAGCCGGTCATATTGCCTACCGGGAACAGATCGTGCGGAATCAGCACCGTGCCAGGTGCGGCACAAATCGCGGCAACGATTTTCCCTGCCAGATGAAACTGGCGTACGGTTTCCACCAGCAGTGGGCTGTCACGGAAGGTCTCTGCGCCCTTGAGGCCGCCGGGCAGCACCACGGCGTCATAATCGTTATCCGCCACCTCAACCAGTGGCGCATCGGCCAGCAGGCGCACGCCGCGTGAGCAGACGATCTCGCGCGTGCCATCGCTTTCGACACTGGCGGTGGTGACGCTTAAGCCCGCGCGGACCAGCAGGTCGATAGTGGTGACAGCTTCAATCTCTTCACTGCCATGTGCCAGGCAAACCAGAACCGATGCGGTCGCGCTCATATTGGGACTCCTTGCGTTTAATCAGATCGTACAAACGGGTGTTCTCCGGCAGCGCAATGCCCTGCGCGCGAGCGCGGCGCAGCAGGTAGCCGGTGATGTAGTCAATTTCTGTCAGGCGCTGGGCGCGCACATCCTGCAACATTGAGGAGGTATTCGCTGCGGTGCTGTCGATGACGTCATAGATGATGTCGCGCAGGTTATCGACCGCAATGTGCTGGCCTTCACGCTCCATCACCCAGGCAATCTCTTCACACAGCGTGGCAATCTGCTGCGGCCAGGCGCGCAGGGCACCGTTCTGGCAATCGTGTTCAACGGTAAGCGGATTAATCACGCAGTTCACCGCCAGTTTGCGCCAGCTGGCAGATGCAATGTTGTCGTGCCAGGCCACGTCCGGCAGCGCCTGGTGCAGGATATCGGCGATATCGCTCATCGCGGCACTTTCACGTCCGGTGGGACCGATATGCGTGATGCCCTGCGCGACGTGTTTGATCACCGTGCCATCACGCATTGCCGCGTGAGTGGTAATGCCGCGCAGCAGCGGTTGCTGCAACTCCTTCAGCTCTTCCAGCGTGCCCATGCCATTGTGCAATAACAAAATGGCAGCATGAGCAGGCAGGATACTTTGCAGGTTTTTGACTGCCGGGGAAACCTGTGGCGCTTTTAGTGTCACCAGCAACAGCTGGCTTTCGGCAAGAAACAGCGGATCGTTGGCGATAAACGTGTGATTGCTGACCTGTCCTTGCGGATCAATCACGTTCACCGAGCAATAGGGCTGCGGCACGCGCAACCAGCCCTGAACCTCATGTCCCTGACGTGCGAGCGCGGCGAGCCAAATTTGACCCAGGGCGCCACAACCCAACACGGTAATTTTCATTTTGCCTCCCGCTGACGGGTTCTCAATTTCACGACATCGTTAAGTATAGCTTTCCGCGTATCGTGTTTAATTAGCGCCATAAGACGCGTATTATGCATGTCACTTTAGTATCAGGAGAAGAAAAGATGCCATCTTTCGATATCGTTTCCGAAGTCGAACTGCCGGAAGTGCGTAATGCGGTGGAGAATGCCAGCCGTGAAATCTCAACCCGTTTCGATTTCCGCAACGTGAGCGCCAGCATTGAGCTTAACGAAAAGAATGAGACCATCAAAATCACCAGCGAATCTGATTTCCAGGTTAAACAGCTGGTGGATATTTTGCGTGAAAAGCTGCTGAAACGCGGCATTGAAGGCGCAGCGATTGAAGTGCCAGAAGAGATCATTCACAGCGGTAAAAGCTGGAGCGTAGAAGCCAAGCTGAAAAAGGGTATCGAAAGCGATATCGCTAAAAAGCTGGTGAAGCTGATTAAAGACAGCAAGCTGAAAGTGCAAACGCAGATTCAGGGTGAAGAGCTGCGCGTGACCGGTAAATCACGCGACGATTTGCAGGGTGCAATGGCGCTGGTGCGCGGTGGCAACCTTGGTCAGCCCTTCCAGTTCAAGAACTTCCGCGACTAATCGCGTTTGTCGCGTGCGGCACGACGATAGAGCGTGCTGCGCGCGACACCTAATGCCTCCGCCGTTTTACTGATATTGCCATTGAAGCGTTGGAGCGTTTCGCTAATCAGCCGCTCATCATGGCTCTGCTTATCTTCCGCTGGCACCGCCGCTGCTCGGCGATATTCGGCTGGCAAATGCACATCAGTGACTTCTTCCCCTTCGTCCGCCAACGCCAGCAGCACGCGCAACAGACTGCGCAATTGCCGCACGTTGCCCGGCCATGGCAATTGTGCCAGCGATGCCAGCAAGGCGGGAGAAAGCTGGATATCGCGATCTGCGCCGCCCAGCTCAATCCACAACCGACCAATAAAGTCTTCGATATCTGGCCAGGCACGCAACGGCGGGATGGTCATGGAAAATTCCTGCAAGCGATAGAGAAGATCCTCGCGGAACTCGCCCTCGGCCACACGCTGCGCCAAATCACGGTGCGTGGCGCAGATCACGGCAAAATTCACCGGCCAGCTGCGACTGGAACCGAGCGGCGCGACCTCTTTTTCTTGCAGCACGCGCAGCAAACGGGTTTGTAGCGCCAGCGGCATATCTCCAATTTCATCAAGAAACAGCACGCCACCATCCGCCTCGCGGATTTTACCGATGTAGCCATTTTTGCTGGCTCCGGTAAAGGCACCAGGCTGATAACCAAATAGCTCGGATTCAACCAACGCTTCCGGAATGGCAGCACAGTTGATGGCGACAAACTTCCCATCACGCCAGCGACTCTGCTGATGCAGCGCACGGCTGACATACTCTTTACCGCTGCCGGTTTCACCGTGAATGCACAACGACACACCGGCATTCATCAGACGCACCATTTTCTCGCCATCGCGACCCAGTGAGAAGGGAAGATCCACGCTGGGTTCACTTGGCGTAGCAAAGTGGGTGCGGTGCGGAGCGCGCAGGCGGAAGTAGTAGCGCTGTTGTGCAAAATGAATCGGTAAAGGAATGGTGTTGGCCTGCTGTTCGAGCTGATCAAACAGCTGCTGGAATGTCAGGGTGCCCAACTGCCCGGTGGTGAGATTGAGTTCACGCATCGCCAGGCGGTTTGCGGCGGTGAGCACATTATCGGAGAACACCAGCAGCAACTCATCACTGGTATCAATGCCGTGCGGCTCAACGTGCAGGCTCATCAACCATTGTTGGGGATGCAGGCTTTGCTTAACCCACAAATACTCGATCTGTTTAGCGGCGGCTTTGACCCACTGAAACGTTTGCGGATGCGGGAAGTGCGCTGGGCCAGAGATATCCAGCACGCCCGCAATCTGACCGTTGGGCATTTGCAACGGCATGGCGGCGCAGTAGAGCCCCTGATTCAAGGTGAGAAAATGTTGCTGGCCTTCAATTTCACAGCCATCGTCAATCGCTAGCGCGGTGCCAATCGCATTGGTGCCGCGCCCGCATTCGCTCCACAAATTGCCAGGGGCGAGGGCGAATCGCTGCGCTTTCTCCATCGATTGCATGTCGCCAAAGGTGTTCAGTACCAAACCGGTGGCATCAGAAAGGATTACCACAGATTGTTTTTCCGCCAGTTTCTGCGCCAGCTGTTTGATCACCGGCTGGGCAAATTGTTGCAGCCCGGCATTACTGGCCAGCACATCAGCCAGCTCACCCTGGCGGACGCGAGGAAAATCATCGGCGGTGCGGTCGAGACCATACAGCTGGCTACGAAACCAGGAGTCGCTCAAAAGCGGGTTGGTATTAAAGGCAGACGCGGCTGAATTTCCCTGCATTGGTAACCTCATGCCTAAGCGAAAGTGTTGCAGCATTGTAGCGGCTTGGTTTCTGCGGTGTTGCGATACGCAACACAGATGAGGATTTTGGTGGCAGAAACCGTGCGTTTAAAAGGGCTATTGGTTTTATAAATTGATGATAGATAAAACGATTTTTCGAAAATTCGCAAGCTGAAAAAAACTGGCACGCCCGCTGCAATAGGTATGTACGGCAGCGGGCTGTTCAATCTGTTGACCCACAGGTTGCCGCTGCCAGCTAACAATAAACGACCCTACACGAAGGAGTTTGCGATGCGTTATGCACATCCCGGCACGCCCGGCGCTTTGGTCACTTTTAAAGCGACCTACGGCAATTTTATTGCGGGCAAATTCACAGAGCCGCTCAGCGGCCAGTATTTTACGAACACCTCGCCTGTTGATGGCAGCGATATTGCGCAGTTTCCGCGTTCTGACGCGCGGGATATCGATTTAGCACTGGACGCTGCTCATCAGGCCGCTGACGCCTGGGGAAAAACCAGCGTGCAACATCGGGCCAATCTGCTGCTGCAGGTGGCCGACTGCATTGAACAAAACCTCGAAATGTTGTCTGTGGCGGAGAGCTGGGACAACGGCAAGCCGATCCGTGAAACCCTCAACGCCGATCTACCGCTGGCGGTGGATCACTTCCGCTACTTCGCCGGTTGTCTGCGTGCGCAGGAAGGCAGCACCGCTGAGATTGATGAAACCACCGTTGCCTATCACTTCCATGAACCGCTGGGCGTGGTCGGGCAGATCATCCCGTGGAACTTCCCGCTGTTAATGGCGGCATGGAAACTGGCTCCGGCGCTGGCGGCGGGTAACTGCGTGGTGCTGAAACCGGCTGAGCAAACCCCGCTGGCGATCACCTTGCTGATGGAGCTGATCGGCGATCTGTTCCCGGCCGGCGTGCTTAACGTGGTGCAGGGCTTTGGCCGTGAAGCCGGTGAAGCGCTGGCCACCAGCAAACGTATCGCCAAAATCGCTTTCACCGGTTCTACGCCAGTGGGCCGTCATATTATGGCGTGCGCGGCTGAAAACATCATTCCTTGCACCGTCGAGTTGGGCGGCAAGTCGCCGAACATCTACTTTGCCGATGTGATGGACGGTGAATCGGACTTTATCGAAAAAGCGGTGGAAGGGCTGGTGCTCGGTTTCTTCAACCAGGGCGAGGTCTGTACTTGTCCATCACGTGCGTTGATCCATGAATCGATCTATGAGCCGTTTATGGCGCGGGTGATGGAGAAAGTGGCAAACATCCGTCGGGGCGATCCGCTGGATACCGACACCATGATCGGTGCTCAGGCTTCCCGTCAGCAATTCGACAAAATCCTGTCTTACATCAACATCGCGCGCGACGAAGGGGGGCAAATTCTAACCGGAGGCGATCGCGCCAGCGTCGCTGCCGAACTGGATAACGGATTCTATATCCAGCCAACCCTGATTAAAGGCACCAACCAGATGCGGTGTTTCCAGGAAGAGATTTTTGGGCCGGTTATCGGCATCACCACCTTTAAAGATGAAGCGGAAGCCTTGTCGATTGCCAACGAAACCCAGTTTGGTCTCGGGGCGGGCGTGTGGACGCGTGATACCAATCTGGCGTATCGCATGGGACGTGGCATCAAAGCCGGTCGTGTCTGGACCAACTGCTATCACATCTATCCCGCACACGCGGCTTTCGGTGGCTACAAGCAATCGGGCGTGGGACGCGAGACGCATAAG
The DNA here is from genome assembly GCF_009829935.1 of Pantoea sp. Seng. Taxonomy (NCBI): domain Bacteria; kingdom Pseudomonadati; phylum Pseudomonadota; class Gammaproteobacteria; order Enterobacterales; family Erwiniaceae; genus Pantoea; species Pantoea sp. Seng. The sequence goes on along the minus strand of NZ_SZZV01000002.1, from coordinate 320,728 downwards.
ATGGCGCTTAGCGCCTACCAACAAACCAAAAATCTGCTGGTCAGCTATGGCACCGCGCCTTTGGGCCTGTTCTGAGTCTGCATCCGATCAAATGGAGAGTGAAAGATGAATATGCAAATCAAAACCACCATGAAAGCCGCCGTTGTTAAAGCCTTTGGTGAACCGTTAGTGATTGAGCAGGTGCCAGTACCGCAAGTGGGACCGGGCCAGATTCTGGTGAAAATCGCCGCGACCGGCGTGTGCCATACCGACTTACATGCCGCCGAAGGCGACTGGCCGATTAAGCCCAATCCCCCGTTTATTCCTGGCCACGAAGGCGTAGGGCAGGTAGTGGCGCTCGGTGAAGGTGTGAAGCATTTAAAACTGGGCGATCGTGTGGGCGTGCCGTGGCTCTATTCCGCATGTGGCCACTGCGAGCACTGTCTGGATAGTTGGGAAACCCTGTGCCTGTCACAGCAGAATGCCGGTTATTCGGTGAACGGCAGTTTCGCAGAATATTGCCTCGCGGATGCGAATTATGTCGGCATCATTCCGGAAAACATCGATTACAACGAAATCGCACCAATTCTGTGTGCCGGCGTGACGGTGTACAAAGGCCTGAAAATGACCGATACCAAGCCAGGCGATTGGGTAGTGGTGTCCGGTATTGGAGGTTTAGGTCATATGGCGGTGCAGTACGCGGTGGCGATGGGACTGAATGTGGCTGCGGTTGATATCGACGATGAGAAGCTGGCGTTTGCTAAGCGGCTTGGTGCCAGTGTGGTAGCGAATGCGAAGAACGTCGATCCCGCAAAAGTGTTCCAGGAAAGTTTTGGCGGCGCGCATGGTGTGCTGGTTACGGCCGTATCACCTAAAGCGTTTGAGCAGGCGATTGGTACCATGCGCCGTGGCGGCACCATGGTGCTGAACGGTCTGCCACCGGGCAAATTTGATTTGTCGATTTTCGATATGGTGCTGGACGGGATTACGGTGCGCGGTTCAATTGTGGGCACGCGTAAAGATCTCCAGGAAGCGTTGGATTTCGCCGGTCGTCATAAAGTGAAAGCCAACGTGGCGGTTGAACCGCTGACCAACATTAACGACATTTTTGCGCGTATGCATGCGGGAAAAATTGAAGGGCGTATCGTGGTGGATATGTCGCTTTAATTAGCGTGATGGTTTGTGGCGGTGCGGTTAATCGCGCCGCCACAGAGTGTGTGACTACTAACTAACAGCTGGCGAGCAGCGCTTCGATTTCGACGCGGCTCGTCACTTTACTGTCGATCTTGATATAAGCACTTTTCTCTTCCGGCACGATAAATACTGAAGAGACACCCGGCTGCGCTTTTAAACGCTTCTCAAGGTTAGGCACCGCTAATACGGCATCACTGAGCACCATGCGCAGGCTGCTGACGTAAGGCGGCTCCTGCATCGACATCGCCACAAACAACCAGGCTGCCGCGACAATCGCACCCACCAGAAACACCGTCTGCGCATCAAAGTGACCGAAGATCCAACCGCCCATGCTGCCGCCAATCGCCACGCCAATGAACTGGCTGGTGGAGTAAATGCCCATCGCTGTGCCTTTGTAGCCCGGCGGTGATTCTTTACTGATCAGCGAAGGCAGAATAGCTTCCATCAGGTTGAAGGCGAGGAAGAATAGCTGCACGCCAATCACCAGCGTCCAGAAATGACCAGCCGCACCCCACAGTACGATTTCCGCGATAATGATCAGTGCCACGCAGGTAACAAAAACGCGCTTCATGCGGCGTTTCACTTCGGCATAGATGATGAAAGGCACCACCAGAACGAAAGCGACCAGCATGGTGACCAGATAGACTTTCCAGTGTTCAGATGCCGGGAAGCCCGCTTGTTCAAACTGGCCTGGCAAAGCCACAAAACTCGACATCAGCAGGATATGCAGGCAAAGAATACCGATGTTTAATTTCAGGAGTTTAGGGTTGGCTAACACTTCACGAATGCTGGCTTTTACCATGCCGGATTCACGATTCAGCACGTGATTCGGTGCGCTCGGCACCACCAATAGCGTGATAACAATGCCCAGCGAGGCCAGAATAGCGATCATCCAGAACAGTGCATGCAAACCCAGAGCATGGGTGACAATTGGGCCTACCACCATCGCAATAGCAAAGGTCACACCGAAACTGATGCCAATAAACGCCATTGCTTTAGTGCGGTTTTGTTCGCGAGTGAGATCTGAGAGTAACGCCATGACGGCAGCGGCAATTGCGCCAGAGCCTTGTAAAGCACGACCCAGGATTACGCCCCAGATTGAGGTGGTCATCGCTGCGATAATACTGCCCAGCACGAACACTAACAGCCCGCCAACAATGAGCGGTTTGCGACCGACGCGATCGGACAGCAGACCAAACGGAATCTGGAATACGGCTTGCGCCAGACCATAGATGCCAATTGCCAGACCAATTAAGGTTTCACTGGCTCCCTGCAACGCCATACCGTACGTGGTGAGTACCGGCAGGACCATAAACATTCCCAGCATGCGCAGGGAAAAAACTGTGCCTAAACCCCATGTAGCCCGAAGCTCTACTGGCGTCATTTTATTGTCGTTCATTCCAACCTCTGTAAGTTTATGCCCTTTATACTTCAAGCCGCAGATGCGTTGGCTGCGCACGTTCACCCAGGTCACTTACTTTAGTCAGCTCCCAGGGATTCATGCACTTGCCGCCTTCCTGCATCTCGAATTATTCCGGGCATTTAGCTCTCATTTTAGGGAGCAGGGCAGGGCGGGTAAAACAATTGTTGTTAAGCAGTGGTAACAAAAAGAAAGGGCGCGAAATTCGCGCCCTTTCTGGTGTTGCGGAGCTGTATTACCAGACGTAAGTCAGCAGGTCTTTAGAGGCCGGCGTCATAAAATCAACCGACATCATCACGCTCAATGCTGTGATAGCGACAATCGAGAACACAAACAGTTTACGCGCCCAAACTTTATCGTTTGAGGTTTTGTAACCTGAAAGCGCCATGCCCAACCACCACACACTCACTGCCGCGGCGACCACCAGATACTTGTAACCCGCGTAACCGCCGAGTGTCAGCATCAGCGTAGCAATCATGAACGCCAGGATGTATAGCGTAATATGATTTTTGGCTACCGAGATACCTTTCACGACAGGCAGAACCGGGATGTTAGCCGCCTGATAATCCTTGAAGCGGAAAATCGCAATCGCGTACGAGTGCGGCATCTGCCACAGGCTAAAGATAGCCAATAAGATCAGGGCGCCAGCATCAAACTGGTTGGTCACTGCGCAGTAGCCAATCACTGGCGGTGCTGCGCCAGAGAGGCTACCGATCAGCGTGCCATACACGGAGTTGCGTTTCATATACAGGCTGTAAATGCCCACATAGACAACGAAGCCCATCACCGCCAGCCACATGGCCAGCGGGTTAGCGCCGAAATACAGCAACGCAAAGCCAGCAATACCCAATGCGGTTGCATAAACCAGGCTTACTTTCGCCGAGATCAGGCCTTTGACCAGAACACGGTTCCGCGTTCTCTCCATTTTGATATCGATATCGCGGTCAATCACGTTGTTGAATACACAACCCGATGCGACAACCAGCGAAACGCCCACCAGTGAATAGAGAAACAGGGGGTAATCAATGCTGCCTTTCGAAGCCAGCAAGAATCCACCGATCACAGAAATTAAGTTGCCGAAAATAATTCCTGGTTTTGTTACTTGCAGGTATTGCTTAATCATTACGTGTGACTCTTTAGTCGGCCATCATGTTGTAGTTGAGGTTCCACATGATCCACAGTGAGCCGACAACAACAATCAGAATGATGAGTGCTGAGAAGACTATCGCCACCATGTTCCAGCCACCCTCTGACTTGCTGTCTAAGTGCAGGAAGTAGACCAGGTGCACTAACACCTGAACCACCGCACACACCAGAACCACACCCAGAATCGTGCCGTGTGATGCGCCGCCATCCATTACCATCCAGAACGGAATACCGGTCAGGATGATAGAGAGGATGAAGCCGATCATGTAAGACTTCACGCTACCGTGAGAAGCGCCATGTTCGTTAACTGAATGACTCATTACATGGCTCCCATCAGATAGACAACGGTGAATACGCAGATCCAAACCACATCCAGGAAGTGCCAGAACAAGCTCAGGCACATGATGCGGGTGCGGTTGGTTGCAGTCAGACCACGTTTAGAAATCTGGAACATCATCACTGCCATCCAGATCAGGCCTGAGGTCACGTGCAGACCGTGGGTACCGACCAGCGTAAAGAACGCGGACAGGAAACCACTGCGGTCAGGACCGAAGCCTTCCAGGATCAGATGATGGAATTCATAGATTTCCATGCCGATGAATCCAGCACCAAACAGGAAGGTCAGAGCCAACCAGCTGATGACTGAACCCTTGTTCTGGTTGTTCATCGCGATCACTGCCATTCCATAAGTAATGGAGCTGAGCAGCAGCAGCGCGGTTTCAACCAGCACAAACGGCAGTTCAAAGATGTCTTTACCTGCCGGACCACCGGCAGTGTTATTGACCATAACTGCATAGGTCGCAAACAGGGTTGCGAAGATAATGCAGTCACTCATCAGGTAGATCCAGAAGCCAAAGACTTTATTGGCTCCTGCATCGTGATGCCCATGCTCCGCATGGGCGTCGTGGTGGTGTTTTGCAGTTTCAGTTGACATTATTTCAGACCTGCTTTGCTGATTTCGTCAAAGTGCTTCTTCTCGATCTGCTCGACTTCAGCAACCGGAACGTAGTAATCCACGTCTTCATCGAAGCTCTTCACAATCCAGGTCACAATTGTGGCCAGGAAGGTAAGGCCAGCCAGCCACCAGATGTGCCAGATCATCGCGAAACCAAACACAGTCATGAAGGCTGCGATAATCAGGGCTGCGCCGCTGTTTTTCGGCATATGAATTTCTTCATATTTTTCTGGTTGCTTATAGGCTTCGCCTTTCTCTTTCATTTCCCAGAACGCATCGCGCTCGTGGATTTCAGGGATAACAGCAAAGTTATAGAACGGAGGCGGTGAAGAGGTTGCCCACTCCAGCGTACGACCACCCCACGGGTCACCGGTCAGATCGCGGTTCTGGTCGCGGTCACGCACAGAAACGTAGAACTGAGTCAGCTGGCACAGGATACCGCATGCAATCAGTGCCGCACCGCCTGCTGCAACAACCAGCAGTGAGTGGAACTGAGGATCGATGTCCTGGCTGATACGACGGGTCATACCCATGAAGCCCAGTGCGTACAGCGGCATGAAGGCAACGAAGAAACCAATGATCCAGAACCAGAATGCACGGATACCCCATTTTTCGTTCAGGGTGAAGCCGAATGCTTTCGGGAACCAGTAGGTCACGCCAGCCATACAACCGAACACCACACCACCGATAATCACGTTATGGAAGTGTGCAATCAGGAACAAGCTGTTGTGCAGAATGAAGTCCGCACCTGGAACGGCCAGCAGAACACCGGTCATACCACCAATAGAGAAGGTGACCAGGAAGCCGATTGTCCACAGCATCGCTGAGTGGAACTCAACGCGACCCTGATACATGGTGAACAGCCAGTTGAAGATTTTCACGCCGGTCGGAATGGCGATGATCATCGTCATAATACCGAAGAAGGCGTTAACGTTGGCGCCGGCACCCATGGTGAAGAAGTGGTGCAGCCAAACGATGAACGACAGAACGGTAATTGCGATGGTCGCCCACACCAGAGAGGTATAACCGAACAGACGCTTTTTGGAGAAGGTTGCAGTGACTTCCGCGAACACACCGAATACCGGCAGAACGAGGATGTATACTTCCGGGTGACCCCAGACCCAAATCAGGTTGACGTACATCATCATGTTACCGCCCATTTCATTGGTGAAGAAATGGAAGCCGAGGTAACGGTCAAGCGTCAACAGTGCCAGCGTGACGGTCAGAACCGGGAACGCAGCGATGATCAGGACGTTGGTACACAGTGATGCCCAGGTGAATACAGGCATCTTGAACAGGTCCATACCCGGTGCACGCATCTTCAGAATGGTCACGAAGAAGTTGATACCGGTCAGTGTCGTACCGATACCGGATAGCTGGAGACTCCAGATCCAATAATCGACCCCGACGCCAGGACTGTATTCCGCGCCCGAAAGCGGTGGATAAGCCAACCAGCCAGTCTGTGCGAACTCGCCCACACCCAGAGAAATGTTCACCAGGATCACACCGATCGCAGTAAACCAGAAGCTCAGGTTGTTCAGGAACGGGAAGGCAACGTCACGTGCACCGATTTGCAGCGGTACCGCGATGTTCATCAGACCTACCACGAAAGGCATCGCCACGAAGAAGATCATGATCACGCCGTGCGCGGTGAAGATCTGGTCGTAGTGGTGCGGTGGTAATATGCCGGCTTCGCCTGCGGAAGCCATCACTTGTTGGGTACGCATCATTACTGCATCGGCAAAGCCGCGCAGCAGCATGACGAAAGCCATGATGATGTACATGATACCCAGTTTTTTGTGGTCAATGGAGGTGAACCATTCTGACCACAGGTATTGCCACTTACCAAAATAAGTAATCGCGGCAACCAGTGCCAGACCACCTAAGATGATTGCGGCTACCGTTACCACGATAATGGGTTCGTGGTATGGCACTGCATCCAGTGTTAATTTTCCGAACATCGTATTATTCCTCGGCTCCCGCAGCAGCGGCGTGATTCATGTCCATGCCTTTGTGCTCTGGCATGTCCATCTTCCCGTGGCTCATCATGAACTTATCAATAACCTGCTTGAACAGTTCTGGATTCGCAGTTGAGAAATATTCCACCGGGTGATTTTCGCTTGGCGCAGCCAGTTTCTCGAAATCATCCATGGTGGTCAGCGCGTTAGGTGCTGCTTTAACTTTAGCCACCCACTGCTGGAATTCCGCATCGTCTTTGGTTGCAATAGCTTTAAACTTCATGCCAGAGAAACCGCGACCACTGAAGTTCGCAGAGATACCGTCGAATGTTCCTGGCTCATTGGCGATCAGGTGCAGTTTAGTCTGCATGCCCGCCATGGCGTAGATCTGGCTACCGAGCGTAGGAATAAAGAAGGAGTTCATTACGGAGTTGGAGGTGATCTTGAAGTTCACCGGAGTATTTGCCGGGAAGGCAATCTGGTTCACGGTTGCAATACCCTGTTCCGGGTAGATAAACAGCCATTTCCAGTCCAGCGCAACCACATCGATCTCAACCGGCTTCACATCAGAGACCAGCGGTTTGCTTGGCTCAAGTGCGTGGGTTGATTTCCAGGTCAGCACGCCGAGGAAGATAATGATCAGGATTGGAATCGTCCAGACCACGGCTTCCACTTTGTTAGAGTGTGACCAGTTAGGGCTATAAGTCGCATTAGTATTGGTTGCCCGATATTTCCAGGCAAAGAATACTGCCATGAAGACTGCCGGGATAACCACGATCATCATCAAGCCAAAAGCTGTCAGAATCAGCGAACGTTGCTCCAGTGCAATCTGTCCTTTGGGATTTAACAACGCACTATCGCAGCCACTGAGTAATACAGCGCCTGCAATTAATGACAAAATCCCCAAACTTTTATTGTATTTCCTGAGTCTCATTTAACGACCTCAATGACAAAGGGCTCTATTGTCGTTTAAGTGTGCGCGCATTTTACGGGAAGGTTTATGCAGTGTAAACCAGCTTAAGGATGTGTCAGAAGGCTGTTGACACCTTTTGCTAAGGGTGTCACAGATGTTGCGCAGGGTGACAAATTATTAATTGCGACAAGCAGTTGGCGTCAATATAACAAAAAACAATGATAGAAACCGCAGAAAAATCAGGGAAAGCATAAACCGTACTATTAATGCCCATTTATTTAACAATTATGTAGCATTTGGGTGATGAGTTTTCTACAAAGTAATTGCGCACCGGATTTAAATATAATCCAGGGTTGTTAATTTAATGTTTCTTTTTCGCGATGAAAAAAATGCTATTCGTTAAAATGAGTTCGTTGGATTTTTTTTAGCCAAATATTTAGCCGCTGGCAAATTATCATTACTTAACTCAGATTTTTTCCCGGCATTTTTCTTAACGCCAGACAATCCAGAATCACACCTAGCGCCACGGCCACCAGCGCTAGTGCCATGCCCCACTCAAAAAGCGGAGTCAGCAAGGCATTGACATGCCAGACGTCAGCCGCATTTAGTGCCAGCAGCACTAACCAGAGCGCCAGCAGGCCACAGCCGGCGCTAAACAGGCGCACTGTCCAGCGATAGCCTTGCGGCCACAGGCTTCGCATGACAAAACGTCCGTCTTGCTGAATGGCTTGCAGAGTGCCGCGGCTGATCCACAACAGCAATAAGCCAGGCACGCCAGCGAACACAGTGAAAGCGTAGAAGGTCGGCCAGCCCCACAGCTCAACCAGCCATCCCGCTGCCGGTCCGACATAGACACGCCCGACGGCAGAAAGCGCCGAGAGCAGCGCGAACTGTGTCGCGGAAAACGATTTGTTGCACAGCGTCATCAGCAGGGCAACAAAGGCGGCGGTGCCCATCCCTCCGCAAAGGTTCTCAATGAACACCGCGCTCGCCATGCTCCATAAATGAGGCGGCGTCACGGCCAATAGCCAGTAAGCGAAGTTGGAAACGGCCTGAAGAATGCCGAAAATCATCAGGGCACGGAACAGGCTCAGGCGTTGCATCAGCACACCGCCGTACAGCGCACCAATGATGGTTGCCAGCAATCCCAGCGTTTTATTCACCAGTCCGACATCGCCGGCGCTGAAACCTACACCGCGAATCAGGAAGGTGGTGGTGAGCGACGCAGCAAAAGCATCACCCAGCTTATAAAGGATGATTAAGGTGATCAGCAGCCAGGCATTGTTACGCAGGAAGAAGTCTTTGAGCGGGAACGAAACGGCCTGACGCAGGGTGTGCGGCTCGCGCGCGGGTGCTGCGGGCTCTTTGGCCAGCAATGTCGCAATCAAACCTGGCAACATCAACAGTGCCATTAACCAGTAAGTCGCCTGCCATCCCAGATAGCGATCGGCCAGCCACAGCGCCAGTCCGCCTGAAATCAGCATCGCCAGGCGATAACCCAACACAGTAATCGCGGCTCCGCTGCCCCGTTCTTCTGGCGGTAGCACATCGGTTTTCCAGGCATCAAACACGATATCCTGCGATGCAGAACAGAAGGCAACCAGCACGGCCAGGGCAGCCAGCAGCGTCAGATCGCGCGAAGGCTGCATAAAGCCCATGGCGATAATACCGGCGATCAGTGCGAGTTGAGTGACCAGTAGCCAGCCACGGCGACGGCCAAGAAACGGCGGGGTATAGCGATCCATCATCGGCGACCACAGGAACTTAAACACGTAAGCCTGGCCGACAAGGGAGAAGAAACCGATGGTTTTCAGGTCGACATTCTCTACGGTCATCCACGCCTGTAGGGTCCCGGCCGTGAGTGCTAAAGGCAGTCCGGAAGCAAAACCGAGCAGCAGTAATACGGCTGCATTACGTTGGGTGAAAATGCGCAGATAGTGAGAAGTCATAACCAACCTGAAATGATGCCCGGCCAAAGATGACCGGGCAGAATAGCTGAGGAATTAGCGGGCGTTCTGTTTAATAAATTCGTGAACGCTGGTGTCCTGCGCCATATCAGCAATCACGTCGCTCAGGGTAGAGTTGACCGCGTTGGTGATCTTCGCGTTAGTGGCGGTGAATGCGCCTTCTACGCTGTAAGTCTGACGATAGTTTTTAACCTGCTTGTTACCGTTTTTCGCGGTTGCAATGATGGAAATGTCAGCTTTAGTGGTAATGCTGTAACGCACGTTACCTTGTGTCACATCAGCGTAAAGACCATTGACGACAATCTGCAGGTCAACCGCACCGTTTGGTCCGATCATATAACCGCGTGCTGTCATCTGCTTCTCCAGCACTTCCTGTAACAGGAAACGCAGATCGCGCGATGGTGTTAAGGTGACTAACTGACCGTCACGATTCACTTTTGCCAGTGCCTGATCGGAACGCTGATCGGCACCGTTAACGCTGATGGTGGCACCCATCAGACCGGGATCTTGCTGTGGCAGCTGGATCTTAGGCTGAATGTTCAGGGTGGTGTTATTGCTGGCACAGCCGGCTAAAATAAACGCAGCCAGCAGAGGGAATAACAGTTTTTTCAACATACTCATTCTCGTTAGCATATGGGTTGGTTTGCAAAACTGCGGCCATCATAGCATTGCGCGACGGCGAAAAAAGCCCCGTGCCAGTGGAAATTGATTGTAAAGGCTTTTTTCGGACAGGCGGTCATGCAACAGCATTGACCTGACGCATGAGCCCGTTAAGATGCGCAGCAGATCAGGAATTATTTCCGGCGCGCCTGCGGGTTGGGCTAAAAACCTACTAATATTTAAACAGATGGGCACAGCGCTCGCCGTTGAGGAGTGTTAACAATGATTCGCGAACAAATAGAAGAAAAGCTGCGTAAGGCGTTCGAACCTGCACATCTCGAAGTGCATGATGAAAGCTATCGTCATAACGTGCCCGCTGGTTCTGAAAGTCACTTTAAAGTGGTGATTGTCAGCGATGTGTTTACCGGCCAGCGATTCCTGCAGCGTCATCGCGCCATTTATGGCGAATTGACCGAAGAGTTAGCAGGGAGCGTGCACGCACTGGCACTACACACTTACACGCAAAAAGAGTGGGATGGCTTGCAAGATACCGTGCTGGCGTCACCGAACTGTCGTGGAGCGGGTACCCTCGCCTGAGTTCACACTTCATCCTCTCTCAAAACGGCCTGCGGGCCGTTTTCTTTTCATCTATTACCCTCAAACGCGATCCATGGCGCAAAAAAGCAGCAAAACCGCTAAAAAGTGGTGAGTTTGCAGCCTCGACTCATTCCAGCGATGCCGCTATAATGCGGCGTCTATTTTTCCGGAATGTCTTCGGGACGCTTCTGGTGACAGGGATTAGGTTCTGCCTGCAGAGGCCGTCCCGATTGTTGGATACGGCGCATTTAATGTGTGGTGTCTGAAGTTGACCGAGCACGTGATTTTTTGAGGTAACAAGATGACAGTTTCAGTAGAAACCACTCAGGGTCTGGGCCGTCGCATTTCGATTACTGTTGCAGCTGACAGCATCGAAAGCGCAGTGAAGAAAGAACTGGTGGAAGTGGCTAAGAAAGTCCGTATCGACGGTTTCCGTAAAGGCAAAGTGCCGGCAAACATCATTTCTCAGCGCTACGGTGCTTCTGTTCGCCAGGACGTGCTGGGCGAGCTGATGACGCGCAACTTCGTTGACGCCATCATCAAAGAGAAAATCAACCCAGCTGGCGCACCAAACTACGTGCCAGGTGAGTACAAAGAAGGTGAAGATTTCACCTACGCGGTTGAGTTCGAAGTGTATCCTGAAGTTGAGCTGAAAGGCCTGGATGATATCGAAGTCGAGAAGCCAGTGGTTGAAGTCACCGATGCTGACGTTGATACCATGCTGGAAACCCTGCAGAAGCAGCAGGCGACCTGGAAAGAGAGCGATGCAGCAGCGACTGCTGAAGATCGCGCAACCATCGACTTCTCCGGTTCAGTAGACGGCGAAGAGTTCGAAGGCGGCAAAGCGTCTGACTTCGTACTGGCGATGGGCCAGGGTCGTATGATCCCAGGCTTCGAAGAAGGTGTTGTTGGCCACAAAGCGGGCGAAACCTTCACTATCGACGTGAAATTCCCGGACGATTACCACGCTGAAACCCTTAAAGGGAAAGACGCGAAGTTCGAAATCGTGCTGAAAAAAGTGGAAACTCGCGAGCTGCCAGAACTGACTGAAGAGTTCATCAAGCGCTTTGGCGTTGAAGATGGTTCCGTTGCCGGTCTGCGTGCAGAAGTGCGTAAGAACATGGATCGTGAGCTGAAAGGCGCTATTCGTAACCGCGTAAAATCTCAGGCGATTGATGGTCTGGTTGAAGCCAACGACATCGACGTGCCAGTGGCACTGATCGACAGCGAAATCGACGTTCTGCGTCGTCAGGCTGCTCAGCGTTTTGGTGGCAACGAGAAGCAAGCTTTCGAACTGCCACGTGAGTTGTTCGAAGAGCAGGCTAAACGTCGCGTTGTTGTCGGTCTGCTGCTGGGCGAAGTGATTCGCATCAACGAGCTGAAAGCTGACGAAGACCGCGTTAAAGCGCTGATCGAAGAGATGGCTTCTGCATACGAAGATCCGCAGGAAGTGATCGAGTTCTACAGCAAGAACAACGAGCTGATGAACAACATGCGCAACGTTGCGCTGGAAGAGCAGGCTGTTGAAGCGGTTCTGGCGAAAGCCAAAGTGACCGATAAAGCAACCAACTTCCAGGAACTGATGAACCAGACCTCAGCGGCCTGATTCGTTAGTTAACCGAAAGTGCGAAGCCCGCGACTGAAAAGTCGCGGGCTTTTTCGTTTTAAGGCGCTAACCGCACAGATTTGTCCTCTATTTGCCTAATTAATCGGCAAATTGTTCGCTAAGCTCTTTTTCCGTGTTAGCGAATGGGCAAAAGGTTGTTATGCTTGAAACAACTGGGCAGCATCCCCAGATACAGGGAGAATGCATGAAAACAGTGAGACTGGCTGATTAACCGTCCTGTTATGTCGGAGTGAGAAGGCAGCGCATAGTTTTCCCGACGCGCCTCACGTAATATCGGTACAGAATGTTGCCAATGAAATTTATCAGGAGACGGTAATGTCATACAGTGGCGATCGTGAATTTACTGCACCGCACATGGCGCTGGTGCCAATGGTGGTCGAACAAACCTCGCGCGGCGAGCGTTCATACGACATTTACTCCCGCCTGCTCAAAGAGCGTGTGATCTTCCTGACCGGCCAGGTTGAAGATCATATGGCCAACCTGATCGTGGCGCAGATGCTGTTTCTGGAAGCTGAGAATCCTGAAAAAGACATTTATCTCTACATTAACTCGCCAGGCGGCGTGATTACTGCCGGGATGTCGATTTATGACACTATGAAATTTATCAAGCCGGACGTCAGCACCATTTGTATGGGTCAGGCTTGTTCAATGGGTGCGTTCCTGCTGACTGCAGGTACCAAAGGTAAGCGCTTCTGCCTGCCGAATTCCCGCGTCATGATTCACCAGCCGCTGGGCGGTTATCAGGGCCAGGCGACGGATATCGAAATCCATGCGCGTGAAATTCTGAAAGTGAAGCAGCGTATGAATGAGTTGATGGCTGAACATACCGGCAAATCACTGGAAGAGATCGAACGCGACACTGAGCGCGATCGTTTCCTCTCTGCCAGCGAAGCGGTAGAGTATGGCTTGGTCGATTCCATCCTGACGCATCGCCAATAAGACACATCTGGCTGCCCCTTACGCTATAGTTAACGGGGCAGCACGATGAGTTGCATGAATATCGGCCGTTGATGTGCGGCCAGTGCCGTACACCAAATTGGGTCTGAGAACGAAAAGAGGTTAGCTGATGACAGATAAGCGCAAAGACGGTTCAGGTAAGTTGCTGTACTGCTCTTTCTGCGGCAAAAGCCAGCATGAAGTCCGTAAGCTGATTGCCGGGCCGTCAGTGTATATTTGCGACGAATGTGTTGATTTATGCAACGACATCATTCGCGAAGAGATTAAAGAAGTGGCTCCGCACCGTGAGCGCAGTGCACTGCCGACACCGCATGAAATCCGTCATCATTTAGATGATTACGTCATCGGTCAGGAAAGGGCGAAAAAAGTGCTGGCGGTAGCGGTCTATAACCACTACAAACGTCTGCGCAACGGCGATACCAGTAATGGAATCGAACTGGGCAAAAGTAACATTCTGCTGATCGGTCCAACCGGTAGCGGTAAAACCTTGCTGGCTGAAACCCTGGCGCGTTTGCTGGATGTTCCGTTCACCATGGCGGATGCCACCACCCTGACCGAAGCCGGTTATGTGGGTGAGGATGTGGAGAACATCATCCAGAAATTGCTGCAGAAGTGTGATTACGATGTGCAGAAAGCACAGCGCGGTATCGTTTATATCGATGAAATCGATAAGATTTCTCGTAAGTCAGATAACCCGTCAATCACGCGTGACGTTTCCGGTGAAGGCGTACAACAGGCGTTGCTGAAGCTTATCGAAGGTACCGTTGCCGCCGTTCCGCCGCAGGGTGGACGTAAGCATCCACAGCAGGAGTTCCTGCAGGTTGATACGTCTAAGATCCTGTTCATTTGTGGTGGTGCTTTTGCTGGCCTTGACAAAGTGATTTCCCAGCGCGTGGAAACCGGATCCGGTATCGGCTTCGGCGCTACGGTGAAAGGTAAATCGCAAAAAGCCAGCGAAGGCGAGTTGCTGTCGCAGGTTGAGCCAGAAGATCTAATCAAATTTGGTCTGATTCCAGAATTCATTGGTCGTCTGCCGGTGGTGGCGACGCTGAGTGAATTGAGTGAAGAAGCCCTGATTCAGATTCTGCGCGAACCGAAGAATGCGTTGACCAAACAGTACCAGGCTCTGTTTAACCTTGAAGGTGTGGAGCTGGAGTTCCGTGATGAAGCTCTGACGGCGATCGCTAAGAAAGCGATGTCACGCAAAACCGGCGCGCGTGGTCTGCGTTCTATCGTAGAAGGTGCGCTGCTGGAAACCATGTACGATCTGCCATCGATGGATGACGTGGAAAAAGTGGTGATTGATGAGTCAGTGATTGACGGTCAATCCGAGCCGATGTTGATTTATGGTAAGCACGAAGCTCAGGCTTCTGGCGAATAAATAAACAATCTAACCATGTTGTTATCTTAAAAAAGGGGAAAATGTTTCCCCTTTTGTTTTTCTCTCTCCCCTGACATTGAATGTCGACCAAGCATCCCCATATACTCAATATCCTGTGGGTTGAACTGCAAACTTCTTTTACGCGGTACCCATCACCTGGCGGACATTAAACTAAGAGAGAGCTCTATGAATCCTGAGCGTTCTGAACGCATTGAAATCCCCGTGTTGCCTTTGCGCGACGTGGTGGTTTATCCGCACATGGTAATTCCGTTGTTTGTTGGTCGGGAAAAATCGATTCGTTGCCTCGAAGCCGCAATGGATCATGACAAGAAGATCATGCTGGTTGCCCAGAAAGAGGCTTCAACGGATGAACCTGGTATTAACGATCTCTTCTCTGTAGGGACCGTCGCTTCCGTATTGCAGATGCTCAAGCTGCCCGATGGCACGGTGAAAGTGCTGGTTGAAGGCTTGCAGCGTGCGCACATCACCACACTGGCTGATAATGGCGACCATTTTGTTGCCCAGGCCGAATACCTGATCTCGCCAGAAATTGAAGAGCGTGAGCAGGAAGTGCTGGTGCGTACGGCGATTAATCAGTTTGAAGGCTACATCAAACTGAATAAAAAAATTCCTCCTGAGGTTTTGACCTCACTGAACAGCATCGACGATGCGGCGCGTCTCGCCGACACCGTGGCAGCGCATATGCCGCTGAAGCTGGCTGATAAGCAGTCAGTGCTGGAAATGTCCGACATCAACGAACGTCTTGAATATCTGATGGCGATGATGGAATCCGAAATCGATCTGCTGCAGGTTGAGAAGCGCATTCGCAATCGCGTGAAAAAGCAGATGGAGAAAAGCCAGCGTGAGTACTATCTGAATGAGCAAATGAAAGCCATTCAGAAAGAGCTGGGCGAAATGGATGATGCGCCGGACGAATACGAAGCGCTGAAACGTAAAATTGAAGCGGCAAAAATGCCGACTGAAGCGCGCGAAAAAGCCGAAGCAGAACTGCAGAAGCTGAAAATGATGTCGCCGATGTCTGCAGAAGCCACCGTGGTACGCGGTTATATCGACTGGATGGTTCAGGTTCCGTGGGTCGCGCGCAGCAAAGTGAAAAAAGACCTGCTGAAGGCGCAGGAAACGCTGGATACCGATCATTACGGTCTGGAACGCGTGAAAGACCGCATTCTTGAGTATCTTGCGGTGCAGAGTCGCGTTAGCAAAATTAAGGGCCCAATTCTGTGCCTCGTCGGACCGCCAGGCGTGGGTAAAACCTCGCTGGGTCAGTCGATCGCGAAAGCCACCGGCCGTAAATATGTGCGTATGGCGTTGGGCGGTGTACGTGATGAAGCGGAAATCCGTGGGCATCGCCGTACTTACATCGGTTCTATGCCGGGCAAACTGATCCAGAAAATGGCGAAAGTTGGCGTGAAGAACCCGCTGTTCCTGCTGGATGAGATCGATAAGATGTCGTCCGATATGCGTGGCGATCCGGCTTCGGCACTGCTGGAAGTGCTGGATCCAGAGCAGAACATTGCGTTCAACGATCACTATCTGGAAGTGGATTACGATCTCTCCGATGTGATGTTTGTGGCGACCTCCAACTCCATGAACATCCCGGCACCGCTGCTGGATCGTATGGAAGTGATTCGTCTCTCGGGTTATACCGAAGATGAAAAACTGAATATCGCCAAACAGCACTTACTGCCGAAACAGATTGAGCGTAATGCACTGAAAGAAAAAGAGATCAGTGTTGACGATAGCGCCATCATCGGCATTATTCGTTACTACACCCGTGAAGCGGGCGTGCGTAGTCTGGAACGTGAACTCTCCAAGCTGTGCCGTAAAGCAGTAAAAACGCTGCTGATGGACAAAAGTAAGAAGAGCATCAAGATTAATGGTGAAAACCTTCACGACTTCTTGGGCGTGCAGCGCTTTGATTATGGTCGAGCGGACACTGAAAACCGCGTAGGTCAGGTCACCGGTCTGGCATGGACGGAAGTGGGGGGCGATTTGCTGACCATTGAAACCGCCTGCGTACCGGGTAAAGGCAAACTGACTTATACCGGCTCACTGGGTGAAGTGATGCAGGAGTCTATCCAGGCTGCGCTGACAGTGGTTCGCGCACGTGCGGAGAAACTCGGCATTAACGGGGATTTCCACGAGAAACGTGACATCCACGTGCACGTGCCGGAAGGGGCAACGCCGAAAGATGGTCCAAGTGCCGGTATAGCCATGTGTACGGCACTGGTTTCTTGTCTGACCGGTAACCCGGTGCGCTCTGATGTGGCGATGACAGGTGAGATCACTCTGCGCGGTCAGGTGCTGCCAATTGGTGGTCTGAAAGAGAAGCTCCTGGCCGCGCATCGCGGTGGCATCAAAACCGTGTTAATCCCGGATGAAAATAAGCGCGATCTGGAAGAGATTCCACAGAACGTGATTGCCGATCTGACCATCCATCCTGTGAAGCGTATTGAAGAAGTGCTGAACCTGGCACTGGAAAATGCGCCTTACGGCATGCAGGTTGCGACGGCAAAATAGTGATTAACGGCAAAAACCGTTAAAAAGCGAAGCTGGCAGGCCAAATGGTGCTTGCCAGCTTTTTTTTGTGCCGCTAATTTAGGGGGCTGTTGAATCAACGATTAAGATGAATACCGTTGTTTCAGCTCCACAGGCTTGATATAACTGGCTGCGCGTTCGCACCGGGCGGGAAGCGCGGGTGCGATGTGAATAATAAAAGAGGGGATGAATAGAGTGAATAAGTCACAGTTGATCGACAAAATTGCTGCAGACGCTGACATTTCTAAAGCAGCAGCGGGACGTGTGTTAGATGCATTCATGGGCTCCGTTTCTGACGCGCTGAAAGGCGGTGATGAAGTGGCACTGGTTGGTTTCGGTACTTTCTCTGTACGTGAGCGTGCTGCTCGTACAGGCCGTAACCCGCAAACCGGTAAAGAGATCACCATCCCGGCTGGTAAAGTTCCGGGCTTCCGTGCAGGTAAAGCACTGAAAGACTCAGTCAATTAATGACCGCTGACACATCCATTGAAGCATTTTCTTCTATGGATTGAGGACGAAAAAGCCGTTCTCATGTAACATACGGGCACATCATTTTTGATGTGCCTTTTTTATTCTTGATGCGCGGCGATGGCCACAGGCTATTGTCTCCGCATGGTTGCCAACTGCCAGCCTGAACAGCAGTTGCACGATGATGACATCGTGTCAGAGCTTTACATTCACACTACAGCGGAGTGTTGTCATACCATGATGGACAATTTACGCGCGGCGTCGAATCATGTCGTGCTCAAGATCATTCTGGGGTTGATCATCCTGTCTTTCGTACTGACCGGGGTGGGCAACTACCTGATCGGCGGTGGCAGCGATTATGCCGCCAAAGTTAATGGCCATGAAATTAGCCGTGCAGAGCTTGAGCAGGGCTTTAACAACGAGCGTAATCGTCAGCAGCAGATGCTGGGCGATCAATTCTCGCAGCTGGCCAGCAACGAAGGTTACATGCAGCAGATGCGTCAGCAGGCGCTGTCTCAGCTGATTGATCAGGCGTTGCTTGATCAATACATCAAAGATCTGAAGATTGGCATTAGCGATGATCAGATCAAGCAGGCGATCTTCAATCAAAAAGCTTTCCAGACTAACGGCAAGTTTGATAACGCGAAATACAACGGCTTAATCACTCAGATGGGCTTTACGCCGGATCAGTACGCGGCGGCGCTGCGTAAGCAGTTGGCCACTCAGCAGTTGATCAATGCGATCGCTAATACCGATTTCATGCTGAAAGGTGAAACCAGCAAGCTGGTAGACCTGGTCTCGCAGCAGCGTGAAATTCGTCAGGCGGTGATTGATGTTAACGCGCTGGCAGCGAAACAAACGGCCAGTGATGATGAGATCAATCAGTATTACCAGCAGCATCAGAACAGCTTCATGGCACCTGAGCAGTTCCGCGTCAGCTACATCAAAATGGATGCTGCCAGCATGCAGGAAACCGTGAGCGAAGCGGACATTCAGAGTTGGTTCGATCAACACAAAGCTGACTACTCACAGCCGCAGCGCAATCGCTACAGCGTGATTCAGACCAAAACTGAAGCGGATGCCAATGCCGTTCTGGAAGCGCTGAAGAAGGGTGAAGACTTCGCTACGCTGGCAAAAAGCAAATCCATTGACCCAATTTCGGCACGCAAAGGCGGCGATATGGGTTGGCTGGAGCCGGGTACCACGCCGGATGAGCTGAAAAATGCCAACCTGACGCAGAAAGGCCAACTGTCTGGCGTGATCAAATCTTCAGTCGGTTTCCTGGTGGTACGTCTGGATGATATCCAGGCCGAGCAGATTAAGCCGCTGGCTGAGATCCATGACGCCGTTGCTGACAAGGTGAAGCAGGAAAAAGCAGTCGACGCCTTTTACAAGCTGCAGCAGAAAGTCAGTGAAGCGGCCAGCAATGACAACGAGTCGCTGGCGGGTGCGGCACAGGCTTCCGGTCTGAAAGTCACGGAAA
The DNA here is from genome assembly GCF_009829935.1 of Pantoea sp. Seng. Taxonomy (NCBI): domain Bacteria; kingdom Pseudomonadati; phylum Pseudomonadota; class Gammaproteobacteria; order Enterobacterales; family Erwiniaceae; genus Pantoea; species Pantoea sp. Seng. The sequence continues at coordinate 301,524 of NZ_SZZV01000002.1, read as the reverse complement.
CCGGCTGGATCACGCGTGATAATGTTCCGGCTGAACTCGATTTCGATCAGGTCAAGCAGGCGATCTTCAACGGTGGACTGGTGGGCCAAAACGGTGCGCCGGGTAATAACTCTGACATCATCAGCGTCGATGGCGATCGTGCATTCGTGCTGCGCATCAGTGAGCACAAGCCTGAAGCCGTGAAACCGCTGGACCAGGTGAAAGCGCAGATTGCCGACACGCTGAAGCATGACAAAGCCACACAGCAGGCTAAAGCGCAGGCCGATAAGCTGCTGGTTGATCTGAAAGCCGGTAAAGAAGATGCGCTGAAAGCGGCAGGCTTGACCCTGAGCGCCAGCAAATCCTTTGATCGTAATGCACAAGATCCGGTTGCGCAGTCTGCCTTTAACTTGCCACAACCCGCGGACAACAAACCGTCCTGGGGCGTGAGCGAAGATATGCAGGGCAACGTGGTGCTGGTCGCACTGGATAAAGTCAGCCCGGGTAATATGCCGCAGGCGCAGATTGATGAGATGGTGAAAGGCGTGACGCAGAATAACGCACAGATTGCGTTTGAAGCGCTGCTGGAAAACCTGCGCAAAGACGCGAAAATCAAATACGGCGCGGCTGCACAAAACCAGTAAGCCTCACAAAAAATGTGAATCCGCTGCAACACTCAAAGGCCGCTTCTGCGGCCTTTTCCATTTCTGGAATTGCCCTTTTGAGCCTGAAAACACGCTGTGACACTCTGCTGTGGCTGTCAAACACAAGGAGAAACACAGCATGGTGAAATCAACTTTTCGCGCTCTATGTATCACGCTGGCGCTGGGTGGCGCACTCTATACCACCGGACTGTCTGCGGCCGAAAGCCCCAGCGAAACGCAGGCGACGCAAGTATCCTCGCCGCAAGAGGGACAGGTCAGCATCAATCTAGCCAGCGCTGAACAGCTCGCAGCCGCAATGAACGGCATCGGCCTGAAGAAAGCTCAGGCGATTGTCAGTTACCGCGAGCAATATGGTCCGTTTACCGCCATCGATCAGCTTAAGGAAATACCGGGCATCGGCAATGCGCTGGTCGAACGTAACAGCGATCGCCTGAAACTGTGAGGCGGGTCGCGACTTAGAAGGATTGATAAAGCACCCAATCAGGCTGTGCTATGCTCAACAGGTCATACCAGTTGGCATTCACAGTCTGAACAGGAGTAACAATGCAAACCACAATCAAAGTACGCGGCTATCATCTGGACGTTTATCAGCATGTGAACAACGCACGTTATCTCGAGTTTCTGGAAGAGGCGCGCTGGCAATGGCTGGAGGATGTCGATGCTTTTCACTGGCTGATGGATCAGAAGCTGGCGTTTGTGGTGGTCAATATCAATATTAACTATCGTCGTCCGGCGGTGCTGGGCGACGTATTACATATTGAGAGCGAAGTGTCACAGTTGAATGGCAAAAGCGGCATTATTTCGCAGCGCGTGCTGCTGGCGGGTGATAACACCGTGGTGGCAGACGCCGCGTTAACTTTCGTCTGCATCGATTTGCGTACGCAAAAAGCGGTACCGATGGAAGGGGAGTTGCGCGACCGTTTGTCGGCATTGATGGTAGAAAGCCATTAACAGCAGAGCGAGCTGGCGTCAGAAACGCCAGCCAGCTAAACCGCTTAATAAGTTCCAGCTAGTTAAGTAGCCCAATGAATTGCAGCGAACGAAGACGCTCAATCAGTTCCTGCTAGCGAAGCAGCTCAATTATTTCCTGCTAGCGAATCAGCTAAACCCTCCCAACCAGCCAGGCCGCGCAATCACTGCGAGCCACCGATTTAGCGCAATCAGTTAAGGCCGCTTTTTTGTTTCATCGCTGCCATGACGGCTGAAGCATTAGCCTGATAATCCGCCAACCCGCGCGCGCGCAGATGGCAAGCCGCGCATTCACCACAGCCATCGCCTTTCACACCGTTATAACAGGTCAGGGTTTCCGCCCGCACCAGTGGCAACTGTTGCCAGTAATCGGCCAGCGCCCAGGTTTCCGCTTTATTCAGCCACATCAGTGGCGTTTCGAAGCGAACGTTGCGCGCCATACCGAGACTCACGGCATTGTTGAGCGCTTTAACGAACTCATCGCGGCAATCAGGGTAGCCGGAGAAATCTGTTTCGCAGACACCGGTAATCACCGCCTCGGCTTCCACCTGATAGGCGTAGATAGAGGCTAAGGTCAGGAACAGAATATTGCGGCCCGGCACAAAAGTGCTCGGCAACCCGCTGGCGTCAGGATCGTAAGTGGGCACTGGAATGTTATCGCGCGTCAGGCTGCTGACTGCCAGCTCATTGAGCAGCGTCACATCCAGTACTTTGTGTGCACGCGCCCCCAGTTTGTGCGCCAGTTCTGCCGCGACTTCAATCTCTTCGCGATGGCGCTGACCATAATCGAAGGTGACACAGTGCACTTCATCATACTGCTGCAGTGCCTGAATCAAGCAGGTGGTGGAATCTTGTCCGCCACTGAATACGACAACGGCTCGTTTCATCTCAATTTCCCCAAAAATCAGTGCGTCTATGGTACTGGCTCGGGCGCGGGCTGAACAGCCCCTGCGGTTGCGGGCGGTGGAATCCAGGCGCGGGTGAAATCAAACCAGCCCAATGTATTGAGCTGGATGCCTTCAACGCCGGGCGGGGCAAACACCTGATAGCGATAGTTAAACAGCGGCAACAGATGTCCGTCACCCATCAGCTGCTGGAACAATTGCTGTGTTAATGCTGCGCGTTGCTCTGGGTCGGGCTGATGGGCGATAGCGATGAGTGGCGCTTGTAGTACCGGGGCACGTAAGGGAGTCCATACGGGATCGTTCTCCAGCCAGTTCACCAGGGTAAACAGCGGCGCATCGCCAATTAACCGGTCACCCATCACCACATCGGCATCGCTCAGGTCGATATCGTCACGCCAGTTTTTCACATCATGAAAAACGCAGGTTAATTCGCAGCCCTGATGGGCCAGCAAAGGCACCAGCGCCTGCGCCATCACATGCAGTTCGATAGGAAGATGGTAGTGCAGTGTGAGTTTTTCGGGCAGCTTGACGGTGGTCATCCCGGCAGAGGGAACGGGCCAACCGGGCAGCAACTCCTTGCTCGCGGTAATCAAGCCTTCATCCAACGGTAACTGCTGAATCACGCCACTGTGTTGTATTAATGCAATCAGTGTTGTTGCCTGAGCAGCAGTGAAACTGGCGGAAATGCGCGGTGCCAGATAACAGAAGCCGAGGCTGATGCTGTGATCGACCGGGCGCAATGCGTCCAGCTCGTCAGGATCACCAATGGCGATTTGCACCGGGTGGCGACAGCTGGTGCCGAGACCATGGGCAAACAGCTGTGGAGTAATCCAGTATTCCACCAGCTGAATCAGCGGTCGTTGCAGATGCCAGCGGGCATGACTTTCCAGGCGAACCAGCTCATCAGTGAAATGGGTCAGCTTCCAGGGGCCACTGCCTATATCCACTGCATCAGGATGTGGCAGCAGGCAGTATTGATGTGCCAGACGCTGCGGCAGCCAGTAGTCGCTCTGACGCAATTGAATACGCAGAGCCAGCGGATGTGGCGCCTCGATGCGTTCGATAGAGGCCAGCAGGCGGCTGCCGCGCACGGTTTGCATAATCTGCTGTAACTGAGCAACCAGCTGCGCAGCTTGAATTGGCTCATCGTTGTGCCAGCTGAGCTGAGGTCGTAACCAGAAATACCAGTCACAGCCGCTGCCATCATGTTGCCAGTGATGCGCAAGATCACCTTCTACATCGTCGCCATTAAAGCGCGTCAGGCCAGAGAAAATCTGCCGCACCAGGTGCTGCTCAGCTCTTCCGGTCAGACGTAGCGGCCGCAGCGGCTCCATCGCGCGATAATAGGGAATACGCAGTACCGGTGCCTGATTCTGCCATTGGCCGCCCATCAGCGGTCGCAGCATTTTCACCAGCCGCTCAGGATGAAGATCCAATACTTGCAACGCTTGTATCGCTTCGCCTGCTTCCAGTTGCTGGGTTAGCAGCTGTTGGCGAAGTTGTTCAGGTGAGATCAGAAATGTCAGTTCGCCTTGTTTTCCGCGGCCGGATTCGCCGCGCCAGTGCAGCCAGCCTGCATCCTGCCACTGGCGTAATAAGGTACGTACGTGGCGCTCACTGCAAAAACAGTGTTGGGCCATGGCAGCAACACTCAAACGCAGAGGCTCGCCCTGGCTGAGTTGCCACAGGCGCTGAAATTGATTAACCCGATGAAGTTGGCGCATGGCTAAACCCGGAACAGTTTCCTGAAAGTATTCACTATTAGTTCCGTAATTACCAGGCGATAGTAGATTCCTCACTCAGACAGGAGACATTGCATGGCTCGCCTCGCGGCATTTGATATGGATGGCACGTTGTTACTGCCGACGCATCGGTTAGGGAATGAAACCATCGACACCCTGCATGCCTTGCATCAGCGCGATATCACCATTGCCTTTGCCACGGGCCGCCATCTGATGGATGTGCAGGTGGTACGTGAACAGCTCACCCTGCCGGCCTGGTTGATCACCGGCAATGGCACACGCATTCACGATCTGGAAGGTCAGCAGCTGTTTGGCTGTGATCTGTCCTCTTCTGTAGCCGAAGAGGTGATCCACACGCATTGGCAAACGCCGACATCGATTCATATCTTCAACGATGAGGGCTGGTTCACCGATAAACCGTTGCTGGGAGCATTGGAAGCACACTTGATGAGCGGCTTCCATTATCAGCTGCGCGATTTGCGTCAGATGTCGGCGCATGAGGTGACCAAAATTTGCTTTATTGCGCCGCATGAGATGCTGCAGGCGTTAAAAGTAGAGTTGCAGCAAGCCCTGGGTGAGCGCGCCAATATCTGTTTTTCCGCATGGGATTGTCTGGAAGTTCTGCCGCTGGACTGCCACAAAGGCGCGGCGCTGGCGCATCTGTGCCAGCATCTGTCGCTATCAATGGCGGATTGTATGGCGTTTGGTGATGCGATGAATGATCGCGAAATGCTGGAGCGCGTTGGCAGCGGGTTCATCATGGGCAACGCCATGCATCAATTGAAATCGTCGCTGCCGCATTTGCCGATTATTGGACATTGCGAGACACAGGCGGTGTCTCATTACTTAAATCACTGGATGAGCACACCACACCTCGATTATTCCCCCGAATGCTGAGGCTTACAGTGAACCGGACAGGATGTCCGGTTTTTTATTGCATCTCACGCAGCCACGGCTGAATATCCCCGATATGCTGCGCGACCCACTCCGGGTTGTAATAGGTGTCCGGATAACGCTCACCACTGTCGCATAGTAGTGTCACCAGCGAACCTTGCTCGCCATTTTCCCGCATGCGTTTCGCCACCTGCAGCATGCCCCAGAAGTTGGTGCCGGTTGAAGCGCCAGGGCGACGACCCAGAATTTTCTCCAGATGAAGCATCGCAGCCACTGTCGCGCCATCGGGTACTTTGATCATTTCGTCGATCACATCCGGTAAAAACGACGGCTCCACACGCGGACGTCCGATGCCTTCAATCATGCTGCCGCGATCGCTACGCAGCGCGCTGTCACGACTATGCCAGAAATCAAAGAACACGGAGTGCTGCGGATCCACCACCAGCAGACGCGTATCGTGCCCCTGATAACGGATATAGCGGCCCAGTGTGGCCGAAGTCCCGCCGGTTCCCGCGCTCATCACCACGGTATGCGGCACCGGGAAAGGCTCATGCGCCATCTGACGGAAAATACTTTCTGCGATGTTGTTGTTGCCGCGCCAGTCAGTCGCGCGCTCGGCATAGGTGAACTGATCCATAAAATGACCGTTGAGTTCACGCGCCAGACGTTCCGATTCGCAATATAGCTGACAAGGATCGGCAACGAAATGGCACTCGCCGCCGTAAAAACGGATCATTTCAATTTTACGTTTCGCCGTGCTGGCGGGCATCACGGCAATAAATGGCAGACCCAACAAACGCGCAAAATAGGCTTCTGACACCGCCGTGCTACCGGATGACGCCTCAATGATAGGCGTATTTTCGCGGATCCAGCCATTGGCCAACCCATACAGGAACAGCGACCGCGCCAGGCGATGCTTCAGGCTGCCACTCGGATGGGTGCTTTCATCTTTGAGGTAAAAGCGGATGCCCGGAAAATCCTCCAGCGCAAAGCGAATAAGATGCGTATCCGCAGAGCGTTGAAAATCGGCGTTAATTTCATTGATGGCGTGGCGAACCCAGGGCGTTTGCATGTGACGAATCCGTAATCATTATTGTGCACAGTGTAAGGCACTGGCAGGAAAATAAGGTTGCTTTAATCCGGGTATAATGCCCGAATAAGAGAAAATTTTTCTCCCGGAGCGCCGAATGCTAGATAAAACTGACCGCACTTTGCTGGCGATACTGCAACAGGATTGCACGTTATCACTGCAGGCCTTGGCGGATGCGGTGAATCTCACTACCACGCCGTGCTGGAAACGCCTGAAAAAGCTGGAAGATGATGGCATTATTCGTGCGCGCGTGGCTTTGCTGGATGGGGAGAAGATGGGCCTTTCTCTCACCGCTTTCATGTTTGTCAAAACACAACAGCACAGCAGCGACTGGTTTCAGCAATTTGTTGCCGTGGTACAGCAGATGCCTGAAGTGATGGCATTCTATCGCATGGCCGGAGAGTACGATTATCTGCTGCGCATCCAGGTGGCCGATATGAAAAGTTACGATGCATTTTATAAACGTCTGGTGAATGGCGTGCCAGGCCTGATTGATGTGACCTCCAGTTTCGCCATGGAAGAGATTAAATACACCACCGCGTTGCCGGTAGCGCCCTGAACGGCCACAGAAAGAGAGCGTCTTGTGCGATTATTCAGCCAATTAAGTTGGTATTTCCTGCGCGAGTGGCGGCGATATCTGGGTGCCGTCAGCTTGCTGATTGTGATTGCGTTATTGCAACTGCTGCCGCCGCATGTGGTCGGCGTGATTGTCGATGGCGTGACGCAACACACTTTAAGCAGCGGCAAAATTTTCATGTGGATCGGCGTGATGCTGGTGACGGCGGTCATCGTCTATCTGCTGCGCTATGTCTGGCGCGTGCTGCTGTTCGGTGCGTCCTACCAACTCGCGGTTGAATTACGCGAAGATTTCTATCGCCAGCTGAGTCGCCAGCATCCGGCGTTCTACTTGCGTCATCGCACTGGTGATTTGATTGCACGCGCCACCAATGATGTGGATCGCGTGGTGTTTGCCGCCGGTGAAGGCGTCCTGACGCTGGTGGATTCGCTGGTGATGGGCTTAGTGGTGCTGGTAGTGATGAGCGTGCAAATCAGCTGGGAATTGACGCTGCTGGCGCTGATCCCGATGCCGCTGATGGCGATTGCCATTCAGAAAGATGGTTCGCGTCTGCACCAGCGCTTTAAAGTGGCGCAGGCCGCCTTCTCCAGCCTGAACGATCAAACGCAGGAGAGCCTCACCAGCATTCGGATGATCAAAGCCTTTGGCCTGGAGGATCATCAATCACAGCAGTTTGCAGACATTGCCCGCGATACGGGTAAAAAGAACCTGCATGTAGCGCGGGTTGATGCACGCTTTGATCCCATCATCTATATCGCCGTGGGTTTCTCTAACCTGTTGGCGATTGCCGGTGGTGGCTGGATGGTGTGGCACGGTAGTTTGACGCTGGGTCAGCTCACCAGCTTCGTTATGTATCTCGGGCTGATGATTTGGCCGATGCTGGCGCTGGCATGGATGATCAATATCGTTGAACGCGGTAGCGCGGCATGGAGTCGCATTCGCGCGCTGTTGGCGGAAGCGCCGGCGGTGGAGGATGGGCAGAAAGTCCTGCCTGCCGACGCCGGAGATTTACAGGTCGCCATTCGTGAATTCCATTATCCCGCCAACTCTGGCGCGGCGCTGAGCCATGTTAATTTTCAACTGAAACCGGGGCAAATGTTGGGGCTGTGCGGTCCAACCGGCTGTGGTAAAAGCACGCTGTTGAGTCTGATTCAACGTCATTTCGACATCGACCAGGGTGATATTCGCTACCATAACCTGCCGCTCACGCAGCTGCGACTTGATAGCTGGCGCAGTCGGCTGGCGGTGGTGAGCCAGACGCCGTTTTTGTTCTCCGATACCGTGGCCAATAACCTGGCACTGGGGCGTCCGAATGCGTCTCAGGAAGAAATTGAGCGCGTGGCGCGCATGGCCTGTGTACACGATGACATTCTCCGTCTGCCGCAGGGCTATGACACCGAAGTGGGTGAGCGCGGTGTGATGCTTTCCGGTGGTCAAAAACAGCGTATTGCCATTGCCCGCGCGCTGTTGCTGAATGCGGAAATCCTGATCCTCGACGATGCACTATCCGCGGTGGACGGTCGCACAGAGCATGAAATCCTGCACAACCTGCGGCAGTGGGGCAAAGGCCGCACATTGATCATCAGTGCGCATCGTTTATCGGCGTTGACCGAGGCCAGTGAAATTCTGGTGTTGCAACAAGGTGCGGTGACTCAGCGCGGCGATCATGACAGCCTGCTAGCGAAAGAGGGATGGTATCGCGATATGTACCGCTATCAGCAACTCGAAGCGGCGCTGGATGAAGACGAAGCCACAGAGGAGGCGAATCATGGCTAAATCGCAACGTTTGTGGCCAACCCTGAAACGCCTGCTGTCGTACGGCAAACCCTGGCGCAAATCGCTGTGGCTGGCGGTTGGCATGCTGTGGATCGCGGCGGCGGCGGAAGTCACCGGCCCGGTGCTGGTGAGCTACTTCATAGATAATTTGGTGGCGAAACACCAGATGCCCTGGGGCATCGCCATCGGGCTGCTGGTGTGCTTTATTTTGCTGCAACTGCTGGCTGCGGGTTTGCACTATTTCCAGGCGCTGCTGTTTAATCGCGCGGCGATTGGTGTGGTACAGCAGTTGCGCGTCGACGTGATGAACGCGGCACTGCGTCAGCCGCTTAGCGCCTTTGATACCCAGCCGGTGGGGCAGATTATCTCGCGCGTCACCAACGATACTGAAGTGATTAAAGATCTCTACGTCACGGTGGTAGCCACCGTGCTGCGCAGTGCGGCACTGATTGGCGCGATGCTGGTGGCAATGTTCTCGCTCGACTGGCGCATGGCGCTGGTGGCGATTGTCATCTTCCCGCTGGTACTCACGGTGATGCTGATTTATCAGCGTTACAGCAAGCCGATTGCACGTCGTGTGCGTAGCTATCTGGCGGATATCAATAATGGTTTCAATGAAGTGATCAACGGCATGAGCGTGATCCAGCAGTTTCGCCAGCAGGCGCGCTTTGGTGAACGCATGGGCGAGGCCAGCCGCTCACACTATCTGGCGCGCATGGAAACTCTGCGACTGGACGGTTTCTTGTTGCGTCCGCTGTTGAGTCTGTTTTCGGCGATGATCCTCTGTGGGCTGCTGATGCTGTTCAGCTTTGCCACGCCCGGGGTGTTTGAGGTCGGCGTGCTGTACGCCTTTATCACCTATCTGGGACGCCTGAATGAACCGTTGATAGAGCTCACCACGCAGCAATCGATGCTGCAACAGGCGGTGGTTTCCGGCGAGCGTATTTTTGAATTGATGGATGCCACACAGCAGGGCTACGGTGGCGATAACCAGCCGTTGGCTTCTGGGCGCATTGCTTTGCACGATGTCAGTTTTGCCTACCGCGATGATCGGGATGTGCTGAGCCACATTAGTCTGGAGGTTCCGGCGCGTGGGTTTGTGGCGCTGGTGGGGCATACAGGCAGTGGCAAAAGTACGCTGGCGAATTTACTGATGGGATATTACCCGGTGACACGCGGTAGCATCGAGCTGGATGGTCGTCCCTTACCGCAGTTGTCGCATGAAGCGTTACGCCAAAGTGTCGCGATGGTGCAGCAAGATCCGGTGGTGCTGGCAGATACCTTGTTAGCCAACGTGCGGCTCGGGCGTGATATCCCGGAAGAGCAGGTGTGGCAGGCTCTGGAAAAAGTGCAGCTCGCCCCGCTGGCACGATCGATGTCAGAGGGCATTCATACGCGGCTGGGTGAACAAGGCAACAATTTGTCGGTCGGGCAAAAACAGTTGCTGGCGCTGGCGCGAGTGCTGGTTTCGCTGCCACAAATTTTGATTCTTGACGAAGCGACTGCCAACATCGATTCCGGTACCGAGCAGGCGATTCAGCATGCGCTGCGTGCACTACGCCAGCACAGCACGCTGGTGGTGATTGCACACCGCCTTTCTACCATCACCGAAGCGGATCAGATTCTGGTATTGCACCGTGGTCAGGTTGCCGAGCGTGGCACGCATGCACAGTTGCTGGCTCAACAGGGTCGTTACTGGCAGATGTATCAGCTACAGCAGGCGGGTGATGAACTCGCGGCGAGCATCCCCGCGCAAGCAGAAGGGTGAATTGCACCTTTTTTGCGCAGATTTATCGGATTGTTCTGTATTGATGCACTCCTTTGAGGCTGAAAGCACCAAAGGGGTGCAATATTGCAACACCTTTCTTTTGTCCTGTTTCCAAACTGAGCCACCCATCACATAACGAAGCGCGATACAGCGCGTCCAGGCCACTGACTGCTCACCTTTTTTCATTTATGGCACAGCGTTTGCTTATATCTCCTCGTGTCCGCGAGACTCACTCAATTTATTATCTGGAGGGGAACGTATGAAGCTGGTTACCGTGGTAATCAAACCATTTAAGCTGGAGGACGTGCGTGAAGCTTTATCCTCCATTGGCATTCAGGGACTGACTGTTACCGAAGTGAAGGGGTTTGGTCGCCAGAAAGGTCACGCAGAGCTTTATCGCGGTGCCGAGTACAGCGTGAACTTCCTGCCAAAAGTTAAAATTGATATCGCGATTGCGGACGATCAACTCGATGAAGTGGTGGATGTCATCAGCAAAGCCGCTTACACCGGCAAAATTGGCGACGGCAAAATCTTCGTCGCAGAACTGCAGCGCGTTATTCGTATTCGTACCGGCGAGACCGACGAAGCAGCACTGTAACTGGGGCTCTGAATTGTGATGGGATGGAAAGAAATGAATAAAATGATGACTAAGTTGGGCCTCACCAGCCTGGCACTGTTACCGTCTCTGGCCATGGCGGCAGCACCTGCCGTTGCGGACAAAGCGGATAACGCCTTTATGATGATCTGTACCGCTCTGGTACTGTTTATGACGATTCCGGGCATCGCCCTGTTTTACGGCGGTTTGATTCGCGGTAAAAACGTCCTGTCGATGCTGACCCAAGTTGCCGTGACCTTCGCATTAGTCTGCGTGCTGTGGGTGATTTACGGTTATTCACTGGCCTTCAGCGAGGGCAACGCCTTCTTCGGTAACTTCCAGTGGGCGATGCTGAAAAATATCGAGCTGAAAGCAGTGATGGGCAGCTTCTATCAGTATATTCACGTCGCGTTCCAGGCTTCCTTCGCCTGTATCACCGTGGGCCTGATTGTGGGCGCGATTGCTGAACGTATTCGCTTCTCAGCAGTACTGATTTTTGTGGTGGTCTGGTTGACGCTCTCTTATCTGCCAATCGCACACATGGTGTGGGCTGGCGGTCTGCTGGCGCAAGACGGCGCGCTGGACTTCGCTGGCGGTACCGTTGTTCATATCAACGCAGCCGTTGCGGGTCTGGTGGGTGCTTATCTGGTGGGCAAACGTGCTGGCTTCGGTAAAGAAGCGTTCAAGCCGCACAACCTGCCAATGGTCTTCACCGGTACTGCGATTCTGTATGTGGGCTGGTTCGGTTTCAACGCCGGTTCTGCTTCTTCAGCTAACGAAATCGCAGCATTGGCTTTCCTGAATACTGTTGTGGCGACTGCAGGTGCGGTGCTGTCATGGGTGTTCGGTGAGTGGGCAATGCGTGGCAAACCTTCTCTGCTGGGTGCGTGTTCTGGCTTTATCGCCGGTTTGGTTGCTATCACCCCGGCTTGTGGTTATGTCGGTGTCGGCGGTGCGCTGATTATCGGTCTGGCCGGTGGCCTGGCAGGTATCTGGGGTGTGACCACCCTGAAGAAATGGCTGCGTGTGGATGACCCATGTGATGTGTTCGGTGTGCACGGCGTGTGCGGTATCCTGGGTTGTATTCTTACCGGTGTGTTCGCCTCCTCTTCACTGGGCGGCGTGGGCTACGCAGAAGGCGTGACCATGGGCCATCAGGTTTGGGTTCAGCTGTTCAGCTGCGGCGTGACCATTGTCTGGTCAGGTGTTGTCGCCTTCATCGGCTTCAAACTGGCGGATATGATCGTTGGCCTGCGTGTTCCAGAAGATCAGGAACGTGAAGGTCTGGATGTGAACAGCCACGGCGAGAACGCTTACAACCAGTAAGAAATGCGCGGTAGAAGAGCAGTGTGCTAAAACTATAAAAAGACGAGGGGGCGATAATATCGCCCCCTTTTATTATGCGTCGCGTTGGCGCATGACGCCTTCCTGAACGGTAGTCGCGACCAGTGTCCCATCCTGCGTGTAGAACTCCCCACGTACAAACCCACGTGCACCTGAAGCTGAGGTGCTCACCACGCTGTACAGCAACCACTCTGAAAGGTCGAACGGGCGGTGGAACCACATGGAGTGGTCAATCGTCGCCACCTGCATGTCAGGCTCTAAAAATCCTTTACCGTGCGGCTGTAGTGCCACAGGCAGGAAGTTGAGATCCGAGGCGTAACCCAGCAGGTATTGATGAATGCGGCGATCGTCCGGCAGCTTGCCGTTGGCACGAATCCACACCTGGCGCATCGGCTCATCAACACGGCCCTTGAGCGGGTTATGGATTTGCACCGGCCGGATATCCAGTGGACGTTCAGCGAGAAACTTTTCTTTGAGTTTGAGCGGCAAATGGGCTGCCAGTTTTTGTGCCAGATCCTGCTCCGAGGGGAGGTTATCCGGCCCCGGTACTTGAGGCATAGTGTTCTGGTGCTCAAATCCGCTTTCGGGTGCCTGGAATGAGGCTGTCATGTAGAAAATGGGGTGACCATTTTGCACCGCGCTGACACGACGCGCGCTGAAGCTTTTGCCATCGCGCAGGGTTTCGACATCGTAAATGATGGCTTTTTCGCTATCACCAGGACGCAGGAAGTAGCTGTGGAACGAGTGGATGATGCGCTCTTCCGGCACGGTTTGTTTTGCTGCGTATAACGCCTGACCGACGACCTGGCCGCCAAACACCTGGCGCAGGCCGAGATCTTCACTTTGGCCGCGAAACAGGCCTTCTTCGAGTTTTTCGAGATCGAGTAAATTAAGCAGGTTTTGCAGTGCCTGGCTCATAGCAGATTCCTCTGGGGGGCAATCGCTTCAGTGTGAAAGATCCGACCAGTTTCCGTCAATGATTTTGCCGTGATTTCAGCGAGCTGGCAGTGCTTTTGGGCGCAATCCGGTTTTTTGTGCCAGAATTAAGGGCATTCGGCGGTTGAAAAGCTACCCAAAAATTTGTCCGCCGACAATCATAGTGTTCATAAGGAGACGACATCGATGAAACTCTGGCATGTTATTAGCGGTGTGACGCTGGCGGCAGCATTGGCTGGCTGTGCCGATCACAGTAAGCCGGTAGCTACCCCAACGCTGGGCTCCGCCGTTGCGGGGCAGCAGGCTGCGATTACGCAGCCTAATGTTAGTGGTTCGGTGTACATTCGTCAGCGCATTGCGTTGCCGCCGGATGCGGTGCTGACCGTTACGCTGTCCGACGCTTCACTGGCCGATGCACCATCGAAAGTGCTGGCGCAGCATGTGGTGCGCACTGAAGGGAAGCAGGCGCCGTTCCAGTTTGTGCTGCCGTTTAACCCGGCCGATATTCAGCCGAATGCGCGGATTCTGTTGAGTGCGGCTATCGCTATTGATGGCAAACTGGCGTTCATTACCGATACGGTGAAGCCGGTGATCAATCAGGGTGGTACGAAAGCGGAACTGCTGTTGGTACCTGTGACCAATATGGCGATGCAGACCACGCCAGGCGCGGCGACCACAGTGCCGTCAACGTCGCCAACGCAGGTGGTGCCTTCTGCTTCGGTGCCTGCGCCGACGAGTATGTGATAAAAGCTGGGGCGGGGAGTTTACGCTTAAAAACAGGGCGGGGGAGTGTGCGGGTAGGCAACATTGTTGCGTAAAGTCGCTGTCTCGTCCCTGATCGCTCGGCACACGCCATCCCTGGCGTGTGACGCTTTACTCCACAGTGTTGCCTACCCGCACCTCAGCATGGGTGCGAATTTGTGGAATGACATCGGCGGATTGTTCCAGATTGCTCGTCGCTTTCATCTTTTTTGGCGGGGATGTTTTACTTCACAGTGTTGACTGCCCGTACCTCAGCATGGGCGCGAATTTGTGGAGTGGCATCGGCGGATTGTTCCAGATTGCTCGTTACTTTCATCTTTGGCGGGGAAGCTTTGCTGCACAGTGTTGCCCGCCCGTACTTCAGCATGGCTGCGCTTAGTACTCCCAGCGATACTTCTCTAATTCAATCTCACCGGCATCACTGACTTCGATGCCTTCGGCTTCCAGCGCATCGCGCTGGCGGAAGAGATCATCGCCCTGCAGAGAAATGCGGCCATGGCGATTGATGACGCGGAACCACGGTAATTTGCTGCCCTCGGGTAAGCGACGTAATACGCCGCCGACTTGTCGGGCTGCGCGCGGTGAACCGGCAAGCAGGGCGATATCGCCGTAGGTGGTGACTTTGCCTCTGGGGATTGCGGCAATAATTTGCCAGACGCGCTCGGAGAAATTGCTTGTGTCATTCATACACGCACCGGATTCAGCGAATAAAGGGCGACTTTAACATGCCGGGAGGGCGAGAATCAGGGTTTTACTGGCGAGCTGTTCAAGAAAACAACGGTCACCCGGCCTGCGCTTGCAATTGCCAGGGGGTTACTTGATAATGCCTGCGCTCTCGAAAGAGAGCTCGTCAATGGGGGCCCTGTTGGTTCTCCCGCAACGCTAACTTGTGAACTCGGTCAGGTCCGGAAGGAAGCAGCCGCAGCAGGCGACGCGTGTGCCGGGATGTAGCTGGCAGGGCCTCCACCATTTCTACTCCCCGAAAAAATCCTCAAGAAATCAGTACACAGCGAAACGCTGGCACTCCTTTGCCTGTGAATCATTCCCTGAAGGGAAAAGATGGCGTAACGAACAGCGGGTAAAAATAGTTAGCGGACGAACTTCCAGACAGAAACCGGTACTTTGTCGTAAAGCTTATTCATCGTCAGTTCAGCGAGACGATGATCGGCCGCAGAATAAAATACCGCGAGTTCGTTGTCAGATAATTCGTACTTGTTCTTTTCAATCACCCGTTCAAGGGTGTCAATTGAGCGACAACGACGCAGTCGCATCAAATAGTCTGTTTTGGTTAAGGCTTGATTGCTCATAAATAAACCGGTCTCACTCTGATGCTAAAAGGAATGGCTGGGTTGTTGGAGAAAAGCGCACTCTTCGGCAAACAGATTAAATAAGCGTTTTGCTGAACGTTGCCACCGTTGAAGATCCTGAGTATTGATTCCATAACTGCTAAACAGCATAAAGGTATCGTCAAGATATTCATCGATTTGCGTAATCAGCGCTTCATCTTCAACGTGCTTAATTTTGTAATTCATCGTGAAAGACGCGATATGCTCAATCAAATCGTTGAGCTGTAAATTGCTTTCCGCAGTAGGGTCATTCACCCAGCCGTGATGGCTGTCAGTCAGTGTCGTCATACTTTCGTCAAACAGGTTCTCACACAGGAATTTAAGCTGGGCAATATCATGCCGTTTTGGTGAGTATTCGTCCATCTTTTTCCCCTCCAGAGCTTGCACAGTGACCGCAGCGCGGCGAGATTTGGAAAAGCTATCAGGAAGCGATCACGAATATTAAGAATTCAGCGACTTTTTAAATATAATCCACATTCATTAGCTTTGCTCACCTCGATTACTAAATATTACAATTCGTCGGCTGGCGAGGGGCGGTTATTGTCTATCACTGAAAACACCAGTGCGCCCGGTACTATCTGGAACAAAATCTCTTCATGCTGGGTAGATGTTTCGTTTAAATCCAGGCAAGGATTAAATAAATCCCACTTAAAATCGTAAAGCATTTTAAATCGATTGTTATCGTGCGGTTGAATGGAAATAATCTTAAAACTGTCGGGAACTAATTGCGCGTTTTGAGAATACCACTGTAAATCACCTGCCAGGGCTTCGGCTATTTTGAGAATATTCCCCTGGATAATAGCCTGCAACTTCTCGCAATCGTCCTCATCCACAGCAATATCACAATGAATAATAGACTGCATTTCGCTTCCGGTAAAAAAAGGAGGATGAATCTATCATTGGGGTTCTGGCCAAATATTGCAAGTTAACTCTGTGCAGAATACGTAATCGTTGCGATGGGATTTATCGCTCAATCGATTCAGATCCAGTGATAGCCACAGAGTAAGCGCCAAATGGTTAACTTTTGAAACACTTTCTCTCGGGTATCGCGCGGGGAAAATCAGGTAGTATAATTGTTATGTTATAACGTTTTTGGTCTCCCTCCATGAATCACAGTGGTTTACTCCTCTCACTTAGCGGCCGCCTGCTGGTCGCGCTGCTGCTTATCGCGTTCCTGGCGCTGGCTATCTATTGGGGAATGCAGAAATGATGCATTTCAACCGCTTGCAGGGCGGCTATCAGGGACAAGCGGTGACGCCGATAGTTACCGGAGAACTGGCGGCAGGCAGCATGACGGCATTAATCGGCGCGAACGGCACCGGAAAATCCACGCTACTGAAAACCATCGCCGGTCTGTTGCCGCCGATTGCAGGGACTTGCGAATTAAAAATTTCGCCTAAGGCGCTTGGCTGGTTACCGCAGCGTAGTGAGTTAGAAACCCGTTTCCCGCTTACCGTTTATGAGCTGGTTGCTATGGGATGTTGGCCGCGCTGCGGCTGGTTTGGTGGCATCAATCGTGCGATGCGACAGGAGATCGATGCCGCACTGGATGCCGTGCAGATGCGTGATTTCGCCGATGCGCAGCCTTCAATGCTTTCCGGCGGCCAGTTGCAGCGGGTGCTGTTTGCGCGCCTGATGCTGCAGCAAAGTAAAGTCTGGCTGCTGGATGAACCCTTTAATGGCATCGATACGCAAACCGTCACGCTGTTGATGTCAATCCTCGAGCAGCAGCAGCAGGCGGGCACCACCTTATTAGTCGTGTTGCACGATCGACCACTGGTCGCGCGTTACTTCAAAGATGTGTTGTCACTTGATGATGCTGACTCCGCTCAAACTCCACTGCTGCGCAGGGTGGCTTCGTGACATTGATTCAACCGTTTATCGAATTTGGTTTTATGCGCCGTGCATTAGTGGCTTGTGTGGCATTAGCGCTGAGCGCCACGCCGCTGGGTGTATTCCTTTCACTGCGCCGTATGAGTCTGGTGGGCGATGCGCTCTCCCACGCGGTGCTACCTGGCGCGGCGATTGGCTATCTGGTTTCCGGCTTATCGCTGGTGGCGATGGGCATCGGCGGGTTGATTGCGGGGTTAGCCGTTGCGCTGCTTTCTGGTGCCGTCAGTCGGTACACCCCCTTAAAAGAGGACGCCAGTTTCTCTGGCTTTTATCTCGGCTCGCTGGCGCTGGGCGTGACGCTGGTGTCATTGCGTGGATCGAGCGTCGATCTGCTGCACGTGCTGTTCGGTTCACTGCTGGCCGTCGATAACGCGGCCATCCTGCTGGTGGGCGGCATTGCGGCGTTCACTTTAATGATGCTGGCAGTGATTTTTCGTCCGCTGGTGATCGATGCGTTCGATCCGGATTTCCTGCGTGCGCAAGGCAAATGGAGCGCGCCGATCGTGCACGGCATTTTCCTGATGCTGGTGGTGCTGAATCTGGTTGCGGGTTTTCAGGTGCTCGGCACGTTGATGTCGGTGGGATTGATGATGTTACCGGCCACCAGCGCCCGTTTCTGGAGCCGCCATCTGGCCTGCATGCTCGGTATCGCCATGGTGCTGGCGGTGATTGCGGCGGTGGTGGGCTTGATCCTTTCCTGGCACTTCTCACTGCCCGCTGGACCGGCGGTGGTGCTGAGTGCGGCCGTACTGTTTTTGCTTTCTGTTTTAACAGGACCGTGTGGCGGCCTGCTGCGCCGTCGATAACTATACAATTAGGGGATACGAATGAAGAAGTTACCGTTGAGTCTGGCGATAGGCGCCATGTTGATTAGCCCACTGACCATGGCGAAAACCGTGGATGTGGTAGCGAGTTTCACCGTGCTGGCGGATATCGTTAAGCAGGTGGGCGGCGATCACGTTAACGTGAAGTCGCTGGTGCAGCCTAACGGCGATCCTCATACCTTCGAACCGACGCCACAGGATAGCCAGGCATTGGCTAAAGCCAATGTGGTATTTGTGAGTGGTTTGGGGATGGAAGGGTGGATGGATCGCCTGATCAGCGCCTCCGGTTATAAAGGCACGATTGTGGTCGCCTCCAACGGCGTCAACACACGCAAAATGGAAGAAGACGGCAAAACCGTGACTGACCCACACGCGTGGAATAGCATGCACAATGGCGTGATTTATGCCACCAACGTGATGAATGCGCTGATTAAAGCCGACCCGGAAGATGCGGCGGATATCCGCAAGAGCGGTGAAAGCTACATTCAGCAGTTGGAAAAACTGGATAGCTGGGCAAAAACGGAGTTTGCTGCAGTGCCGAAAAGCAAGCGTAAAGTGCTGACCAGCCATGATGCCTTTGGTTACTTTGGCCAGCGTTACGGTGTGAGTTTCCTGGCGCCAGTCGGTTTCTCCACGGAAGCCGAAGCCAGTGCCAGCGATGTGGCATCGATTATCAAGCAGCTGAAGGCTGAGCACATCAAGACTTACTTCATGGAGAATCAGACCGATCCGCGTTTGGTGAAACAGATTGCCAGCGAAACTGGCGCACAGCCAGGTGGTGAACTCTATCCTGAAGCGTTGTCCGAGGCGAACGGTCCTGCTGCGACCTATGTTGCTGCCTTCAAGCACAACGTCGATATCATGTTGCAGAGCATGAAGTAAAAAAAAGGCCGGGGAGCATCCCGGCCAATTATCACGACACTTTCCTACCTTTTCTTTTTTCTTCCCTGAACCGCCTTAAAGCGCGGATTTGTTTTGCAGATCACGTAAATGCGACCTTTACGACGCACGACTTTGCAATCCTTGTGACGGGTCTTGGCAGACCGTAATGAACTTAAAACCTGCATGCGTTAACTCCTGATTAATTGCCGCGCGTCAGGAAGCTGCCGAAACGCTTGTTGAAGCGTGCGGCGCTGCCTTCTTTGGTGAGATCTTTTTGCTTGCCGGTGTAGTGGACGTGGGATTTCGACGAGACATCCAGCGTCACGTACGGCAGCACTTCGCCTTCGAACTCAATGGTGCGTTCGGTTTTAATGGTGGAACCGATTTTGAAATACTCATCGACAGAGGTGTCGTGGAACACCACGGGACGGTAATGAGGATGGATATTGGCTTTCATAACTGCGCTCTCATGTAATGTTATAATATAACAATAGTATGAACCTGCAGAGAATTGATTGCAACCGCGATCGCAGTAAGGGTATTGAACGGTCGGGTGAAGGGCGGTGTTCAGGCAATAAAAAAGGCCGCTTGCGCGGCCTTTTCAACAGGTGACAACTTAGTGTTTGTGCTCGACCGGATGGCCTTGCTCAATCTCCGCTTTGTTCTTACCAAAGCGGCGACGTACCACCACAAAGAACACGGGCACGAAGAAGATCGCCAACGCAGTTGCGGTTACCATGCCGCCCATTACGCCAGTACCTACGGCGTTCTGTGCGCCGGAACCGGCACCGGTACTGATGGCCAGCGGCAGAACCCCGAGGATAAAGGCTAGTGAGGTCATCAGAATTGGACGCAGACGCATACGTGCTGCTTCCAGAGTTGATTCCACCAAACCTTTCCCTTCCTTCTCCATCAAATCCTTGGCGAATTCAACGATTAGGATGGCGTTCTTCGCCGACAAGCCAATGGTTGTCAGCAGTCCCACCACGAAGTAGACGTCGTTACTGAGTCCGCGCAGGGTGGTGAAGATCAATGCACCGACCACACCCAGCGGCACCACCAGCATAACGGAGAACGGAATCGACCAGCTCTCATACAATGCCGCCAGACACAGGAACACCACAATCAGCGAGATGGCGTACAGGGCAGGGGCCTGGTTACCGGACAGACGTTCCTGGTAAGACATACCGGTCCAGTCATAGCCGATACCCGCAGGCAGTTTGCCCGCCAGCTCTTCCATCAGGTTCATGGCATCGCCGGAGCTCTTGCCTGGTGCAGCCTGACCCAGAATCTCCATTGATGGTAAGCCGTTGTAACGTTCCAGACGTGGTGAACCGTACTGCCACTTCGCCGAAGAGAAGGCTGAGAACGGAACCATAGTGCCGGAGCTGTTACGCACAAACCATTTGCTGATGTCATCTGGCAACATACGCGAGTCAGCCTGGCCCATGACGTACACTTTCTTCACACGACCACGGTCGATGAAGTCATTGACGTACGAACCACCCCAGCCCGCGCCCAGCGTGGTGTTGATGTCAGACAGCGACACACCCAACGCCTGCGCTTTTTCCTGATCGATGATCAGTTTGTACTGTGGCGTATCTTCCATACCGTTTGGACGCACGCCCACCAGCGTATCCGGATGCTGGGCAATCATGCCAAACAGCTGGTTACGCGCGGCGGTTAACTTCTCGTGACCCAGGTTACCCTGGTCCGTCAGCATGAAGTCGAAGCCGGTGGCGTTACCCAGCTCGATAATCGCTGGCAGGTTGAACGGGAAGACCATCGCATCTTTGATCTGACCCAACGCCTGCATGGCGCGTCCGGCAATCGCTGGCACTTTCAGGCTGGCATCGCCACGCTCATCCCACGGTTTCAGGCTGACGAAGGCAATACCGGTGTTCTGACCACGACCCGCAAAGCCAAAGCCGTTAACGGTAAATACCGAGTTAACGCTGTCTTTCTCTTTGTTCAGGAAGTAATCGGTCACCTGATCCAGCACTTTCTGCGTACGTTCCTGGGTTGCACCGGCTGGCAACTGCGCCTGCGCCAGTAACAGACCCTGATCCTCTTCCGGCAGGAAGGAGGTAGGCAGTTTCAGGAACAGATACGCCATGCCGACCACGATCACCAGGTAGATCACCAGATAACGACCGGTGCTACGCACGATGTGACCTACGCTATCGACGTAGTGGTTGGTGCTCTTGTCGAACAGGCGGTTGAACCAGCCGAAGAAGCCAGTGGTTTTACCGTGATCGCCTTTCTTGATCGGTTTCAGCATGGTGGCACAGAGTGCCGGCGTCAGAATCAACGCCACCAGTACTGACAGTGCCATTGCGGAAACGATGGTGATCGAGAACTGACGATAAATAACCCCGGTAGAGCCACCGAAGAAGGCCATCGGGATAAATACTGCGGACAGCACCAGGGCAATACCCACCAGCGCACCCTGAATCTGCTCCATCGAACGTTTTGTCGCTTCTTTCGGCGGTAAACCTTCTTCCGCCATCACACGCTCAACGTTCTCTACCACCACGATGGCGTCATCTACCAACAGGCCGATGGCGAGCACCATCCCGAACATCGTCAGGGTGTTTATCGAGTAACCAAAGGCACTGATAATCGCAAACGTACCCAACAGCACCACCGGCACCGCAATGGTCGGAATCAGCGTGGCGCGGAAGTTCTGCAGGAACAGGTACATCACCAGGAACACCAGCACGATCGCTTCAAACAGCGTTTTCACCACTTCGAAGATCGAGATCTTCACGAACGGCGTGGTGTCGTACGGGTAAACGGTTTTCATGCCAGCCGGGAAGAACGGCTGCAGTTTGGCCAGCTCATCTTTCACCGCTTTGGCGGTATCCAATGCATTCGCACCGGTTGCCAGTTTCACACCGATACCCGAAGCCGGTTTGCCGTTGTAGCGGGCGATGATCTCGTAGTTTTCACCACCGAGTTCAATCTTCGCCACGTCACGCAAGCGCACCTGTGAGCCATCCTGGTTCACTTTCAGCATGATGTTGCCGAACTCTTCAGTATTGGTCAGACGGGTCTGCGCAATGATCGAGGCGTTCAACTGCTGGCCAGGCACGGGCGGTGTACCCCCTAACTGACCGGCGGCGACCTGGGTGTTCTGGGTGCCCAACGCACTGATGACATCGACCGGCGTCAGCTGGTAGTTGTTCAGTTTGTGCGGGTCGAGCCAGATGCGCATCGCGTACTGCGCACCAAACACCTGCGTATCACCGACGCCAGGCGTACGGCTGATCGGGTCTTTGATGTTTGAAGCAACATAGTCAGAGATATCATTCTGCGTCATGCTGCCGTCATCACTGACAAAGCCCGCTACCATCAGGAAGCTGCTGGAGGATTTTTTAACCTGAATACCTTGCTGCTGTACTTCCTGCGGCAGCAGTGGCATCGCCAGCTGCAGCTTGTTCTGTACCTGTACCTGCGCGATATCGGCGTTGGTACCGGACTGGAAGGTCAGCGTCAGGGTTAAAGTACCGGACGAGTCACTGCTCGAGGCCATATACATCAGGCCATCGATGCCGTTCATGTTTTGTTCGATAACCTGGGTTACCGAATCCTGCAGCGTTTTCGCATCAGCACCCGGGTAGGTTGCCTGGATTTCAACGGCCGGCGGCGCAACATTGGGATATTGCTCAATCGGCAAGCTGATAATTGCAAGAGTACCTGCCAGCATAATGATGATGGCAAGCACCCAGGCAAAAATGGGGCGATCGATAAAGAACTTAGCCATGTATCAGTGGCTCCTGTTTAGGACGATGATTTAGCAGACTGTGATTCCGGTGCTGCTTTGGCATCATCTTTGACTTCTTGTGGTGTCACCTGCGCACCTGGCTTGGCACGCTGAAGACCGACGGTGATCACGCGATCGCCTTCTTTCAGGCCATCCGTTACCAGCCATTTGTCACCAAATGCCTGATTAGCGGTGATATTACGGACTTCCACTTTATTATCTGCGCCCACCACCATCGCAGTTGCCTGACCGGTTGGGGTACGGGTTACGCCCTGTTGCGGTACCAGAAGTGCGGTTGGGTTGGTGCCTTCATCCAGACGCGCACGCACAAACATCCCTGGCAGCAGGCGATGGTCCGGGTTCGGGAAGATGGCGCGCAGCGTGATGGAGCCGGTGGTTTCATCCACGGTCACATCAGAGAATTCCAATGTGCCTGTCTGCGTGTATGCGTTACCGTTTTGCATCAAGAGCGTGACGTTGGCTTTGCCGTCATTCTGTTTCAGCTGACCGGATTCCAGTTCTGCGCGCAAACGCAGGAAATCATCACTGGATTGGGTCACATCGACATACATTGGATCGAGCTGCTGCACGGTTGCCAGCGCAGTGGTTTGACCGCTGGAAACCAGAGCGCCCTCAGTGACTGACGATTTACCAATGCGACCGCTGATCGGCGACGTCACTTTGGTGTAAGCCAGATTGATGCGGGCGGTTTCCACATTGGCCTGGGCTGCCTGAACGGCTGCAGCCGTCTGTGCAGCGGTGGCCGCCGCGGTGTCATAGTCCTGCTGACTGATGTACTTAGTACCCAGCAGCGGCTTATAACGTTTGATGGTTAACTGCGCGACGTGTGCATTGGCTTGCGCCTGTGCTAAATCGCCTTTGGCGCTGTCATAAGCCGCCTGGTAAGTTGCCGGATCGATCTGATACAGGGACACGCCTGCTTTGATATCCGTTCCTTCCTCAAAATTACGCTTCAGAATAATGCCTGACACCTGAGGGCGTACTTCTGCCACGCGGAATGCCGAAGTACGTCCTGGCAGTTCGGTGGTAATTTTCAAAGGCTCGTTTTTTAACGTCACAACACCCACTTCTGGGGGCTGCTGCTGGGCGGCTTGCTGGGATTTATTATCATCACATCCTGTTAACACAAAGCTGCCTGAAAGCATCAGGACGGCCGCCAGAGGCGCTAATCCTCTGTTTTTATTCATAAATAAACCTCTAGTGTCCGATATCAAATGATCAATGGATCACAAACCGATAAACCCATTGCTGCGTTAAAACACGGGTCGTGCTATGGTACATACATTCACAAATGTATGTAAACTTGCCAGTTTGTAAAAAAAGTCCTCTATGGCACGAAAAACCAAAGCGCAAGCACTTGAAACGCGGAACCAAATTCTGGATGCCGCTTTAGCACACTTCTCTGAACACGGTGTGGCTGCCACATCCCTGGCAGATATCGCAACAGCGGCCGGCGTCACGCGCGGTGCTATCTACTGGCATTTCAAAAATAAAGCCGATGTTCTGCATGAAATCTGGCTTCGGTGTGACGCTGGGCTTGACGATGTGGAACTTGAGTATCAGACAAAATACCCGGACGATCCACTTTCTGTTATCCGTTCTATGTTGATCTATATCCTTGACGCCACAGCAAAGGATCCACAAAGACGCGCATTAATGGAGATTATCTTCCATAAATGTGAATTCGTTGGCGAAATGTCGACATTACAGGATATGCGTCAAAGTTTACTGCTTGAGTGTTACGACCGAATTGAATTGGTGCTACGTGAGTGTATCGAAGTGGGCCAGTTGCCTGCGGGATTGAACACGTTGCAATCGGCGCGTCTGATGTGCGGTTATATCAACGGTATGATGGAAAACTGGCTGTTTAACCCGCAGGCGTTTGATCTGGCGGCAGATGCGCCGCAGTTGGTGGATGCCTTTATTGATATGCTGCGGCTCAGTCCCACTCTCTCTTCGGCGCGTTAATTAACGCCCTCTGCCGCCTGTTTCTGCTGATAATCGCGTTGGACAATCGCCAGCGCGGCTAACACGGTTGCGGTAGGCACCTGGTTCTCTTCCAGCAGTTGTATCAAATCCACTGCCAGTTTGATCTCATCGGATGCAGTTTCCAGTGACATGATTTCTCCTTGTTAAATACGTAATTTTGCCGCCACCAGCAGCATCAAAATGGAACCCAGCAGTGCCACCCCAAAGCCAGCGGGATGCAACGTCGCTAAATCACCCGTTGTAAAATAAGTCGCGATGTAACCCCCAATTAACGCACCAATCACGGCCAGCACCAGCGTCGGAACAAACCCACCCGGCCGACCGGGAAAAACCATGCGCTTGATGCAGCCAGCCACCACGCCAATCGCTATCCACATAATTAGGGTCATGATTTTCCTCCTTCATTCATAGGGGGAGTATATATCCTAAATAATTTCAGGTGCAGGCAAGTGGCAAAGGAATGAACCCGCAGGGGCTTACTCATGCAGACACGGGGGGAATGAGCGTAGCCAACGCACCTGCCCTGTGAAGTATGACGGGTATAAAGGAAAGTGGGCGGTGATTACCGTGCCGGGCCTGACATTTCCAGTTTGTGCATCGCATGGCGACAGCGTGCCAGCCGCTCGTACAGCACTTCGATATCGCGGATCAACTGCTGCTGCACGCTGAGGGTTTCGGTGCGCGCCAGATGTTGCTCACGTTGTTCGATCATTGCCAGCAGGCGCGTTTCATAGCCCTGATACTCTTCGCGCTTCGACTGGCGCGGATCAACGCGAGGACGCTCACGCGGGGTGCGCAGTTGCTGGCTCTGGCATTCGCGTTGCAGGGCGGCAATCTGGTCCAGCACTTTCTCCGCCAGCCACTGGCGGCGCATCACATCAGTATCGGCTGCGCCAAGCTGGGTTAAATTTTGCTCCAGCTCAGCGAGATAATCAGCGAGCCGCGTGCCTTTGCAATGGAACAGTTGGGCGTCAAAACGGGGCTGTCGGCAGGCACCATCGCGTTGCTGTGCGATTTGCTGTCGTAGCTGATCGACAATGGCGAGCAGACGTTGATGTGCGGGCGGTTGGGGCATCACTCTGATTCCGACTGTGTTAACGTAGCGCAGTTCCGATTTTATCAGGCATCAGGCATGCAACGAATTTTTCTTCTGTGTCTTGGCTGGCTGGCGATTGTGCTGGGCACGCTGGGCATTGTATTACCTTTGTTACCGACCACGCCATTTGTGTTGCTGGCCGCCTGGTGCTTTGCCCGTTCGTCACCGCGTTTTCACCACTGGCTGCTGTGGCGCTCGCCGTTTGGTCGCTACATCCGCCACTGGCAACAGCATCGCGCCATGCCGCCCGGCGCCAAAGGCCGCGCCATGTTGCTGATTGTCATCACCTTTGCCGCTTCTATTTATCTGGTTAACATGCTGTGGGTGCGGATTATGCTGGGCATCATGTTGTGCGCGCTGCTTTTGTTTATGTGGCGTATCCCGGTAGTGGCAGAAAATGCTGACAGCGGCGATTAAGTGCGGCAGGGTTGCATTTAGACAGGTATTTGCATAGATTTGGGCATCTTCGTGCGTGGCTTCCCTTTTTAAACGTCTTCGCTTAACCCGGTTTCCGGGTATTGGCGCTGTCGGATGCTGCGCGTATTAGATATTTTTCCAGGCGTAACACTTATGACCGCAACTGCTCAGCAGCTTGAACTCATCAAAAACAGCATCAAAAGCATCCCTGACTACCCTAAGCCGGGCATCCTGTTCCGTGACGTCACCAGTTTGATGGAAGATCCGCAGGCCTATGCCGCGTCGATTGCCATTCTGGTTGAGCGCTATCGTGACAAAGGCATCACCAAAGTGGTGGGCACCGAAGCACGTGGCTTCCTGTTTGGTGCACCGGTGGCACTGGGTCTGGGTGTCGGTTTTGTGCCGGTGCGTAAGCCGGGCAAGCTGCCGCGTGAAACCTACAGCGAGAGCTATGAGCTGGAGTACGGTTCTGATGCGCTGGAGCTGCACAAAGATGCCATTAAGCCAGGTGATGTGGTGCTGGTTGTGGACGATCTGCTGGCCACCGGCGGTACGCTTGAAGCCACGGTGAAACTGATCCGCCGTGCCGGTGGTGAAGTGAAAGATGCTGCGTTCGTGATCAACCTGTTTGATCTGAGCGGTGAAGCGCGCCTTAACGCGATCGGCATTGATTGCTACAGCCTTGTGAATTTCCCCGGCCACTAAGGCCCTGTGCGCCGCTGACCTTGGCCATCGCGGCGCATTTCATTGCGCGTTCCTGCCGTCGTACCTTGGTATCAATATCTGATAAATCGTACCGCTCAAGCGGATGCGCGATGAAATTCAGCGCCTGCAGCGCGGGTATAGGCATATCCTGTTGTGGCTGTTAGACTACTGCCCATATAAACAGGGGTTGCGAAGCTGCATTTTTCCTCTTTGTCTTGTGGCGGAACCCGGTTCACTTAGCCGCACCGCTGTGCCAACTCAATAAATTCCAGTGATTGAATCCACATGAGCTATCAGGTACTTGCGCGAAAATGGCGTCCCCAGGCTTTCGCTGACGTAGTCGGTCAGGAACATGTGCTGACTGCGCTGGCCAACGGATTGTCACTGGGACGAATCCATCATGCTTATCTCTTCTCCGGTACACGCGGCGTGGGGAAAACCTCGATCGCCCGTTTGCTGGCGAAAGGTCTTAACTGCGAAACCGGTATCACCTCCACGCCATGTGGTCAGTGTGATAACTGCCGTGAAATAGAGCAGGGGCGCTTTGTCGATCTGATTGAGATCGATGCCGCGTCACGCACCAAAGTCGAAGACACGCGCGATTTGCTGGATAACGTGCAGTACGCCCCGGCGCGCGGTCGCTTCAAGGTTTATCTGATCGATGAAGTGCACATGCTCTCGCGTCACAGCTTTAATGCGCTGTTGAAAACGCTGGAAGAGCCGCCGTCGCACGTCAAATTCCTGCTGGCGACTACCGATCCGCAAAAACTGCCGGTCACTATTCTGTCGCGTTGCCTGCAGTTCCATCTTAAAGCGCTCGACGTCGAGCAAATTCAGCAGCAGTTAGTGCATATATTGCAGCAGGAGCAGATTGCCGCCGAGCCGCGTGCACTGCATCTGCTGGCGCGTGCCGCTGATGGCAGTATGCGTGATGCCCTGAGTCTCACCGATCAGGCGATTGCCATGGGGCAGGGCAGCGTGACGCGTGAAACCGTGGCGCAAATGCTGGGCACGCTGGATGACGAACAGCCGCTGGCGCTGATTGAAGCGCTGGTGGAGGGCCAGGGTGAACAGGTGATGGCACTGCTGAATCAGGCGGCATCGCGTGGTGTCGAGTGGGAAGCGCTGCTGGTCGAGATGCTGCGATTACTGCATCGCGTGGCAATGGTGCAACTGCTGCCGGCTTCGCTGGGTGAGGATGATGTAAATCAGGCACATCGCTTGCGCGATTTAGCGCGCGTCTTACCGCCCGCCGATGTGCAGCTCTACTACCAAACTTTGTTGATGGGACGTAAAGATCTGCCGCTGGCACCGGATCGTCGCCTCGGCGTCGAGATGACGCTGCTGCGCGCGCTGGCGTTCCATCCGCAGGCGACCATTGCCGAGCCGGTTGCGCGGCCCAGTCTGATCCCGCAGGCGGCACCGCAAGCGTCTGCTGCATCCGCAGGCGTTGCTGCGCCGGCCTCTTCCGCTCAGGTTACTGCTCCAGCTTCGTCAGCCAACACTGCAGCGTCAGCAACGCCAGCGGCTTCCGCTCCCGGACCTGCAGCCACTTCTTCGGCACCTCGCACCGCCTCTGCCGCGCAGCCGCAGATGGCGCCGCCAATGCAGGACGCGCCGCCGATGGCTGATGACTACGCCGATATGCAACCGGCGCCAGAACATATGTCCGACTCCACCAGCCAACTGTTACAGGCGCGAACGCAGTTGCTGCGTCAGGGAGCCGGCAAAGCAAAAAAGAGTGAGCCGGCAGCGCGTCCCGCGCGGCCGGCGAACCCGGCGCTGGAACGTCTTGCCAGTGTCACCGAACGCGTGCAGCAGCGTGCGTCTGAACCCGCGGTAAAAACGCCCGCGAAGCCAGAAGCCTATCGCTGGAAAGCCCAGCAAACGGTCGAGGTAAAAGCGGAGCCCATCGCAACGCCAAAAGCCTTGCGTTCCGCTCTGGAGCATGAGAAAACGCCTGAGCTGGCGCTTCGTCTGGCCGAAGAAGCCCAGCAGCGCGATGCGTGGGCCGCCGAAATAGCCGCACTGACGTTGCCAAAACTGGTGCAGCAGGTGGCGTTAAACGCGTGGAAAGAGGTGGGCGAGAACGCCGTCACGCTGCATTTGCGCAGCAGTCAGCGTCACCTGAATTCAGCGTCGGCAAAACAGGCGTTGACGGAAGCGCTCAGTCAGGCAGCCGGACAAACGGTTGAACTGACCATCGTTGAAGACGATAATCCTGCGGTGTTGACGCCACTGGAATGGCGTCAGGCCATTTATGAAGAGAAACTGGTGCAGGCGCGCCAGTCGATTGAAAGCGATACTCACATTCAGACATTGCGTCGATTCTTCGATGCCGATCTGGATGAAGAGAGTATTCGACCCGTTTGAACACCCGCTGTCGCGCGTGAGTGGCGCGCAGCCCCAGCAGAGAGAGAAGACTATGTTTGGTAAAGGCGGATTGGGCAACCTGATGAAACAGGCCCAGCAGATGCAAGACAAAATGGCCAAAGTTCAGGAAGAGATTGCCGCGCTGGAAGTGACCGGTGAATCAGGCGCTGGCCTGGTCAAAGTCACCATTAACGGTGCACATAACTGCCGCCGTGTTGAAGTCGATCCAAGCTTGCTGGAAGACGACAAAGACATGCTGGAAGATCTGATTGCGGCAGCCTTCAACGATGCAGCACGTCGTATCGATGAAACGCAGAAAGAGAAAATGGCTTCTGTGTCTTCTGGTATGCAGCTGCCACCTGGCTTCAAAATGCCGTTCTGATGCAAACCAGTCCACTGCTTGAATCTTTGATGGAGTCGCTGCGTTGCCTGCCGGGCGTGGGCCCGAAATCGGCGCAGCGCATGGCTTTTCAGCTGTTACAGCGCGATCGTAGCGGTGGTATGCGTCTGGCGCAGGCTTTGACCCGCGCGATGTCGGAAATCGGCCACTGTGCCGATTGCCGCACTTTCACCGAGCAGGAAATTTGCACCATCTGCGCCAATCCGCGCCGTCAACAAAACGGCCAGATTTGCGTGGTGGAGAGTCCTGCCGATATCCACGCCATTGAGCAAACCGGCCAGTTTGGCGGCCGTTACTTTGTGCTGATGGGCCACTTGTCACCGCTGGATGGCATCGGTCCGCAAGATATCGGTCTGGATCGGTTAGAGCAGCGCCTGGAGCGTGAAACGCTGACCGAAGTGATCCTCGCCACCAACCCAACGGTGGAAGGTGAAGCCACGGCCAATTACATCGCTGAGCTGTGCGGGCAATATGGCGTTGATGCCAGCCGCATTGCACACGGTGTGCCGGTCGGTGGTGAGCTGGAAATGGTCGATGGCACCACGCTGTCGCATTCGCTCGCTGGACGCCACAAGTTTAAATTCTAATCACTTGCCGATGTCTTCACCGACATCGGCTTGAAATTCCCATCATCATCCCCATTTCTCTCTCAACCTATGATCAACCCCGATTTAGTTGAGGTAGCAATGACCATGAAAGGACAAGAGACGCGTGGCTTCCAGTCAGAGGTAAAACAACTTCTGCACCTGATGATTCACTCCCTCTATTCAAACAAAGAGATTTTCCTGCGTGAACTGATCTCCAACGCTTCGGATGCCGCCGACAAACTGCGCTTCCGCGCCCTGTCCACGCCGGATCTGTATGAAGGCGATGGCGACCTGCGCGTGCGTATCTCGGTCGATAAGGATAATCGTACGCTGACCTTGAGCGATAACGGTATCGGTATGCGCCGTGATGAGGTGATTGAGAACCTCGGTACCATCGCGAAGTCCGGCACCAAATCCTTCCTTGAATCCATGGGCTCAGACCAGGCGAAAGACAGTCAGCTGATCGGTCAGTTTGGCGTGGGCTTCTACTCGGCGTTTATCGTTGCAGATAAAGTCACCGTGCGTACTCGTGCTGCGGGCGCGAAAGCCGATGAAGCCGTGTTCTGGGAATCGGCGGGCGAGGGTGAATACACTCTGGCAGAAATCGAGAAAGCCGATCGCGGTACCGAAATCACGCTGCACTTCCGCGAAGGCGAGGATGATTTCCTCGATGCGTGGCGCGTACGCAACGTGATCAGCAAATACTCCGATCACATTGCGCTGCCGGTTGAGATTGAGACCAAAGACGAAGAGAACGACACCACTACCTGGGAGAAGATCAACAAAGCTCAGGCGCTGTGGACGCGCAACAAGTCTGAAATCAGCGACGAAGAGTACAACGAGTTCTATAAACACATCGCCCATGATTACAACGATCCGGCGATCTGGAGCCACAACCGTGTGGAAGGCAAGCAGGAGTACACCAGCCTGCTGTACATCCCGCAGCGTGCGCCATTCGACATGTTCAACCGCGACAGCAAACACGGCCTAAAGCTGTATGTGCAGCGCGTGTTCATCATGGACGATGCCGAGCAGTTCATGCCGAACTACCTGCGCTTCGTACGTGGCCTGATCGATTCCAACGATCTGCCGCTGAACGTCTCGCGTGAAATCCTGCAGGACAGCCGTGTCACCCAGAGCCTGCGTGCCGCGCTGACCAAGCGTAGCCTGCAGATGCTGGAAAAACTGGCTAAAGACGACGCCGAAAAATACCAGCAGTTCTGGAAAGAGTTTGGTCTGGTCCTGAAAGAAGGCCCCGCCGAAGACAACACCAATCAGCAGGCGATTGCTAAACTGCTGCGCTTTGCCACCACGCAGAGTGAAGGCGCTGAGCAGACCATTTCGCTGGACGATTACCTGAGCCGCATGGTGGAAGGGCAGGATAAGATTTACTACATCACTGCTGACAGCTATGCCGCCGCGAAGAGCAGCCCGCATCTGGAACTGTTCCGCAAAAAAGGTATCGAGGTGCTGCTGCTGTCCGATCGTATCGACGAGTGGATGATGAGCTACCTGACCGAGTTCGACGGTAAAACCTTCCAGTCAGTGAGCAAAGCGGATGAGTCGCTGAGCAAACTGGCCGATGAAGAGACCGAAGAGCAGAAGGAAGCGGAAAAAGCGCTGGAGCCGTTTGTTGAGCGCGTGAAAACGCTGCTGGGCGAGCGTGTGAAAGAGGTGCGTCTGACTCATCGTCTGACCGACACCCCGGCGATTGTCACCACCGACGCCATCGAAATGACCACCCAGATGGCGAAGCTGTTTGCTGCTGCGGGCCAGGAAGTGCCGGATGTGAAGTACATCTTCGAAATCAACCCGGAGCATACGCTGGTGAAACGCGTGGCGGATACCCATGACGAAGCGCATTTTGCTGAATGGGTTGAGCTGCTGCTGGATCAGGCGCTGCTGGCTGAGCGCGGCACGCTGGACGATCCTAACCAGTTTATCCGTCGTATGAACCAACTGCTGACGGCATAAGCCATTCAGCGCCCGCGCCGGTTGGCGTCAATACCGGCGGCAGGGTTGGCAAGAGACAAAAAAGGTCGGCATTCAATGCCGACCTTTCTTTTAATGCAGCGCCTGATCGCGCAGCCAATCCCGGAATAACGTTATCTCCGCATCATGCTGACGTGACATTTTCGTCATCATCCAGGTGGCGCGGTCCACACGCACAAATCCCAATGGGGCGATAAGCGTACCGTCGCTCAACTCCTGCCTGACCAGTAAACGCGGGGCCATGATCACCCCTAAGCCATTTCTCGCCGCCTGAATGCCCAGAGTGAGATTATCGAAATGCTTACCGACCCAATAATTGCCACGCGCACCGCTGGTTTTCGCCCACTCGGCCCAGGCGTGCAGTCGTGTATCGGCATGCAGCAGCGGCAATGACGCTAAATCCTGCTCATTGTGAAAACGCGCGGCATACTGAGGCGCGCACAGCGGGCCGATGTAGTCATCGCTGATCAGCGTAGCATCAATATCCTCATCCGGTGACTGCTCATAGCTGAGAATCAGCACATCGGTGTGTTCACTGCGCAACTGGTCGATCTCCACCAGCGGCTGAAACTGCACTTCAATATCGGGATAGCGTTGATAAAAACTGCTAATACGTGGAATCAGCCATTGCGAGAGAAAACTGGGCGCGCAAGAGACGCTGAGGTGATGACGCATGCCGGTGCGAATGCTTTCGCAGGTGGTGGAGAGTTCGCTAAACGCCTTCTGACAACTCACCAGCAAGCGCTCGCCGTGTGAGGTTAATTTGACGCGCCCATTGGTACGGACGAATAAGGGCTTTCCCATCCAGCTTTCCAGCTGTCGAATCTGATGGCTAATGGCGCTGTGTGTCACATGAAGACGCTCGGCCGCCACGCTAAAACTGCTGTGCAGTGCTGCCTGATGAAAATAGTGCAGTGCACGTAACGACGGAAGCGCGGTCATACTCATCCCCTGTGTAAAAACCTAACAGGGATTGTCAGTTTATATCATTTTAATGTCCAGCCGCATTGGCCTAACCTTTCCCCCAGATTATGGCGGGTTGACGGATGGCGTTGTCTGTGTTTAACGCGGCTAATGTTCCCCCTTAATCTGCGACACACACAGCATCTTTATAATTAGAGAAATCTCACGCGATGGATCACCAATATGCTTCTGCCAGGGCGGCGGCAGCGCGCGATCGACTTCGCGGCTTGCTTTCACGTCACTATCGGCTGGAAAATTACGACCTCTTCTTTGCACCTTCTTTGCATATTTCGCGGGTGCTGCTCTCACAACTGTTTTTACGTCAGGAACAGGCGCGCAATCAAACGCGTTACGCTTCGCAATATCCGGTCAGTGAACTGAGTGTGTTACCCGCAGTGCCGATGATGGCTGGTAACATTGCGCTGGTGGAGCATGTCGACATGCTGCAGGGTCGGGTGCGTCCGCTGGCGGAGTGTCAAAGTCAGGGCGTGACCGACGCCTCGGAATCCTTTGCCACCTTGTTGCATAAACGATTAATCAGTGATGCGCGATTGTTTGTGGCGCGGCTCGATCGTCATGCGGCGTTAAGCAGTGACCTGGTGTTAATTGCAATGAAAACCTGCGATTTCAGCACGCTGGTGCGCAGCGAATTGCGGTTATTTGAGCAGGGACTGGCCTTTGGCTCGTCACTGGATCAAACCCTTGAAATGATGGAAAACAGCGACTGGCGGCCGTTTAATATCGCTAGCGTGGATAATATTACGCTTGAGGCCCCGGTTCAGCTGCAATCGATTCAGCAGCACGGCTTACCGTTCGCCCTGTTCCCCATGCCGGTCAGTCTTACCTTGCCCGACTTACCGCAGGATATGCATCTGCTTTCCGCTCATCACCGATTGCGCCTGCATGCCAACGTGCGCGGCGGTGTGAACAAAAATCAAAACGTCACGCCGATCCTGAAGAGACGTCTGAAAGACGTGTTAAGCGTTAGCCTTGATTCTTAAAAACGGGCACTCTGCTGGTGTTTTGCGCTAAAGCAAGTCAAAGTAAAGCTTTAACCGGAAGCGCGCCCGTTTCCTTGTGGTGCGCGGGCCATAATGGTATGTTCTTGGCCTTCTCAGATTGATCAATGCGATTCGCAAGGGGAATTACGCAATGCGTATTATTCTGCTCGGGGCACCGGGCGCAGGTAAAGGCACTCAGGCTCAATTCATCATGGAGAAATACGGTATTCCGCAAATCTCCACCGGTGACATGTTGCGTGCGGCAGTTAAAGCAGGCACCGAACTGGGCCAACAGGCGAAAGCCATCATGGATGCCGGTAAACTGGTGACAGACGAGCTGGTGATTGCGCTGGTTAAAGAGCGTATCGCGCAGGAAGACTGCAAAAACGGTTTCCTGCTCGATGGCTTCCCACGCACTATTCCACAAGCTGATGCCATGAAAGACGCGGGCATCAATGTGGACTTCGTGCTGGAGTTTGCCGTACCGGACGAACTGATTGTGGATCGTATTGTTGGTCGTCGCGTGCATGCGCCGTCTGGCCGCGTGTATCACGTCACCTATAATCCTCCAAAAGTGGAAGGCAAAGATGACGTGACCGGCGAAGAGCTGACCACGCGTAAAGACGACCAGGAAGAAACCGTGCGTAAGCGTCTGGTGGAATACCATCAGCTGACGGCACCGCTGATTGCTTACTACAGCAAAGAAGCGGAAGCCGGTAACACCCAGTATCACAAGATCGACGGCACCCGTAAGGTGGCTGAAGTGAGCACGCAGCTGGCCGGTATTCTCGGTTAATGCGGATCAGGGGCCGGTTGTCCGGCCCTTTTGCAGCAATTGCTTTCCCCTCCCACGAATTCCGCTACAATTTCCCCCTGATTTTGATCCATTCGTTTTGACATCAAGGAAATACCAATGAGGCAAGAAAAGCCTGGGGTTTTGCTGGTCAACTTAGGCACACCCGATGCGCCTACAACACCTGCCGTTAAGCGCTATCTGAAACAGTTCCTTGGCGACCCGCGCGTGGTGGATACACCGCGTTGGTTATGGTGGCCGATTCTCAATTTCGCCATTTTGCCGTTCCGTTCGCCGCGCGTGTCGAAGTTGTAC
Organism: Pantoea sp. Seng; assembly: GCF_009829935.1. Lineage (NCBI taxonomy): Bacteria > Pseudomonadati > Pseudomonadota > Gammaproteobacteria > Enterobacterales > Erwiniaceae > Pantoea > Pantoea sp. Seng. Next base: position 266,159 of record NZ_SZZV01000002.1, on the reverse strand, counting down.
GCCTCGGTGTGGATGAAAGAAGGCTCTCCGCTGATGGTGTTCAGCAGGCAGCAGCGCGATGCGCTGGCGCAGCGCGTGGATATGCCGGTTGAGCTGGGCATGAGCTACGGCCAGCCAAGCCTCGACGGGGCGGTACAGCGTTTGCTGGATCAGGGTGTCACCAAACTGATTGTGTTGCCGCTCTATCCGCAATTCTCGTGCTCGACGGTGGCTGCCGTTTGGGACGGATTATCCGCCAGCTTTAAACCGCTGCGCTCCCTGCCTGAAGTGGCTTTCATTCGCGATTATGCCGAGCATCCTGCCTATATCGCAGCACTGAAGGCTTCGGTTGAGCGTTCGTTTGCGCAGCATGGCGAACCGGACCTGCTGGTGCTGTCGTATCACGGCATCCCACAGCGCTTTGCCGACGAAGGTGATGATTATCCGCAGCGCTGCAAAGACACCACCGAGGCGCTGGCTGCCGCGTTGGGCATCGCGCCGCACAAAATCATGATGACCTTCCAGTCACGCTTTGGTCGCGAGCCATGGTTGACACCGTACACCGACGAAACCATGCAAGGTTTACCGGCCAAGGGCATCAAACATGTGCAGGTGATGAGTCCCGGCTTCTCCGCAGACTGCCTGGAAACCCTGGAAGAGATCAGCGAGCAGAACTGTGAGTTCTTCCTGCACGCCGGTGGCGAGAAGTTCGAATACATTCCCGCGCTCAACGCCGATGACGAGCACATCGAGATGATGGTTCAGCTGGTCAACGCACGCCGATAAAGTGCTGGCAGAGAGTGTGATATCATTCTCTGTCAGATTTCCCTTACGGCAGCCACGATGAAATTTCCCGGCAAACGCAAATCCAAACACTATTTCCCCGTTAACGCGCGCGATCCGCTGCTGCAAGCCACACCTCAAGAGCAGGAAGAGGGCAGTTGGGTGGTGGGTATCGACCAGACGCTGGTGGATATTGAAGCCAAAGTTGATGATGACTTTCTGCAACGCTACGGGCTGAGCGCCGGCCACTCGCTGGTGATCGACGATGCTACCGCAGAAGCTTTGTATGACGAGCTGATGCGCGATGCGCTGATCAGCCATCAATTTGCCGGCGGCACCATCGGTAATACGCTGCACAACTATTCCGTGCTGGCCGATGACCGTTCCGTATTGCTCGGCGTGATGTGCAACAACATCCAGATTGGCGGCTACGCTTATCGCTATCTGTGCAACACCTCCAGCCGTATGGATCTCAACTTCCTGCAGGGCGTGGATGGCGCGATTGGCCGCTGCTTCACTCTGATTGGTGAGCAGGGCGAACGCACCTTTGCCATCAGCCCGGGTTTAATGAACCAACTGCAGGCGGACAGCATTCCGGAAGAGGTGATTGCCGGGGCGTCGGCGCTGGTGCTGACTTCCTATCTGGTGCGCTGCCAGCCGGGTGAACCGATGCCAGCGGCCACGCTGCGTGCCATCGACTACGCGAAAAAACATAACGTGCCGGTGGTGCTGACGCTGGGAACCAAATACGTGATTCAGGACGATCCGCAGTTCTGGCGCGATTTCCTGCGCGATCATGTGTCGATCGTGGCGATGAACGAAGAAGAGGCGCTGGCGCTGACGGGTGAGCAGGATCCGCTGCTGGCGTCGAATATTGCGCTGGACTGGGTGGATCTGGTGCTGTGCACTGCTGGCCCTACCGGTTTGTATATGGCTGGCTTCACCGAAGATGAATTCAAGCGCAAAACCAATCATCCGCTGCTGCCGGGCGCAATTGCCGAGTTCAACCAATATGAGTTCAGCCGCGCTATGCGTCATCAGGATTGCCAGCAGCCGCTGCGCATCTTCTCGCACATCGCGCCTTATATGGGCGGCCCTGAGAAGATCATGAACACCAACGGCGCGGGCGATGGTGCTCTGGCCGCGCTGCTGCACGACATCACTGCCAATAATTTCCACCGCCAGAAAGTGCCGAACTCCAGTAAACACGCACGCGGTTATCTCACCTATTCGTCGCTGGCGCAGGTGTGTAAGTATGCCAACCGGGTGAGTTATCAGGTGCTGAATCAGCATTCACCGCGTCTAATGCGCGGGCTGCCTGAGCGGGAAGACAGTTTAGAAGAGTCGTACTGGGACAGGTAACAGTGAACCCGTAACGGCGCGATTTATCGCGCGTTTGTTGGCAGCGGTGCTGCTTGAATTGCGCGATTAATCCCGCCGCTACGGTGTCTGTTGAATAGCGGCGCTACGGTATCAGTTGAATTATGGCGCTACGGTGTCTGTTATATCGGGCACTCCCGCACAATCGGGTTCTGCGCAATCTCTTCCTGCAGCACGTTCAACATGCTGTTGGCGATCTCACGCTCGCCCATCACCACGCGATTGGCACCGCGTTCCATGATGTAATTCACTTCATCGTCGTAATGCGCGCGGGCAATAATTTCGATATCCGGACGCTTCTCACGCGCGGCGGTGACAATTTCCCCGGCTTCGTAACCGTTTGGAATGGTCAGCAGCAGCCAGCGTGCACAGTCGAGTCGGGCTAACTCCATGGTATCGACGCGAGCCGCATTGCCCAGCACCGCCTTGATCCCTTGCTCACGCAGCGCTTCAACGCGCGGACGGGAATTTTCCACCACCACCAGCGGCACATCGGTTTCCATCAGCTGCTGGCCCAGCAAGCTGCCAACGCGGCCATAACCCACAATGACCGCGTGATTACAGATATCCAGCGGAATCTGCTTCTCTTCTTCAATCGCCTCTTCCAGCGTCTGCTCTTCGATGGTTTCAGTCTTATCGAGGTAGCGCTCCAGAAGGGTAAACAGAATCGGGTTGAGCATAATCGAGAGGATCGCAGCCGCCAGCACCAGATTGCGTCCTTCATCACTCAACATGCCGAGTGAAATACCTAATCCGGCAAGGATAAAAGCGAATTCCCCAATCTGCGCCAGACTCACCGAAATGGTCATGGCGGTGCGGCGCGAGTGGCCGAGCAGCGTCACCAGCAGCCAGGCGGCGATGGATTTACCGAGCACGATGATCGCCAGCGCGCCCAGCACCGCCAGCGGCTGCTCGATCAAAATCATCGGGTCAAACAACATACCGACCGAGACAAAGAACAGCACCGCAAACGCATCGCGCAGTGGCAGGGTATCGTGCGCGGCACGGTGGCTGAGTTCGGATTCGTTAAGCACCATACCGGCAAAGAAGGCGCCGAGGGCGAAGGAGACATCGAAGAATTCAACCGCACCGAAAGCGATACCCAGCGCCAGGGCTAGTACGGATAAGGTAAAGAGTTCACGCGATCCGGTGGCGGCACTTTTTGCCAGAATCCACGGCACCACGCGACGGCCGACCACCATCATCAGCACCATAAAGGCGACGACTTTGCCGATGGTCAGCATCAGGTCCCAGAACAGCAGAGAGGGGCTGGCATTGCCTTCTTCCAGCATTCCGGCAATGGCGGGCAGCAGCACCAGCGTCAGGACCATCACCAAATCTTCAACAATCAGCCAGCCAATGGCGATCTGCCCCCGCTGGCTATCAATCAGTTGACGCTCTTCCAGCGCACGCAGTAACACCACGGTACTGGCGGTGGAGAGACAGAGGCCAAACACCAGACCGGTCATCCACGACCAGCCCATCGCCCACGACAGCCCCATTCCCAGCAGCGTGGCCACCGCGATTTGCGCGATGGCGCCGGGAATGGCGATCGACTTTACCGACATCAAATCCTTCAGCGAGAAGTGCAAACCCACGCCAAACATCAGCAGGATAACGCCGAGTTCGGCGAGCTCAGGCGCGAGGTTAGTATCGGCGACGAAGCCCGGGGTAAAGGGACCGGCGAGCACGCCAGCCAGCAGATAACCGACCAGCGGGGAGATTCGCAGACGGTTGGCAATCATTCCAAGGATAAAGGCGAGGACCAGGCCCCCGACAATGGTGGTGATCAACGGTGTGGTGTGATGCATGCCTGTCTCCTTGTGTGCAAATGTATCCGCTTGTAACAACCTAGTGTAATGCACAATCGCTAACCACGTTTAAACATTTGAGCGGTGAAAAGCGATTAAATTGAAAAATTAAGAAGAAAACGCAGCTTAAGCAGCATTTTCCTCAGTTATCTCATACTATCGGCAGGTTTTACGCAGAATGGAGGGGGGCGAGGAAAAAGCGTTGCCCCCCAAAAGTGGCTTACGCGTGGCGGTTATCAGGTAAGAAAGCGGTTAAAAGGCCGATTAAAGGCAGCCAGGCACAGATTTGATATACCCATTCGATGCTGGTGTGGTCTGCCACTACGCCCAACACGGCGGCACCGAGCCCACCCATACCAAAGGCAAAACCGAAAAACAGCCCGGAAACCATACCAATACGCCCTGGCATCAGCTCCTGCGCATACACCAAAATGGCAGAAAACGCCGAGGCGAGAACCAACCCGATGATCACGCTCAACACGCTGGTCCACATTAAGTTGGCGTGGGGCAACAGCAAGGTGAAGGGCGCAACGCCAAGAATCGATACCCAAATCACGTATTTACGGCCGATTTTATCGCCAATCGGCCCGCCAATAATGGTGCCCGCAGCCACCGCGCCGAGGAAGGCAAACAGATGGAATTGCGAGGCCTGAACAGAAAGTCCGAACTTCTGGATTAAATAGAAGGTGTAGTAGCTGCTCAGGCTGGTGAGATAGAAGTATTTAGAGAAGATCAGCAGCAGCAAAATGCTGATCGCCAACGCCACTTTCTTACGCGGCAGCGGGTTAACCGGCGCAACCGTTGCCTTTGCCTTACTGGCGCGCTGCTGGTGGCTATACCAGCGGCTGACCTGCAGCAGCACGATAATGCCGAGCAGTGCCGCCAGCACGAACCAGGCAAGATGCCCTTTGCCGTAAGGGGCAACAATCATCGCTGCCAACAGCGGGCCTAACGCGTTACCAAAGTTGCCGCCCACCTGGAACAGGGATTGAGCCAGGCCATGACGTCCACCGGAGGCCATACGCGCCACGCGCGAAGATTCCGGATGAAACACCGAGGAACCACTGCCCACCAGCGCGGCAGCGAGCAGCACCTGCGGATAGGTGCTGGAGAACGTCAGCAGCACCAGACCACACAGCGTAAAGCCCATCCCCACCGGCAAAGACCAGGGTTTTGGGTATTTGTCGGTGTAATGACCGATGATCGGCTGTAGCAGCGAAGCGGTGACCTGAAAGGTTAGCGTTATCAGACCTATCTGGACGAAGTTAAGGCTAAAATCTTTTTGCAGCATCGGGTAGATCGCCAGCAGCAGCGATTGCAGCATATCGTTGAGCAGATGCGCGAGGCTGATGGCACCTAAAATGCCAAAAGCGGCCCGTCCCGGTGCGCGTGCCGGGGTTGCGATGTCACTTGCCATAAAAATCCTGAAGAGTGCGGTTATCGTTATCAGTTTGTTACTACCGCATGACTCTATAAGCCTTTAGTCTTGAGTTAAAGTGCCATCTGTGCGACACAGAAGGGTGATAAAGCACATTAAGTCCACGGCAAAGTGGAAAGACGCAGAATAAGGAGATCGGCTTTGTTGTTATTCCCGCGGAGAGGGCGCTGGCTGGCGCTGATCATGCTGTTGCTGCCGATGCTGGCGCAGGCATGGCAGACGGATCGCAGTTATCGATTCAGTATTCTGCACACCAATGATCATCACGGTCGCTACTGGACCAATGCGCAGGGCGAATACGGTCTGGCGGCGCAGAAAACGCTGATGGATAAACAGCGTTATGATGTGCAGGCCAAAGGCGGTGGTGCCTTGATCCTTTCCGCCGGAGACGTGAATACCGGCGTGCCGGAATCGGATCTGCTCAATGCCGAACCCGATATTCGTGGCATGAACCTCATCGGCTACGATGCCATGGCGCTCGGCAATCACGAATTTGATAAGCCGCTCAGCGTGCTACAACAGCAACAGAAGTGGGCCAAATTTCCCTTCCTCTCTGCCAATATCTATCAAAAGGGCAGCGACCAGCGTCTGTTCAAGCCGTGGGCGATCTTTAATCGCATGGGGCTGAAGATCGCGGTGATTGGCCTGACCACCACCGATACGCTGAAAATTTCCAATCCGGAAAATATTGCCAATATCGACATCCGCGATCCGGTGAAAGAGACGGAAAAAGCGGTGGCGGAACTGCGTGCCAGTGAAAAACCCGATGTGATTGTGGCGCTGACGCACATGGGCCATTACGACGATGGGCAGCACGGCAGCAACGCACCGGGTGATGTGGAACTGGCGCGCAGCCTGCCGCCGGGCACTATCAATGTGATCATCGGCGGCCACTCGCAGGATGCGGTGTGCATGGAAAAAGATAACGTCAGCGTGAAAGATTATCAGCCCGGCCAGCCTTGTCAGCCCGATCGCCAAAATGGCGTGTGGATCATGCAGGCAAAAGAGTGGGGCAAATACGTCGGGCGCGGCGATTTCACCTTCCGCAACGGCGAATTGACGCTGGACAGCTATCAGCTGATCCCGGTGAACCTCAAGCACGAAGTGAAGAATCTGGATGGCAGTGTTTCCTGGCTTACCTGGCAGGAAGAGATCCCACCCAACAGCGCAATGATGAAATTGTTGACGCCGTATCAACTGCGCGCGGCAAAGAAACTCGACGTCACGGTTGGCAGCAGTGATGGCGTGTTCGTGGGCGAACGCGACAAAGTGCGCTTTGAACAAACCAACCTTGGGCAGCTGATTCTGCGCGCGCAGATGGCAGCGACCCAAGCGGATTTCGCGGTGATCAGTGGCGGTGGCATTCGCACTTCACTGGCCGCGGGCAAACTGAGCTGGCGCGATCTGTTGCAGGTGCAGCCGTTTGGTAATCAGGTGGTGTCAGTCACGCTGACCGGAGACGAATTACTGAAGTATCTTGCCACGGTTGCCAATATCAAGACCAACTCCGGTGGTTTCGCGCAATTCAGCAATATCAGTCTGGTGGCAGATGGCAAAGCGGTGAGTGAGGTGAAGATCAATGGCGAGCCGCTGCAAAAAGACAAAACCTATCGCATGGCCACCAACAGCTTTAATGCCAGCGGCGGTGATGGTTATCCCAACATCGAGGCGCATGCGGGCTTCAGCAATACCGGACTGCGCGATGCAGATGTGCTGCGCGATTTTGTCACGGCGCACTCACCGCTGAAAATCGCCGACTATGCGCCAACCGGCATCGTGCATTTGACGGAGCAGCAGGTACAGGAGCGCGACAAAGCGCAAGAAAAACCCAGGAAGCGCAGCTACCCGCAAGCCATTTTGGCGTGGATCTGGCCGCGTGCGCTGCACAATTAAAAACGGCGCCCGATTGGGCGCCGTTGTTTTATGCCCGACAGGATTTCTGCGTCAGCCAGCGCTGGCGCAATTTATCCCACATCCAGTTATAAGCCATGGTATAGGGCAGGAAGAACAGGAAGAACGCCACTTCCAGCATGAAGGCTTCCAGCAGCGTGATCTTCAGCATCCAGGCGGCAATCGGCAAACCGATAACGATAAAGCCCCCTTCAAAGCCCAGCGCGTGGATGGCGCGCAGACCGAGGCCGCGTTTTCTCTGCGGCGGCCAGATGCGATCAAAACCGGTGTTATAGATCATGTTCCACAGCATGGCGACCGTTGACAACATAATCGCCAGCGCGCCCATCTGAAACAGCGGCTTTTCCATAATCCAGGCGGCCAGCGGAGCCACAGTGAGAATCGCCAGCACTTCAAATCCTGCAGCATGATAAAAACGTTCTTTCAGCGAACGGGTACGCATATAAACCTCCTTTTGGGTAACGCGACACATTTTCTCACCGCAAAATGCTAAGATAAAATGATTACCTATCGATAAAAGCGATGATTCACCATGAAATACTCCCCGGAATCCCTTGAGGCCTTTGTCCAGACTGTCGCCAGCGGCTCGTTTTCTGCGGCGGCGCGTGCGCTGGCCAAAAGCCAGTCCACCATCAGCAGCGCCGTGGCGAATCTGGAAGACGATCTCGGTTTCACTCTGTTCGATCGCAGCGGTCGTCAGCCGGTACTAACCGAGCAAGGACAGCGCGCACTGGCGCAGGTACAGCAGATTCTGGCGGCCAGCCAGCGGTTGGATGAGCTGGCGGTGCGGCTGTCACAGGGCGTGGAACCGCGACTCAGTCTGGCAATTTCTGATTTCTGGCAGGCCGATCATCATGAAAATCTGCTCAACCGCTTTGAAGCGCGTTATCCGGATATTGAATTTGAATGCATGATTGCTGAGGACGCGGACGCGCTGGACCTGCTGCAGGCCGGTCGCGTGCATCTCGGCGTGGTGCGTGCGCAGCCGCAGTTGCCGCCTGATTTAGCGGTGGCACGTTTACAGGTGGGGGCCGAAATGGCGATCTATCTGCATCAGGAGCATGTGCTGGCGCAGTCAAAACAGGTGAGTGAAGCTCAACTCGGTGAATTACGTCATTTACGGCTTAATACCTGGGTGCAAAACCGTGAACCCTTGCCTGCTGGCCGAGTGTGGTCGGCGCCTTCTTATTTATTGCTGCTGGAAATGGCGGAGCAGGGCTTTGGCTGGAGCGTATTACCGCGCTGGCTGGTGGAGCAGTTTGGTCATCAGGTGTTGAAAGAGTTGCCGGTGCCAGGCTGGCCACAGCGCATCGCGGTGGATGTAATCTGGTCGCGACGCAATCCGCCAGGTCCTGCCGGGCGCTGGATGATTGATCAACTCTGCGCCCAGCAGCCGGATTAATCGCGGCGCGCCACGTCGGCCAGTGTGGCATCCAGCAGTCGTGCCAGGTCCTGCGCCGCCAGTTCTATATCCAGCCCGCGCTTACCGCCGGAGACAAAGATGGTGGCAAATTCTGCAGCCTGCTGATCAATCACCGTTGGCAGACGTTTTTTCTGCCCCAGCGGGCTGATGCCACCCACCAGATAGCCGGTGACGCGCTGTGCCAGTTGCGGGTCGGCCATATCCGCTTTTTTGGCGCCCAGCGCCTTTGCCACTTTTTTCAAATCGAGCTGCGAGGAAACTGGCGTCACGGCTACCGCCAGCGCTTTGGCATCGCCGTTGAGCGCCACGAGCAGGGTTTTGAACACCTGGCGTGCATCGAGATTGAGCTTACGCACCGCCTCATCACCAAAATTTGTTTCGTGGCTGTCATGCTCATAAGAATGAAGGGTAAAGGCGACCTTTTGTTTTTCCAGCAGTTTTACGGCGGGTGTCATGTTCTGTCCTTGCTACGAAAATTCTTATTTCAGTTTTGGTGAATAATACTGGCGAAATTCTGAACTTTGCGCGAAAATTGGCCCGCGCCAGCAATGCTGGTGATAACCAAAATCATAAACAAATTCCTCTTTGACGGGCCGATAGCGATATTGGCCTTCTTTTTTGCCTGTAATTCGCCGCGCATCCGCTTTGTTTGTCATCTGCTGCTCAACGTCTCAACGTCTCAACGGCTCAACGGCTCAACGGCTCAACGGCTCAACGGCTCAACGGCTCAACGGCTCAACGGCTCAACTCCTTACTGCTCATCCGCTGTGCCAACCCTTCGCCGCGCATCCGGCAAAGCACATTTCCGCACAATCAGAGAGACGCACGTCATCGATCTGATCGCTTTCAGGACATGAGGATGCATAATGTCTTGCGGTGACGGCATTTGTTACGATTTCAACAATCCTGGCAGGTTATCCTCGCCATACAGATGCAGCGCACCCACGGCCACCACATAGCGGCCTTTCGGCAGCGCCTGCAATAACTCGCGCCAGTGCTGATTACGATTGCGCATCAGCGTGTCATTGAGATCGCTGCTAAAGGTGGTCGGCAGGGCCACCGGTTGCTGCGTGGGCGGTGCATCCAGCCACCAGCTGATCATGGTTTGCAGCAGGCGGGCGTTGGTGTGCCAATGCTCCAGCGTGTCCAGTAACAGCGATAAACCCTCTTGCGGTAGCGACTTCAGCAGTGCGATCTGGGTTTCCGGGCCTTCCAGTTCAATAATGCGCTTGTTAGCCGATTTCGCCGCCATCAGCAGTTGGTAATCAATGCCATATTGCGGCCGTAACCCCAGACGCTGCGCCTGTTGTGCCTGCAGCATCAAGGCGATTTGCCAGAACGGCAGCGTGTCGAACACTGCCATGGAAAGCGAAAGCTCATCGCACAGCACATCCAGTCGCTGCAACACCTCTGCATCCAGACGCATCGCCAACGGCGTACAGGCATCGTCATGGGTGAAGGGCGATGCACCCTGGGTAATATCCGCTTCGACAATCAGCGCATCGGCGCGACTCAACTGGCGTAACAGGCCCGCTGGCAACGGCTGCATATCGCGCGTGCCCATATGAATACTGCCCGCCAGATGCAGGCGTCGATCGCCCAATTTGATATCCATTGCCGGCCAGGTATAGCGTGCCGGGAAGAGGCTGGCGGCCATCTGCTGGAAGCTGTGCCACAGACTGCGTCTCATGCCCTGTCCTTTTGAAGTCAAAAATCCATGCTAGCGATTTCAGTCACTGAAAAACAGGGCAGAGAGGGCGATTAGCGTTTTGCTGGCTTAAAGCGCAACAAACGATTCGCGTTACTCACCACGGTAATCGAAGACAGCGCCATCGCCGCGCCCGCCACGATTGGGCTAAGCAGCAAACCCGTGAACGGGTAGAGCACGCCCGCCGCAATTGGAATCCCCAGGCTGTTATAGACAAAAGCCCCGAGCAAGTTCTGGCGCATATTACGCAGTGTCGCGCCTGCCATCGCCAGCGCATCGGCAACACAGTGCAAATCGTTGCGCATCAACGTCATGGCGGCGGTTTCAACGGCCACATCGCTGCCGCCACCCATGGCAATCCCCACATCGGCCTGCGCCAGCGCGGGCGCATCGTTGATGCCATCGCCGACCATCACCACTTTGCGCCCCTGCTGCTGCAACTGCGCAATCGCCTGCGCTTTGCCTTCGGGCAGCACGCCCGCGATCACTTCATCAATACCGGCTTCGGCAGCAATCACCTGCGCGGTTTTTTGGTGATCGCCGGTCAGCATGATTAACCGATAGCCCAATTGGTGCAGGCGCTGTAACGCCTCCGCACTTTCCGGGCGCAGGCTGTCACGCAGAGCGATCAGGCCGAGCAACTGACGATGATCGGCCAGCAGCACTGGCGTAGTGCCTTGCGCGGCGAAACGGTCGATATCTTGTTGTGCGGCGCGGTAATCAATCTGTTGTTCATCCAGCAGTGCCTGATTGCCGAGCAGCAGCGTTCTGCCTGCCACTTTAGCGCTCACGCCTTTGCCGCGTATTGTACGAAATTGCTTAGTCGGCTCATCGCTGAGATCGGGTACTGCCGCCAGAATCGCTTTCGCCAGCGGATGGTTCGAACTTTGTTCCAGTTGCGCCGCAGCGCTCAGCACCTGCTGACGATTCCAGTCGCCATACACCAGCACATCGCTCACCTGCGGGGTGCCACGTGTCAGCGTGCCGGTTTTATCCAACACGATGGTATCGACTTCGCTGGCACGCTGTAGCGCATCAGCATCGCGCACCAGCACGCCCAATTCTGCCGCGCGACCGACGCCGGCAATCACCGACATTGGCGTCGCCAGCCCCAGCGCGCAAGGGCAGGCGATAATCAGCACCGTGGTGACAATAACCAGCGTGTAGGCCAACTGCGGCTGCGGGCCGACCAGATACCACACCAGACCCGCCAGCAGGGCAATCGCCACCACCACCGGCACAAATACCGCTGAGATGCGATCGGCCAGGCGGCCAATGTCGGGTTTGCTGCTCTGCGCCTGGCGCACCAAATTGATGATACGCGCCAGGGTGGTGTGGCTGCCGGTGGCGCGCGCTACGAAGCGCAGCGTGCCATCCTGCAACAGCGTCCCGGCATAGACTTTATCGCCAGGCTGTTTCGCCTGTGGCACTGCTTCACCGGTCAACATCGCTTCATCAAACCAGGCTTCACCGCTTTCGACTTCGCCGTCCACCGGCACGCGATCGCCCGTCACCAGCTTCAGCAGCATGCCGGGCTGGACCTCGCTCAACGGCATCAGCGTTTCGCCCTGTTCACCGATCACACGCGCCTGAGCAGGGGTGAGATCCAACAGGCGTTCGAGGGCTTTGGATGCCCGCTGGCGTGCTCGTTGTTCCAGCGCATGGCCGAGGTTAATCAAACCGACGATCATCACGCTGGCTTCAAAATAGAGATGTCGCGCCTGCATCGGGAAAAATTCTGGCCACAGCGCCACGCTCATCGAATAGAGCCAGGCGGCGCCAGTGCCTAAGGCCACCAGCGTATCCATGGTGGCGGTGCCGTGCTGTAGGCTGCGCCACGCACTGCGATAGAAATGGCCGCCTGCGATCACCATTACCAGCAAAGTGATCACGCCGAGCGAGCGCCATAACGTTTGGTTGGCGTCACTCAACATCATGTTGTCGCCGAGCATGCCCCAGATCATCATGGGCACGCCGAGCAGCAGCGCCAATGCCGCCTGCCAGCTAAAGCGGCGCATCGCCTGCTGTGCGCTGACCTGCTGGCGTTCACGGCGCGTCTGTTCATCGTCGATCACTTCAGCGGAATAGCCCGCCTGATCCACTGCGCCAATCAGCGCCTCGGCTTGCGCATCGCCTAACACCAGCGCGCTGCGCTCCCCGAGGTTGACGCGGGCCTGACTGACGCCAGGCACTTTCTGCAACGCCTGTTCCACCCGGCTCACACAGCTGGCGCAGCTCATGCCGCCGATCAGCAAATGGTGAACAGGAAGGTTTTCTTCTGCCGGTTGCGACACCGTTGTCAGCGCCTCCGGCGGCGGCTCTGTTGCTGTCAACGGCTCAGGCTTTGGGCTGTCTTTCACCGCCGCGTGATAGCCGGCCTGTTCAACGGTCGCAATCAGATCGCTGGCGCTGGCGGCACCGGTAACGCGCGCTTCCTGCTGCGTGACATCCGCCTGTTCCACATCGTCGCGCTGCTCCAGCGCTTCTTTCACCCGTTTGACGCAGTGGCCACAGGATAAACCGTCCAGCGCCAGTAATTGTGTGTGTGACATCTTAAACTCCTTAAACGAGAGGTTTGACTGTCTGCAAACTTTGCATTAGTTATAGAGCCTAAACCTTCCATTCAGGGGAAGGTCAAGCGGTCATGAGGTGAAGACAAAAGATGAACATCAGCGATGTGGCAAAAAAAACCGGGCTAACCAGCAAGGCGATCCGTTTTTATGAAGAGAAGGGCGTGGTGACGCCGCCGTTACGCAGTGACAATGGCTATCGCAGCTATGCCGCGCATCATATTGATGAGCTGAATCTGCTGCGTCAGGCGCGTCAGGTCGGATTTACGCTGGATGAATGCCGCGAGCTGGTGACGCTGTTCAACGATCCCGCACGCCACAGCGCGGATGTCAAAGCGCGCACCTTGCAGAAAGCGGATGAAATCGCTGCGCACATCGAAGAATTGCATGCAATGCGCGCGCGACTGCTGGAACTTGCTGAAGCCTGCCCCGGCGATGACAGTGCCGAGTGCCCGATCATCAATCATCTGGCGGGCTGTTGCCATCAGGGCGAAGGGAAACGCGGTTGAATCTGCAGCGTGATACCGATCACACCGGTGACGATCACGGGCGTTCCGGCGGGCAAATCTTCTGTCGCCTGCACTCGCCAACTGCTGTCGCCTATGCGCACATGGCCTAACCCATCCTTAAGGGTGTTACCAAGGGTCAGGTGCATCCCGATCAGCTGCGATCCGCGTTGATTCAGGGTGTTAGGCTGCTGAGCAACCTCGCGGTAGCGCATCCAGCGATACCAGAAATAGACGCACAGCAACGTCAGCACCGCGAACAAAATGCCCTGATGCGTCCACGAGAACGGGAAAAGCCATTCAATCAGACCGACCAGCACCGCCGCTAATCCACTCCACAGCAGATAACCGCTGGTGCCGAGCATTTCAGCCGCCAGCAGCAGGCCGCCCAGCGTCAGCCAGAACCAGTGCGGATGGGCAATCAGCTCAATCAGGATCACGGTTTACGCTCCTGACGGCTCTCCTTCAACAATTCGCCGATCCCGGCAATAGAACCCAGCAAACTGCTGGCATCCAGCGGCATCATCACCACTTTGCTGTTATGAGATTCACCGATCTTCTGCAACGCATCGGTATATTTCTGCGCCACAAAGTAGTTCACCGCTTGAATATCGCCTGCGGCAATCGCTTCCGATACGGCACGCGTGGCGTTGGCTTCCGCCTGCGCCTGACGTTCACGCGCTTCGGCCTGCAGGAAGGCGGAAGTACGTTCACCTTCGGCTTTCAGAATCTGCGACTGCTTGTCACCTTCAGCACGCAGTATCGCCGCCTGGCGCACGCCTTCTGCGGTAAGGATGTCAGCACGCTTGGTACGTTCGGCTTTCATCTGCGCATTCATTGCCGCGATTAATTCCTGCGGTGGACGCACGTCACGAATTTCGATACGGGTGATCTTCACGCCCCACGGATTGGTGGCTTCATCGACGATATGCAGTAGGCGGGTATTGATATTATCGCGCTGCGACAGCATCTCATCCAATTCCATGCTACCCAGTACCGTACGGATGTTGGTCATGGTCAGATTGAGGATCGACAGCTCAAGATTGCTGACTTCATAGGCCGCGCGCGCAGGATCAACCACCTGAATAAAGCACACGGCATCAATGGTGACGTTGGCGTTATCTTTGGAGATGATTTCTTGCGAGGGGATATCGAGGACTTGTTCCATCATATTGATCTTGCGACCAATACGATCCATGAACGGGACAATTAAACTCAGGCCGGGGGGCAGGGTTTTGGTGTAACGGCCAAAACGTTCCACCGTCCACTGATAGCCTTGTGGCACAATTTTTACACCGGCCCATACCGTAACGAGTGCGAGCACGATAATGACGGGAATCACAGTCAACATATAACCTCCTGGTTGTCAGATTATCGGGCCGAGTCGTTCGGCCCGTTGCACGCGCGGTACCGATCAGTACAGCAGCGAGTACAGCTGGCGGCGATAGCGTGTGGCGAGAGCATCGCCCGTGCCGAGCGCGGCCAAAATCTCCTGAAACATCTTACGTACCTGACCTTCTCCGGCACTGAGATCGCTCTTCAGGAAGCTGAACAGCAGATCCAGCGCTTCTTCGTTACGGCCCACCTGGTGCAGCTGTAATGCAAGTTTAGCAGCCAGTTCCGCATTCGCGGGCTCGGCTGCCAGTTGTTCCTGCAGTTGCTGAATTTCAGGGGTATCCGCAGCTTGTTTCAGCAGATCGATTTGCGATACCAGGCTTTGATAACGGGTGTCCTGATCCTGCAATGGCACCACCGCCAGCACCGCTTCTGCTTCTTCGCTGCGGCTCAGGGTGATCAGCACTTCTGCCAAGAGGAAACCAATTTCACTGTTCTGGTTGCTCAGCGCCCAGGCATCTTTCAGCAACGGCAGCGCATCCAGCGGTTTGCCTTCTTCCATCAACTGCATCGCTTGATGGGTTTTGATCTCTTCTTCACGCGGCAGCACTTTTTGCAGCAGCGCGCGGATCGCCTCTTCCGGCTGCGGGCCCTGGAAGCCATCCACCGGCTGCCCGTTCTGGAACAGGTACACGGTTGGAATCGAGCGCAGACCAAACTGCGATGCCACCATCTGCTCTTTATCACAATCCAGTTTGGCCAAAATGAACTGACCCGCATACTCCTGTGCCAGACGCTCCAGCACCGGCGTCAGCTCCTGACAGTGTTGGCTGCGATCGGACCAGAAATAGAACAGCACCGGCATCTGCGTGGATTGTTCCAGCGTCTGGTGCAGATTGGATTCGTTGATGTCGATAATCAAAGCGTGTGACATGAATACGTCTCTTTGCAGAAAGTGTGTTGAGAATATGGGGGCAAGCTGCCCCGCTTCAAGTTCAAATCTAGCTTGTCGATCAGTTGCTGCGCAAGATGCGATCCAGCATCCAGCCCGGTAACAAGCGTTTCAGCAGGCTCATTACCCATGCGACCAGCGTCACCGGATAGCGCAGCCGCGGATGTTTGCTTTCCAGCGCGTGACGCAGCTTGGGCAAAATGGCTTCCGGCGGCAGGGTGAAGCGTGCGGCAATGCCGGGATTGCGCACCGGTTTGTCCTGCTCGCCCTGATGCACATTGTCGGTGAAACGCGTGGCAATCGGCCCCGGCTCGATCAAACTCACGCGCACGCCGGAAGCGCGGACTTCCATGCGCAGCGCATCGCTCCAGGCTTCCAGCGCCCATTTGCTGGCGGCATAGGCACCGCGCCCGGGCGTGGAGATCAGCCCCAGCACCGAGCTGGTATTGATAATACGCCCATTGCCGCTGGCTTGCAGGGCAGGCAGCAGGCGCATCGTCAGTTGGTGCGTACCAAACAGGTTGGTGGAGAACTGCTTTTCCAGCTGCGCGCGCGAGACGCTGCTCAACGGGCCATATTGACCAAAGCCGCCGTTGTTGAACAGGCCATGCAAGCGATGCTCGCACAATTCCAGAATATGGTCGGCTGCGGCATCCACGCTGGCTTCATCATCAAGATCGAGCAGCACGCCAATAAAGCCCAGCGCCTCCATGCGCGCCACATCATCCGCGCGACGGCAGGCGGCTATCACGCGATAACCGCGAGACTGCAAATCGTTGGCGGCCGCTAAGCCGATGCCGCTGGAGCAGCCGGTGATGAGAATATTTTTTTGCATAATCACTGTAAGGCTGTTTGAGATTGATAACAGATTCAG
This sequence comes from Pantoea sp. Seng, assembly GCF_009829935.1. Taxonomy (NCBI): domain Bacteria; kingdom Pseudomonadati; phylum Pseudomonadota; class Gammaproteobacteria; order Enterobacterales; family Erwiniaceae; genus Pantoea; species Pantoea sp. Seng. Next base: position 249,489 of record NZ_SZZV01000002.1, on the reverse strand, counting down.
TGATTTGTACTGCTGACGTCAACCTTTAGTTATGGCCAAGCCGGCCGCGCTAGCACTTCGTTTGTTAAGTGCATTAAACGGCCTTTCAATGTATTTCCATGCCAGCCATGCCAGTAATAAAGAGAGTGTGACCGAAACAGAAAAACGCAATACACCCTCTTCAATACCCATGTCATTCAATCGCTTACCTATCCCTTCATTCATCAAGGTGTGTACCAGATAAAGTGAAAATGAGATATCGCCTAACTTAAGCCATGCGCGAGGGATAAGCTTTCCAATTCTCTCTTCTGAAGCAACGGCGAATAAGAGAATAAGTGCATAAATCCATCCTGAACCGGTTAAGCCATGTCCGACAAATAGTCCCTGGCTAAATAGCGTAACCATCATGGCCACCGAAGCGACAAACATGATCAGCATCAGATAAGAGTTGAGTTTACGTAGTAGCGGTACGCTTAACCCAATCAGCATTCCAACCAGGAACAATAAAATCATCGGATTAGTGACAAGGTTAAGCTGTGCACTGCCTAAATCATAACCTTGCTCTGCGAGGCTGAGGTTCTTCCCGGCAAGCCAGGGGATGGCGAAGAGAGTTAAGACGAACCAAATTGCGATAGCTAAAGCCCGACGTGGTAATCCCAGAAGCAATCCCACCGCAAGATAAAAGTAGAGTTCATAATTCAGGGTCCAGCGAATTCCATACATGCCACTGTCATCCACATAAAAGGGACCGTGCTCAGGATATATCGGCTGAAAGGTGAGCGCGCTTATGAGGTTCTGTGTTTTATCTGCATAGTGGAAGGTGCTCATGGCGCCAGAGAGCAGAAAGGTAATGATCAGAATAATGTAGTACGCAGGTAATATACGGAAGAGGCGGCGCTTCAAAAAATGCACCGTTCCTGAAAGCGTGGCGGGTGTCGTTTTCAAGGTTAAAACAATCACAAAACCGCTAATCAGAAAAAACAGGTCAACACCGGTGGCTCCCCAACCAAATAATGAGTCTCCTAACCCAGATGACTTTGCATTGATGTTCCAGCGGAAATGGAAAAACATCACGCTGAGGGCAGCGAATCCCCTGAGCGCGTGCACACTATTAAAATAACTCGCATTCATTTAATTATTCTTAACTGTGGTAGCCAACCGCAAGTAGACGGCTTAAATTGTGCCCTTTTATATCATTGCGTTAAGGATGTGACCACGAAAAGTTAAGAGTGCAAAGAATGAGTAAATAATGATTTGGTTTAAGTAAGAAGTGTGATGTTGCGCATCGTCAGGTCTGCAGATGCGCATGAATGGAATTTGTGCCGCCATTGCCAGGGTTTGCATTTCTTTACCTGTTAAAAATCACACGCCTGCTTTAATTCTGCTTTACTAGCGGAGCCAGTTCGTTGGCCATCAGATTGGCGATAAACGGCTGCGCATCCGGATTGGGGTGAATACCGTCCTGCTGCATCCATTCCGGCTTCAGATAGACCTGCTCCATAAAGAAGGGCACCAGAGGAATGTTGTACTGCTGTGCCAGCTGCGGATAAATCGCGCTAAACGCTTCGGTATAACGACGTCCATAATTAGCGGGTAAACGAATTTGCATCAGCAGCGGCTGCGCTTTAGCCGCTTTGACTTCGTCGATCACTTTACTCAGATCCTGCGCGATATTGGCAGGCGGGAAGCCGCGCAAGCCATCGTTACCGCCCAATTCGATTAACACCCAACGGGGTTGATGCTGTTTTAATAGGCCAGGCAAACGCGCCAGCCCTTGTCCGGCGGTATCTCCGCTGATGCTGGCGTTAATAATCTGGGGCTGCTGTTGCCAGCTTTTATTGAGCAGGCTGGGCCATGCCGCAGTGGCGGACATGCGATACCCTGCGCTCAGGCTGTCGCCCAGTACCAGCAAGGTATCGGCGGCGGCGATGCGGGACACCAGCAGAAGCAATAACAACAGGAAGGGATAATGCCAGCGGAAAACATTGTTGCAGTTCATCATCTTACTAAGTCCGTCGGTCAGGGAGAGCATCAGCTGACCATCCTTACCGGAGTTGAGCTGGTTGTCAAACCAGCTGAGACCATTGCGCTGATTGGCGAATCGGGTTCCGGCAAATCTACATTACTGGGCATTCTGGCCGGGCTGGATGATGGCAGCAGCGGCGAGGTCAATCTTCTCGGCCAGCCGCTGCATAATATGAACGAAGAGCAACGTGCCGCGTTGCGCGCGCGGGAAGTGGGCTTTGTGTTCCAGTCCTTTATGCTGGTGCCAACGCTCAATGCGCTGGAGAACGTGCAGCTGCCTGCCTTGCTGCGCGGTGACAGCGATCGCGATAGCCGCGCCCAGGCGGTGGATCTCTTAACGCAACTTGGTCTGAAAGATCGTCTGCATCATCTGCCCGCGCAGCTTTCGGGCGGGGAACAACAGCGTGTGGCGCTGGCACGCGCGTTTAGCGGCCGTCCCGGTTTGCTGTTCGCCGATGAACCGACCGGCAACCTGGACCGCAAAACCGGCGATCGCATCGCCGACTTACTTTTCTCTCTCAACCGCGATTTCGCCACCACGCTGATTCTGGTGACGCATGATGAGCAACTGGCGGCGCGCTGCTATCGTCGGCTGCGCCTGCGCGACGGCAAGCTGTGGGAGGAGACATGATTTGGCGCTGGTTCTGGCGTGAATGGCGCTCGCCGTCACTGCTGATTGTCTGGTTGGCTTTGACGCTGGCGGTGGCGTGCGTGCTGGCGCTGGGCTCGATCAGCGATCGCATGGAGAAAGGGCTGAGCCAGCAGAGCCGTGATTTTATGGCGGGCGATCGTACTCTGCGCAGCAGCGCGCCCGCGCCGGAAGCCTGGCTGAAAAAAGCGCGCGATGAAGGGCTCTCCGTCAGTCGTCAGCTCAGTTTTATGACCATGACCTTCGCCGATCAGACGCCGCAGCTGGCGGATGTGAAAGCGGTGGACGATGCCTATCCGATGTTCGGCACCTTGCAGACCGATCCGCCGGGATTAAAACCGCAGGCGGGCACGGTGCTGGCCGCGCCACGCTTGCTGGCGCTGCTGAATCTGAAAGTTGGCGACAATGTTGATGTCGGTGACACCACGCTGCGCATTGCCGGTGAAGTGATTCAGGAGCCGGATGGCGGCTTCAATCCGTTCCAGACGGCGCCGCGCCTGCTGATGAACCTCGCGGATGTCCATAAAACCGGTGCGATTCAGCCCGGCAGTCGACTCAGCTGGCGCTACAAGTTCTCCGGCGATCCGGCTCCGCTGGCGCGTTATGACAGCTGGATCCAGCCGCAGTTAAAATCCGGTGAGCGCTGGATCAGCGTCGAGAACTCCGAAGATGCGCTGGGTCGCTCGATGCAACGCGCCCAGCAATTTCTCCTGTTATCGGCACTGCTGACGCTGATGCTGGCGATTGCCGCCGTGGCGGTGGCGATGAGCCATTACTGCCGCAGCCGCTACGATCTGGTAGCAGTGCTGAAAACCCTGGGCGCGACGCGCAAAGCCTTACAACGGCTGATCATCGGCCAGTGGCTGGCGGTGCTGTTGCTGGCGGCGATAGCGGGCAGCGTGCTGGGGCAGGGGATTGAGATCATCCTGCTGGTGATGCTCAAACCGGTGCTACCCGCCGCGTTGCCTGCTGCCAGTTTCTGGCCGTGGCTGTGGGCGATTGGCGCGATGTTTGTGATTTCGCTGCTGGTGGGATTGCGCCCCTATCGGCTGCTGATGGCAACTCAGCCGCTGCGTGTGCTCCGGCGTGATGCGGTGGCGAATGTCTGGCCGCTGCGGTTTTATCTGCCCGCCATGGCGCTGGTGGTGGTTGGCCTGCTGGCGTTATTGATGGGCGGCAGCAAAATGCTGTGGGCGCTGCTGGCGGGCGTGGTGATGCTGGCGCTGCTGCTGTCACTGCTCGGCTGGGGCACGCTGTTGCTGCTGCGCAAGCTGGTGGTGCGCAATCTGGCGATGCGTCTGGCGATCAATCGTCTGCTACGGCAGCCGGTGATGACGCTGAGTCAGCTGGCGGCATTTTCGCTCTCCTTTATGCTGCTGGCGTTACTGTTGGTGATGCGCGGCGATCTGCTGGATCGCTGGCAGCAGCAGTTGCCGCCGGATGCGCCGAACTACTTCCTGCTCAACATGACGCAGGAACAGGTGCCGCAGGTGCGCGACTTCCTCAATCAGCATCACGTTAAACCTGAATCCTACTATCCGATTGTGCGTGCGCGTCTGACGGAGCTGAACGGCAAAGAAGCCGATCCGAAGATGGATAACGCGCTAAACCGCGAGCTGAATCTGACGTGGCAAGCAGAGCGTCCGGATCACAATCCGCTGTTGGCCGGAAGCTGGCCACCGAAAGCGGGTGAAGTGTCGATGGAAGTGGAACTGGCGGATCGCCTTGGGCTGAAGCTTGGCGATACGCTGACCTTCAGCGGTGATACCCAACAGTTCAGCGCCAAAGTCACCAGCCTGCGCAAAGTGGATTGGGAAAGCCTGCGGCCGAACTTCTTCTTTATCTTCCCGCCGGGCGCGCTGGACCAACAGCCGCAAACCTGGCTCACCAGCTTCCGCATGGACAGCAATCCGGCGCTGCTGGCGCAGCTCAATCGCGCCTTCCCGACGCTGAGCTTGCTTGATGTCGGCAGCATGCTGAAGCAGATCGGTCTGGTGCTGGCGCAGGTGAGTCAGGCGCTGGAGATCATGGTGGTGCTGGTGACGGTGTGCGGCGTGCTGCTGCTGCTGGCGCAGATTCAGGTCGGTATGCGTCAACGCAGGCAAGAGCTGGTGGTGTATCGCACGCTGGGTGCCAGTAAACGCCTGCTGCGCGGCACGCTGTGGTGCGAGTTTGCCTTGCTTGGTGTGGTGTCGGGTATTGCAGCGGCACTGGGTGCAGAAGCGGCGCTGTGGGGATTACAGCGTAAGATCTTCGATTTCCCGTGGGAGCCGGACTGGACTTTGTGGATGGCATTACCGATTTGCGGCGCGCTGTTGTTGTCGCTGTGCGGTGGTTGGTTGGGCGTGCGACTGCTGAAAGGGAAGCCTCTGTTCAGGCGATTCGAAGCGGCTTAATCTAGTGCACAAAAATCAAAGGCCGCTTGCGCGGCCTTTTTCATTTACAGCTTCTCAACCGCCCAGGCAATTCCGCTGGCGTACTCTTCCGGCAGCAGCGGTACCAGTGCGTTCAGCGCCGCCGCGAGGCGTGCCTGATCGCTATCGGTGAGATTTAAGTGCCCAACCTTACGGCCTGGACGCACTTCTTTGTCATACCAGTGAAGATGCACCAGCGGCTGTTGCAGCCAGTCGACATTCACGTCAGTACCAATCAGATTCACCATCACCGACGGCGCGAACACCACCGGTTTCGGCAGTGCCAGACCCAGCACCGCACGCAGATGCAGCTCAAACTGGCTGATCGACGCGCCGTTTTGCGTCCAGTGACCGCTGTTGTGCACGCGCGGCGCCAGTTCGTTGATCAGCAGGCCTTCTGGCGTGATGAAACACTCCATCGCCATCACACCCACGTACTTAAGCTCATGCATGATCGCGCTGAGCATCGCTTCCGCCTGCTGCTGTTGCGCAGCATCGGCCTGCGGGAATGCCACGCTGGTGCGCAGAATGCCGTCCTGATGCAGGTTATGCGTCAGCGGATAGAACACCGTGGTGCCATCCTGACCGCGCGCACCAACCAGCGACACTTCACCGCTGAAGTTAATGCCCTGTTCAACGATGCACTCGCCGTAGCACTCATTCGGCAAAGAATCGGTCTCGTTGGCGCGCAAACGCCACTGACCACGACCGTCATAACCGCCGGTGCGACGTTTCACAATCGCCAGTTCGCCCAGCGAGCTGAATACCTGCGGCCACTCAGCTTTATCAGCCAGCAGCTGCCATGGCGCTGTTGCCAGGTTCAGCTGATCGAGCAGCTGTTTCTGCGTCAGGCGATCGGCCAGACGCGGGAAGATATCGCGGTTTACAAATGCCGGATGCAACGCCAGCTCACGCGTTAACGCGGTTTCCGGCCATCGCTCGATCTCTGCGGTGATCACGCTTTTGGCGATCGGCAGGGCAGAAGGTTCAGCATCCAGACCTACCGGATACACCGCGATGCCCAGCGGTTCGCCCGCCTGGCGCAGCATACGGCCTAACTGACCGTTGCCGAGTACGCAAACCGGTTTCATGCATCCACCCGCGGATCTGGGTTGTTCAGCACTTCATCCGTCTGGGTTTGACGCCAGGTGGCGAGACGCGCCGCCAGCTCTTTGTCATGCACCGCCAGAATCTGTGCCGCCAACAGTGCAGCGTTAGCCGCACCGGCTTTACCGATCGCCAATGTGCCGACAGGAATACCGCGCGGCATCTGCACGATGGAGTAGAGGCTATCCACACCGCTCAACGCGGCGCTTTGTACCGGCACGCCCAGCACTGGCACCAGGGTTTTGGCAGCAATCATGCCCGGCAGATGCGCAGCACCGCCCGCTCCGGCAATGATCACATGGAAACCGTTATCTGCGGCGGTTTCGGCAAAGCTGAACAGTTTGTCTGGCGTACGGTGAGCAGAGACCACTTCAACGTGGAACGGAACATCCAGGCTGTTAAGAATTTCCTCGGCGAACTGCATGGTAGCCCAGTCACTTTTAGAACCCATGACGATGGCGATACGAGCCGGGGTGGCGTTGGATGACATGCGGTCAACTCCTGTGAATAGTCAAACGAACCTGGCCGGGCGGGCAGGTAAAGAAGGGCACAGAGAATAGCATGAGAAGAGAGCAAGGAAAACGGTTGCGTGGCCGGAAAACGGGCAATGGTGCGTGAAGATGGGCAGATGATGAATCTTCATCCCGCTGAGTGCCGAGCACTGGCGCGCCCGACTATTTCAGGATTCGATTTTAAAACGGGAATTCGATCAGCTGCACGCCATCGGCATCGACCTGAATCATCGAGCCCTTTTCATGCCAGGCACCGAGTACCACGCGCTGGGCGCTTTCACCTTGCACAATCAGCTCATGCACCGCCGGACGGTGAGTATGCCCGTGAATCAGAATCCGCACCTGCTGGCGCGTCATCGTATCGATCACGGCTTGATGATTAACATCCATGATGCTCATCGACTTGTGCTGATTGGCTTGCTTGCTGTCGGCGCGCATACGTGCGGCAATGCGCATGCGGATGCGCAACGGCAGGGCGAGGAACAAGCATTGTAGCCAGCGCTGATGCACTTTGGCGCGGAAGCGTTGATAGCCTTCGTCGTCAGTGCACAAGGTATCGCCATGCATAATCAGCACGCGATGACCGTACAGGCTGAGCACTTGCTCTTCCGGCAGCAACGTCATGCCGCTGGCGCGTGCAAAACGCTTACCGAGCAGGAAGTCTCGATTGCCATGGATAAAGAATTTGGGGATTGGCAGGGCTTTTAGTGCAGCAGCGATTTCACGATGCAAAGGGTTGGGATCATCATCGCCAATCCAGGCTTCAAACAGATCGCCGAGGATGTAAAGCGCATCGCAATCGCGCGCTTCACCCTGCAAAAAATGCAGAAAACCGGCAGTCATTGCCGGTTCTTCTGTGCACAGATGCAAATCTGCGATAAACAGCGTGCGCGACATTACTCGCTAACAGTCACTTTCTGGATGACAACGTCGTCAACCGGAACGTCCTGATGCATGCCGCTGCGGCCCGTCTTCACCGCTTTGATTTTCTCAACCACGTCCATGCCTTCAACCACTTCAGCGAACACGCAGTAACCCCAGCCCTGCAGGCTTTCGTCACGGAAGTTCAGGAAGTCGTTGTCTGCTACGTTGATGAAGAACTGTGCAGTCGCAGAGTGTGGCGCCTGAGTACGGGCCATCGCCAGCGTACCTTTGGTGTTCTTCAGACCGTTGTTGGCTTCGTTACGAATGTCTTCTTTGGTGTCCTTCTGCTTCATGCCAGGCTCAAAACCGCCGCCCTGGATCATGAAACCGTTGATAACACGGTGGAAGATGGTGTTGTCGTAGAAACCTTCACGGCAGTAGTCCAGGAAGTTTTTCACGGTAGCCGGCGCTTTGTCATCGAAGGTTTTGATTACGATGTCGCCATGGTTCGTCTGGAAAGTGACCATTATATTCGTCCTGTTACGGGTGTCGTCAGTATCAACTGCCGCGCCTGCTAAGCGGCGGGGCATTTTTGTAGACGCCTCTTATATCACAAATTCCGATGGCTCGTCAGTAAGGCAGCCACAGAAGGTAAGCGAGCGATGCACAACTGAGAAAAATACGGCACAATACCCAGCTACGCTGGAAAGGCGTATCCCGCAAACGTTAATAACGGAATCGTTCAATGCTGAAGATCTATAACACCCTGAGCCGTCAGAAAGAGGAATTCAAACCGATCCACGCTGGTCAGATCGGCATGTACGTCTGTGGAATTACGGTTTATGACCTTTGTCATATCGGCCATGGGCGTACCTTCGTTGCATTTGATGTGGTGTCACGTTATCTGCGCTATGTGGGCTATCAGCTCAAATATGTGCGTAACATTACCGATATTGAAGATAAGATCATCAAACGTGCCAACGAAAACGGTGAGAGCATCGAAACGCTGACCAACCGTATGATCGCTGAAATGCACAAAGATTTTGATGCACTGGGCATTCTGCCGCCGGATCTGGAGCCGCGTGCCACGCGCCATATCCCTGAAATCATCGAACTGGTCGAGCGTTTAATCGAACGCAAACACGCTTATGTGGCCGATAACGGCGACGTGATGTTCGATGTGCTGAGCGACAAAGGCTATGGCGTGCTGTCACGTCAGGATCTGACTCAGTTGCAGGCGGGCGCGCGCGTTGAAATCACCGAAATCAAACGCAACCCGATGGACTTCGTGTTGTGGAAAATGTCCAAACCTAACGAGCCCGCGTGGAATTCACCGTGGGGCAACGGTCGTCCGGGCTGGCACATTGAGTGTTCCGCGATGAACTGCAAACAACTCGGCAATCACTTCGATATCCACGGCGGTGGATCGGATCTGATGTTCCCGCACCATGAAAATGAAGTGGCGCAGTCAACCTGTGCGCACGAAGGCGATTACGTCAACTACTGGATGCACTCCGGCATGGTGATGGTCGACCGCGAGAAGATGTCGAAATCACTCGGCAACTTCTTCACCGTGCGCGATGTACTGGCGCATTACGATGCCGAAACCGTGCGTTACTTCCTGATGTCGGGCCACTATCGCAGCCAGCTTAACTACGGCGAAGATAACCTCAATCAGGCACGTGCGGCGCTGGAGCGTCTCTATACCGCGCTGCGTCACACCGATGCCAGCGCCACGCCAGCAGGCGGCGAAGAGTTCGAAGCGCGCTTCCGCACTGCAATGGATGACGACTTCAACACGCCGGAAGCCTACTCGGTGTTCTTCGACATGGCGCGTGAAGTTAATCGCCTAAAAACCGAAGACAAAGCCGCCTCTGATGCCCTGGCCGCGAAACTGCGTCAGCTGGCGAACGTGCTCGGCATCCTGCAACAGGATCCAGAGCAATTCCTGCAGAGCAGTGCGCAGGTGAATGATGACGAAGTGGCGGAAATCGAGCATTGGGTCAAAGCGCGTTCTGATGCGCGTGCCGCAAAAGATTGGGCACAGGCGGATGTGGCGCGTGACAAGCTGAATGAGCTGGGCGTGATTGTCGAAGATGGTCCGCAGGGTTCGAGCTGGCGTCGTAAGTGATAGCGTCGGGTGCGCGTTTGTCGGCACTCGAATAGGCAGTTTGAAGGGTGCGCTGTCATCAGCACCCGAATTCTCAGGTCGCAGGGTTCACGTTGATGCGTACCGGAATTTACCAGCCGCAGAATAGCAAAAGGGGCGAACCGCAGTTCGCCCCTTTTTTATTTGCCTGAATGCTTAAGCTACAACGGTAATTTTATAACCGGCGAACTCAACTTGCTGGCCTGCCACAATCTTGCAGCGCTTACGCGTTTCGATTGCGCCATCAACACGCACTTCGCCATCCGCGATAGCCACTTTTGCCTGCGCACCGCTCTGCACCCAACCTTCAAGTTTCAGCAGGTCACACAAATCAACGTGAGCATGTTCGCCCAAAGAAAAACTGGCCATTATGCCTCCTCCACGTCGTGATACTCTTCGCACGCGACTAATGTATTTTGAATCAGGGTCGCAACGGTCATTGGACCGACGCCACCGGGAACCGGGGTGATATAAGACGCACGCTCAGAAGCGCTCGCGAAATCCACATCGCCCACCACTTTACCGCTCTCCAGACGATTGATGCCAACATCAATCACCACCGCGCCTGGCTTGATCCAGTCACCCGGAATAAAGCCTGGTTTACCGACCGCCACCACCAGCAGATCGGCGTGCTCAACGTGATGACGCAGATCTTTGGTGAAACGGTGCGTGACGGTGGTGGTGCAGCCCGCCAGCAGCAGCTCCATGCTCATCGGACGACCGACGATATTGGATGCGCCAACCACCACGGCGTTCAGGCCGTAAGTATCGATATTGTAGCGCTCCAGCAGCGTGACGATGCCGCGTGGCGTACAAGGACGCAGCTTTGGCGCACGCTGGCACAGACGACCGATGTTGTACGGATGGAAGCCATCGACATCTTTGTCCGGCACGATACGTTCCAGCACTTTGACATTATCGATGCCGGCAGGCAGCGGCAGCTGAACCAGAATACCGTCGATTTCGCTGTCATTGTTCAGCGTATCGATCAGTTCCAGCAGTTCGGCTTCGCTGGTGGTCGCAGGCAGATCGTAAGAGCGGGAGATAAAGCCCACTTCATCACAGGCACGACGTTTGCTGGCGACATAGATCTGCGAAGCGGGGTTCTCACCCACCAGCACCACTGCCAAACCTGGCGCACGTTTACCGGCTGCCAGACGCTGCTGTACTTTTTCGGCAACCTCAAGGCGCACCTGCTGCGCAATCGTTTTACCGTCAATAATTTTTGCTGCCATCAGAGAGGAGATCCATCTGTAGAGAGTTAAATCGGGGATTGGCGCCTATTCTGTCAGAAGCGCGTGCGGCTGTCAGGTAGAGATTCATTTCGCCTGTGCGTTTCACGACTTTCCGCAGTGACGTGAGGCCGCCTTAACGCGTATTATGTCCCTCAGGAAATTATGTGGATGCCGTGATGATTTGGTTAATACTCGCCACGCTGGCGGTGGTGTTTGTTGTAGGGTTCCAACTACTGACGGCCGGTTCGCGCCATGCCGCGCAGGCGCTAAGTAAAAGGCTGCAACTGCCGCCGGTGCACATCGAATCGATGCTGTCGCTGATGGGTAAGGATGCGGCCAAAGAGTTCACCGATTACATCGCGGGCGATAATGAAACCCATTTGGGCAACGGCGCCGCGGTGATGCTGATCTGGCAGGTGTTGATTGTCGATGGCAGCGACGAGAACGCAGTGCGCTGGCATGGGATTCTGACTAAGGCTGGATTTTCAGGGCTGATTTCGCGGCAGCAACTGTTGCTGGCGCTGGGGTTTCTGAGGCAGCTGGAACCGGAGAGTGCGGAACTGCATGCGCTGCGCGAGCAGTATAATGCGCGGTTTACGCAGCAGGGGATCGAGCTGGAAGGGGAGTCTGGCGAGGTGAGTAATTTGGTGTCGATGAGCGAGTGGCGTAAGCGGCATTGATGAGCGGGGGAGTGTTGGGTATAGGCATGGGTATTGAGGGCTGATGGCGCGCGACGTGTGGCGTAGTACTCGGTCTTTAGGACGAATTGTTCAATGATTCAACACTCTGGAGCCGCAGGGCGGCAAAAACGTTGACGCGAGAGCGTGCAAACGTATAATCCGACGCAACCACTATGCGCCCTTAGCTCAGCTGGATAGAGCACCGGCCTTCTAAGCCGTAGGTCACAGGTTCGAATCCTGTAGGGCGTGCCAAGCCAAATCAATAAGTTATCTCTCACCCTCCACTTTCAAATTTTCCCCATGGGACAGATTTGGGACACGGCTGCCAAAAATCGCATCAATTTGCCTCGCGTGCTCCGTTAAATGATTCGGTGCCAGGTGAGCATAACGCTGCACCATTTCGATACTTTCCCAGCCTCCCATTTCCTGCAATGCGGACAATGGCACCCCGGCCTGAATAAGCCAACTCGCCCATGTGTGCCTCAGATCGTGGAAACGAAAATCCTCAATGCCTGCCCGTTAAAGTGCAGTGCTGGTACTGGATTTGGGGATACCAGCTGGTCGGCGTTGTGCGTGCTGGCTACAACTTTGCCGTGCGGAAGATCTCCGGTAAGACTGCCGTAGTCAAAGAGGAGTTCAGTCAGTTGCTAACCTGATGGTTATATAAAGCGATACAGGCGATATCTTTGGCCATCGTTTTTTGCGGAAGAACATCACGACTTTATTTAGGACGATATGGATCATCGGTGTTTTACGAAATGCCTTTTGCTCGCATGTCATCTGATGAGCGCTCATGAATTTCATTAGTTCTTGAGTTCCTCCTTCGCGGCACATATGTGTTACAAAGCTCACCTGCTGATATCCAAGTCCTTGCATCTCGATTAGGGTCATTTTCAGCTCATCGAAAATCTTTAGCACTGCACCTTTTCCAACTGGACAATTTACAAATCGCATGTGCAGCGTGGCTGGTTTAGAACCGTGGCTCACAGCAGAGAAAAGTGGAAAGTATCGAGTTCTGTTTTTTATTTTCCTCTTAATACGCATTAGAACAGCAATCAAAAACACGAATATCAAAAATATAGAATCCATAAAGCCTCCTGTAGGTGGGTATCGGTAGGCTGAGAGAAATGTTTAAGGTGAATTATGGTGACCAAAAAACGGGCCGCCCTTCTGATTTTCTACCCGAGTTTGCTGCCGACATCTGATCGAAGCTTGCCGAAGATGAAAGCCTGCGCAGCGTGTGTACCCGACCAGGAATGCCAAACAAGGCAACCGTATTTCGCTGGATTGGCGATAACAAAGAGTTTCGCGACCAGTACGAGAGGGCCACAGAGAGCCGGGCTGATGCGATGTTTAAAGAAATGCTCGAAATCGTTGCTGACGTCGCAGCAGAAGGTGCTGCGGTGGTAAAGGCAAGGCTGCAACTTGATGCCTTTAAATTTATCCTCGCGCGTATGGCTCCGAAGAAATACGATGACAAAATTTATCAAGACATCGACGGCAAATCATCTGATGGCAGCATGATGCCGAGGCTGACAAAGGTGATGGGCTATGACACTAAGTTGAGGTTTGCGGCCACGGTTTCCTCACAATGACCTGTAGCTGGTTAATTGAGTCAGGACTATGATTGAAGGATGCGATGGAAAGGCAGATGAGCCATATGGAACGAAATTCGGTGAGGGAGGCGTATATCCATAAAGCGGAATTTCTGGATGAGCGCAAGCTAATGTTGCAGTGGTGGGCTGATTTTCTGGATGCGAACCGGGAGAAAGGGATTACGCCGTTTGACTATGCGAAGATCAACCGGGGAGCAGGTCACAGGAGGAACATATCAAAAACAGGCAGATACACAATTTAAATTACAGTCTCTTTCATCGATTTTTGTCCATTATGATGACACTCTATATTCGTATTGAAATCACAGTGATACAGTGCATTTTTTAGTAATATTTAACCTATTGATTATTTAAAGGAATAATGACCGTTGAAATTTGCACAAGCTCTCAGCATTCTCTCAAAGTCTTCACCGTATGCGGTCAGTACCGAGAGAGAGCACTATCAAGATCACCTCGTTGGATTCAAGAGATACATATACATCACGACAGATATAGAAGCGGATTTTAAAAAAGCACTCCTATCTGCTAAGTCCAATCAAGTCATCTTCCTATGCGGAAGTAGTGGTGATGGCAAGTCTGAGATCTTGACGCAGTACAGCCAAAAGCACAAAGTGACTCATGACTTCCATTTGGATGCGACTCACAGCTTCAATCCAAGCCAGACAGCCATTCAAGCTCTTGATCAAAGATTCACCCAGTTCAAGCAAAGTCATAAACCACTTGTTGTGGGTATTAACGTTGGTATGCTCGGCAATTATGCAGAAGAAGGTTCCAAAGAGCATAGCGACATCAAAAAGGTGCTCAGAGACTTTCTCTCTCGTAAGCGATCAGCAATTCCAAAGCAGTACGTATTCTTGGATTTTGAAGACTATCCAAAATTCACCTTCAATGCTGAGGGCTGTGCATCAGACTTTGCAGAAAAATTTCTAAAAAGATTGACAGCACAAACGCTTGAGAATCCTTTCTATGCGCTTTATGACAAAGAGCTCAAATCTCTAGGTCATACTCGCCTGACGGCAAACTATGCGCTGCTGAGTCGCCCTTCAGTTCAGGAATCTCTGATCGGCTTATTACTCAAAGCCCGTCTTATCAAAGATCAGTTCCTCACGGCCCGAGCGTTACTGGATTTCATTTTCCAGTTGCTCGCGGCGGATGGCTACTTGTTCGACAACTTGTTTGCAGGCAGTGATAACGAGCTGTTATCCCGTATACAGGGTTTTGACCCAAGTAATCTGCATACGCGCACCGTCGATGAGTTTGTGCTTCAGCATGAGCTGGGCATTGAAGATGAGCGTTTCAATGCGTTTAGATCTAAAATTAACGAGCTTGGTTTTTACGAGGTAACCAAAGCAACGTCTTTTCTTCGCCTTTTCTATTTGCTTCGGGGTGACAAAGAGCTCAGCAATGAGTTTGTAACGCCTATCCAAAACGAGTTCACAAACAATCTGGTAGAAACCTATGCATCTGTCTGGATGCGACATCGTGATTTCGATGGTTCAGGAAAGATGCGCAAACTGCTTGGCAGTTTCTACAAAGAAACGCTGATCGCAGCGCTTCACCGCTATTGTAATCGTCATGCCCCAACACTCGACAAAGACGAGTATTTAGTTTCTGAGCTTAATGGCTACAAAACGGCGGTGTCTCTTGAAGTTAAGGCCGATTTTTCAGCAATACAAAACAGTACACTCGAAAAAATAGGCACCTTCAATGTGTATCTGAACGTCGATGAACAATCGCTTAAGCCAATGCCAATTAGCGTCAAACTACTTGAGCTTTTGGTCAAGATTGGGCAGGGGTATCGCCCTAACAAGCACGACAAAAATGCTGTTTTGTTACTTGATGAAGCATTGGAACAGATGCTGACAGTAGCTAAGCAAAAAGAGACCTTTTTTATTCTCAAGGGCGATAAGCGCTACAAAATCGTGAAAGAAGAAAGTGACTATTTTGAAGTGAGTGGTATGCACTAATGACGACCGATAATTTCACATTACCGATAAAGGCCGGTTTGCCACAAACGGTAGCTGATAAGTTCCAAAATAAGAATACGTTGAGCAGTTACATTCCCATTCGTACGCAAGGCAATGATTTTGACTGGTCATCAGTCGTGGGCTTAGTCCTGCGTGGATTACTTTGTAAAAAAATAGAAAAGTACAATTACCAAGATTTTACTGCGGATTGCAAAAACAACTTACAAAACAAATTGGGTGAAGAGGAATTTTGGAGTGTACTTGAAGATATGTATTTCACTAATGAAAATATATTCTCGGTAACCCCTGAGTTTCTGTTGTTTAAGAGCCAGAAGAGTCAAGATAACAAGTACACGCGCGACATGAGAATGGCATCCTTGTTTATTAACTTACTTCAAGGACAGCAAATTGAACGATTTGAATCTAACTTGAACTTCCTCGAAGAGGAGTTTCTTAAAACGCTTTTAGACAAAACAAAGTCAGATCGTGACAAGGACTTCCAAGTGACCGAGTCACCATATTTGCCCTATATAGCAGAGGCGTTTAAACGTGACCTCGAGTTTTTAACTGGTTATCCGAAATACCTGTTGGATGAGTTCGAGCGTTTCTTGGCATTCTATGGCTTTGCTTACACGGCTCAATTAAGCCTATCGTTGTCGGATTGGAAAACAGGTGAAGCCCCAACCGCGAAACCGCTATATTTCATCATGGATCATGAGCGCGCCAGCAGTGAACGTATCCATATCAAAAAGCACGGTTACAAGCTTTTTAGCGAATCGTCTTTCAAGCTGTTTCCCTTCCTCTCTATGCTGGAAAATCTTCAACCAAACCCAGAAAAATTAAAAAAACCTTTGTGGCAATTGGCAAAGGATATTAAGAGTTCAGAGCGGAGTGATCTAGCTGGGTATATTGAAAATTACGCAAAAATGTTTCGCCACAACAGAAAACTTGAAACAGCAATACCTGAAAAAGCAGAAACCGCAATTGATTGGTTGGAATATGCTTTGAAGCTTGCTGAAGAACAGTTCAGAGACCCTAAAACCGACCGTCCGGGGACTATCAAAAAATATATTAAAGCGGTTGAAGAAAACATGGCTACTGGCTTCGTGCAAGCTCGTGGTCGCTCTGGTCGGGTGTTAGTACTCACTCAAGACCACATTATTTTGCTTACTAACCTGGTGGTGGGTAAGGAAGAAAAGCTTCGCTTCCATGAGCTGATAATTGGCTTACAGCAAAGGGGGATTTTTGTTGATAAGCAGACAGAACAAGAGCTTATTAAGTTCTATGAGCGAATTGGCAACGTTGAACGCATGAGTGATAGTGGAGATGCAGTGTATGTGCGCAAAACAATTTGAATCGTTTCTGGTTGAGCAGTTTTTACTGCACGCGAAAGGAAACATCCGCGCAGGCTATCGCTACCAGTTTAACTCTCCTGACCATGCTAATAGTCAGCGACTTTTCGATGCGCTCTTAGCGCGAAAAGGAGGAGAGAGCGAAGCTCGCAATGGTGTAGCGCTGAGCTATTTAGACCTAGAAGACTGCAAAGTGGTGCCAGTGCTTCATAGCGAAGATGCGTGTGAAACGGGCTTTACCGAAAACTACATCTCTAATTTGCGTGACGAAATAGCAAGCCAGGAAGGTCCGTTGAAGGGCTGTGCACTGGTGGTGATTCACAATAGTCGCCTAGATACTCTCATCAACTCGGCGGAAGATCTTGGCCAGTCTGGCCAGGTGTGGAGTCCAGGGAAAATCAAATTCGCTCTTAGTGGCTTTATTGAGCAATCTGACAAATCTCGAGACGTTTCGCTTTGCCTTTTGGACGACCAATTTGACGCGATTTTGGAAGATGGTGCGACCATGTTCGGTTTCGAGTCTTTATACAAGGCAGTTGAGGATGGCGAACTGTGTTTCAGCGAGCTAGGCATGTTTGAGGATCCTTTTGTTGCTGAGTTATCGGGCAATAAAAAACAGATCAAACAGCGCCTAGAAGAAAACCGTACGCTTTACCAAGAGTTGTCGTTTGAAGTAGAGCATTTTGGTCAGCAACTCGAAGAAAGGCTGAAAGGCTTTAGTAGTAGGTTTATCAAAGAACATTTTTCTGACGATGGTTGGAAAGATGTGGAGTTTGAAACTTATCGAGAAGAGATCAAAAGGAATAAGATTCAGAACCTTAAGCATGAAGGTGAAGACGAGACCAATAATGCGCAAGTGATTGGTCGCTACCCAAAAGAAACTAAAGCAGGATTGCGTGACCGTCACTTGATTATTGCACTGGAAGAAGGGCAAAGTGAGTTTGAACTTAAACTGAGCTTTTCTGGCATCAGCGATTTAAGAAAAGAGCAGTTTAAAGTCTCGCCAGCGAATGCACTTGGCAAACAAGAAGTCATCAGCACGCGCCTAACTAGTAAAGGGGCAAACGCTACTCTAGCAGCTAGTTATGCCAATGAGCCTTTGTTTTTCACGCTAGCATTGAAGCGTGACAATACCTCTGAACACCATAACTTCCGTTGCTTGGTTGTCAGAAAAGGCGAGTTTCACCTCGAGGCATTCAAAAACATTTTCGCCGTTGAGCCTTCAAAAAAACGCCTTACCTTGAAAACGGTAGACAACAGCTTGGTTATTAACCCGGCGCTAACTGCAAACCGAAGCCTAGATGATGTCGGTGAAGTGGTTGACCGCGCAGAATTTGGTGTTGTCGATTTTGAATCTTTGGCCAACGAGTCAGAAGAAATCAGCTTTGTGGTGAAATCAGGTGATAATTCCCTGACATTTTATATTGAGGGTGAACAGGTAGAAAGCAGCCTGTCCTTCCCATTGCTGCTTAACCAATCTCGCTTCCACAAATTGTTTGACGATCACGTGTTTGGCGAGCTTTATCCGAGTAAAGACGTTGTCGCGATCGATCATAGTGAATTTCGCGTCATGGAGCCGCGCATTAGCCTACTTCGTTGGGAAGAGTGTTTCGTTCAGCAAAAGCAAGTCTACCTAGCGGAATCCAACAGCATGGCGTTGGAACAGTTAAGGTCTATTGATGACGGTCTTCACTCAGCATACCAAGCACTGTTTGACTATCTAGCGAGCCGACGAACAACTATTTCGTTGGTTTCGTGGGGGCCTTTATTTACGGCACTCGTGAAAGCGACCGTGGATGCATTCCTTGATTATTTCAACGCGATCCCAACTGGTGGCATGCTTACCAAAGAGCAAAAGCTTGTGATGCAAATCGGTTTGGTTCGCGAGAATGGTGAAGAATATTACTCGCCATTCCACCCAATGGTGTTGGCTTACTACTTAAATCTTTGTAATGAAATGCAAAAAGATGACAGCTTTGCTGACTTGCCAACTGTCACGTTCAATCGCTTGGGGCCAAGTGGACTGCTTCCGTATGTCTATCATCCCAAGCATGGGTTTGCCTACAACCAGCAAGTAACAGAAAACGGGTTTTGGGTTAAAAGTGTCCCTCACCAGAAAAGTTGTCTGAAGTTCGTTCGCAAGCTGGTTAAAGAAAAGATCAACGAGTTCCAAAAAGCGTTTCGCCACTTGTTTACCGGCTCAGAGAAGAGTGTGTTGGTGAATGCCGTGAATCAAGATCGTGCAGAAGAGTTATTCCTCGGTTTGGTTGACTATGTAAAAGATAACCTCGATAAAGCGGCATCAATTCATGTCAACCTCTACGATGATGAGCTGGTTTTCAATGCATTTGACCAGTTTGCAGAAACGTTCAATTACGAAGAATTAAAGTCTTGGTTGGAATTGGACCGAGAGAAAGTGCGAGAAAATGCCGACACCATTATCGATATTCTGCGAACCCGGCTAACTTACAGCAAGTTTACCAATGCTCAAAGTGAACGCGAAGGGCAAGCCTACTCGCACCTGTCTTTTTTCAGAAACAACGACAACGTGAAGTTAACGACCTTGAGCGTTGACGACATGCCTAGTGGTATTGCGTGTGATGGTCTGCTGACGGGCGACGCTTCTAAAAGTGATGAAGGCTCATACTTCACTGCATTTGGTTTGCAAAACATTCAATATAGTAACCAACCACACTTGGAAATAGCGAAGTATGTTGGCTCGTTAATAGAACCAGCATTTAAGCCCAGCACACAATACACGGGGGCCAATGCTCCTGCTCTTGCGGTCAGTGAAGACTTTAAATCTCTGCTAGCGCGCTCTTATGACAGCTCGATTTGGACCACCATCATCGACCCGAAAGTGACGCTAGACTTCTTCCACGCCAATCAATGTATCGTGCTTATTCATTATTCTGATCAGTACACCAGCTCAGCCAGCTACGATGCGATAACCGTGACGGCACAGCGTGGTTTGTTCGAAAGGGTGGTTGCACAAAGTGGCGGCAAGCAGATTAACGAGTTCAATGCCTTCAATGGTGATTGGCTACTGAAGATGTTGACTTGCAACGACACCATTCGCAAAGAGCGAACTGGCATTATCGGCGCCTATAAATTTGCGACGTGTCTGGTACACCAATCTGATATCACCTGGGTTCCGCTCTCAGTTGGTGAAATGATCCGCGTGTCGGGTAACATCGGCCTGAAAATGACCGACAGTGACTTCTCACGCAATGTGCAGAGATATAAAAAAGGCGCGATTTCAGATGATATACTGCTGGTGGGCTTTAAAGAGGGTAACCTTTATTTGCTTCCTGTCGAAGTGAAAGCAGGCTCCACGCCAGACTACAAAAAAGCAGTACAGCAAGCGAATGAGCTTCGCCGCTATCTAACAGAGCTTTTGAGCGACGAGACACTGGCGTCGAAGCTATACCGAGGCTTGTTTATCCGCCAAGTGTTGATGCAAATCGACAAATACCGTCTGTACAACGTATTCAGCAATGACTATTTCGAAGCCCTGCTGGCAGAGAAAGAAGAGTGGCTACGCGGTAACTACGCGATTGCGGAGCTTGAGAACTATCCAGCAGGTATGGTGGTTAGCCACCTTGAAAGCGGAAGCTGTTTCGAACCTGGCTATAACATGCAGGATGGCGTGTTGAAGGTTGACCTTCCTATGTCTTTGCTGCCTTCACTGGTGCAACACCCGCTTCAAGTATTAATGAACGAAAAGGACATCGCACAGATCTGCCATGTGCCGGCGGAGTATATGTTGGTGGGGCAGACAGCTTTGAAAAAAAGAGAGTCGCTCGTTCCATTAGACGTTGTGGTCGATAAGCCAGAGGATTTAAAACCGAACCTCCAAACAGAGGAGCCGTCAAAGTTAGCTGCAGAGCCAACCCCAAATTATGCGAGTGAATGCCGAGTTGAAATTGGTCAGAATACGCTTACCGGCGAAAAAGTTTTCTGGGAGTACGGGCACAAGGATTTAGCAAACCGTCACCTGATCATTTTTGGTAGCTCAGGGCAGGGTAAGACCTACTGTATACAAGGTTTGTTGATGAGCTTGGCCGATGCTCAAATTCGGTCGCTGGTTATTGATTATACAAACGGATTCTTGCCGAATCACCTTGAGCCGGAGTTTATTGAACGAACAAATCCGAAATCCAATATTCTTTGTAATGAGCCATTTGGTATGTCGCCATTTAGAGCTCAAAAGCAAGATTTTGGCGGGATTTTTCTCGAAGAGAAGCCTCATATGGTGGCTGGAAGGGTAGCCTCTGTTTTTAACAAGGTATATTCGACAATTGGCGAGCGCCAGATCGCAGTGCTCAATGAAGTGATTGAATCTGGTGTCAAACGATATGGTAGTGCTTATAGCTTACAGAATATGTTGGATGACCTAAACGAGGAAGAAACTGCAGGACCAGCACTTGCAAGCAAGCTGGCTCCTCTTGTTAAGTCTAACTTGTTTTCATCTGACAGTGATAAAAGTTGGAATGATGTGTTTGAGAGTGAACATCACCGCTCAACAATTATGCAACTTGCGTCGCTTAACCACGATATTTCAATGCTTTGTACTGAGTTTTTACTTTGGGATCTATATTCCTACGCATGTAGTTACGGTAGTAAGGAAAAACCGATTCCTATTGTATTGGATGAAGTGCAGAACCTCGATCATCGCCTGGAGAGCCCATTGGGCAAAATGTTAACGGAAGGACGCAAGTTTGGGGTATCCCTAATTCTGGCGACTCAAACGCTAAGTATGCTGCGTAAAGATGAGCAAGATCGTTTATTCCAGGCGTGTCACAAGCTGATTTTTGCACCAGCAAAAACAGAGACAAAGACGTACGCGAAAATTCTTGAACTGAGCATGCCAGGTACAAAGCAGGCTGAGTGGGAAAAGCAACTAGGAGACCTATCCAAAGGACAGTGTTTATCAGTTGGCAACCATTTGGATAACGGTCAGTTGAAGATGAGTGTTAAGAAAGTGAAGGTTACCTCGATGTTATCCCGCCTGAACAATTCTAAGGGTTGAGCCTGGTAGGTCTATGGATCTTAGCTTTCTGAAAAATTTAGTTAATTTCGTGCTGGCGGCGAGGGGACTAAAGGGCCCCTCATAATCCTTTGATGTTGTTATATGCACTGGTAATCCCCCCTGCATTCAGGTTAGGAGAAAATTCTACTTATGCCTGCATCGATTTTTCGGGGGGATTACCATATGTCAGATCAAGTCGCGACTAATACAGATTACCGTTGTTAGTGTGCTATTTTCATGCTTTGTTAGCAAAGATGGGGTGAATATCGACTTATTATTTTCCATTATTTGTATACTCCATATACAAAATCTTTTACCGAGCGATAGTTTCTTAACCCCGCAATCCCATCCTCAACATGTGCTGCCCAGGCTTTAATCATATCCTTCTGCGTCATCTGTGGATAAAGCATCTTCAAAACTAATTCTGTAGTCTGTAATGTCTCCCCAAGCCAGGTAATTTTATCCAGTACCAGCGTACCATCCAGCTTCTTACTATCTCGTTCAGGTGAATAGCGAAACTCACTCTCTACCGAGCGGAAAAAAGCCAGTCGGGCGGCAATATTCGGAGTGATCCCGGTATACCCTTTCAATTTTTTAAGCTGCTCTTCAGTCTGACGACTGAGCACCATTCGATTCGGGAGCATCAGACTGCCTCCTTGGTTAATTCCCAGAAATAACCGGGTTTCAGCGCCGATGATTTTGTATGCGCATTAAAAACAATCTCATAAGCGTGAGAGATATCATCACGCAATTGATCGACAAAATAACGCTCATCCACTTCCGTATCTGTAGACAGCAACACTACCTGATGACTGGCAAACGGGAAGTAGTGGTTAATCAGTTTATCTCTATGTTGAGAGTCTAAACGGCCCAGTGGAGTATCAATGATTACCGGCAAATCACGACCAGAAGTTTTTGCCAGCGCCTCAAGAATCGCAATCGCATAGATCTGTTTCTCTCCGGCAGAGAGCAGCTTGCGATTGATCACTGAGCCGTTTTCATCCACTAATTCCACATCAAACGTTTCAGGATTGATGTGTGCATTGAGCTGTAAATCTTCTTTACGAGCTAATTTACGGTAAGCACCTTCAAAATTCGCTGATAGCGTTTTCACCCTTGCTTGAGTTAAAAGTTCACTGTAGCGGTCAAGCAGGTTGATTGTTTCTTGGGCATTATTAAATGCACTATCGGAGTTATGTTGATTACGTGCCAGATCGTGTGTTTTTTGTACCTGACGAGCACAGTCCAGTTGCAGCTGTTTAGTTTGTTTAGCTTCTTCCAACAGCGAGCGATACTCCTGCCGTTTACTCTCGCGTTTACGGTCAAGTTCCCGAAGTTTTTCAAATATATCGATAAGTTGATCATCTTCCGGTGCACGAGCAATGTTTGCTGCGGCTTGCTCAAGCTGCTCTTCAACTTCAGCCAATTGGTTACGATAAAGATCAAAACGCTGCCACGCTTTCTTGCTGTCCTTTTCGATCGATTGTTGGATCATCCCAGCTTCGCGTTCGGAGATGTCAAATAACAGTTCCCCTTTGGGTTTCCCAGCCAGGTAATCTTTCAGATTATCTTCAATTGATTCGGCAGCAATTTTGCCAGTAGTTCCTGAGCGGAATGAAATATCATTTTTCAGCTGCGTAAGAAATTGAGTTAATTCTTTTTCAAAACTGTTCGCCTGCTTAATTTGTATCTCTGCACTAATTTGCTCAAGCAAAAGCTCTAAAGTCTTAGGTGCCAGAGCGTAAGGTAGTGAGCTATCGCATTCATGGCGCAATGCTTTTTCAAGGCGATCTTTTTCTTTTAACAGCGTGTCAACTTTCTGTTTCTCTTGTGCTTTTGTCTGAGCAAAAGCACCACCTTGCGCATTCAGAAGTCCTTCATATCGGTTGATTTCTTTTGATAGCAAATCAATTCGTATTTTGGCAAAATCAGCTTTTTCTAAAATATGCTCTGTCTGGAAAGCAAACCGCTTAACCTGTTCTTCAAGTTCAGCAAGCTTTAGTTGTTGGGAGTCTGCTAGTTGGCTGGATTGCTGACGCTTAACAAAGATCATCAAATCATTACGAAGTTTCGCGATGAGATCTAAACCTAACAAGCGACGTACGGCTGTACGCAAAACATTACCAGAGTCATCTTCAGCGAGCTCTGCAATTTTTTCACCATCAAAGAAGAACAAATCGGCAATTCCATGCGGAATTAATTCATTCAAGAACCCCTGGCATTGATCATAATCCAGCTCTTCAAGGAGTTGGTCATCTTGCTGGAGGGATAGTTTATCCTTTTTCCCTTTTTTCCATGTGCGCGTGACGGTAAACTCAGCTTCATGCCCGCCTTTGTTATAGGTGAAAACAAGTTCAATCGACGCTTCACTTGGCCGTTCATCAGTCGTAGATCCGTTGTGTATTAATGCGCTGAGTTCTTCAACATACTCTTGTTGTTGAGTTGCTGGGCCAAACGCTAACCGACCATACAATGCCAGGCGGATTGCAGACAGAATTGATGTTTTTCCTGCTCCGTTAAGCCCACCGAAAAGAACTATCGGACGTGGGTTATCATTGTTCTGGCGCTTTCTCGGAGCCAAATCAATGATATGAGTACCATTAAATACACGGAAATTACGCAATACCAGCTGTTTAATTAACACGTTCTTTTTCCTCACTGGTAAGCAGAGTCGGCTCACTCACTTCGGCAATTCTGCGCTGCAAGTTCTGTAGTTCGGCTTCCAATTTTGCTACTTCTACATGATGAATATCTCGGTCGTTCCGTTTCTGTAAGGTCTCTTGCTGCTGTTTAATTTCTTCGAGACTGCCCCAGTCTTGTTTCAAGATGGTGCCAAGTTTGTCGAAGATACCCTGACGACGGCTGAGTCCTTCCATAGAAACCTCAAGCTCAATCAGTTTCATAACCATCTCAGGAACCACCTCAAACCCTTGGGCGATCTGCTCAAGCAGTTCCGCATCACTAGCATTGAAACGTGACTGGTCGTCAATAACCCAGTCCAGGTCTTTCCCGTAAACGTCGCGATAAATACCTGGCAAAGTGTCGTACCAGTCCGGCTCATTAGGATCTTTCAGCCATTCCTGTCGAATAGCATGTAGCTCCGGCTGCGTAATTAACGTGATGGTATGGCCCTGATCGTTCAAATCACGCTCAATTTCCAACAAATCTTTAAGCCACTTCTGACGATATTTAAGCCAGTAAGGGCCGGGAACATGCTTGCGTTCCGCACTGATTTCTTCGCCATCCTTGGCATATTGATAACTCACTTTACCGGTACGGCGCTTATAGTTGCGGAACGTATCTTTATTCACGGGGTCGGTAGTAAATGCCAGCAGATCGCGATATTTCAGCAAAGGGGACATCCACTCTTCGCCATTCTTGATCAGACTTTCCATCGCTTTATCTTTGGTGACTACGGTACAGGTCCAGCAGCCAAAGCGGGAGTTACCACAGGAAGGGGTGCTCTCATCGATCACTAATGGGCACTCCCCCTGTGCTGAGGAGTCCATATATAGAGTCCAAAGAGGGCGGTTATTTCCTGCCCATGGACTTTCCCATTCATTGATATCATCAGGGGCATAGCGAAACGCACCGCGCAACAATTTCCATACGTCATCTACGTCCCAGCTATCGATAGGGGTATAGATAAATGCATTTGGCAATGTGGTATGTCTTGCGAGGCGTGAGCCATCAATTTTGTGCTTCGCTATCACCTGTGCGCGTGAAGCACTCTCGCTACTTCGTGAGCCTAGCACAACAATCACTTCATCAAACTGGCTCACCTTATCTTTAATAAAGTCACTAACCGGATTGATTTTCATTCTTTCTGTACACCAGCGGAAACTTCGCGTTGGAGCAGGATATCCTTTACCTAGCAGATTGACCCAGAAAGTTTCATTGGTTTTAGGTGTGACCGAATGCTGAGTTATTGGCAAGTTATTTCGCTTTGCGCCAGCCTCAATCTGCAACATTGTTTTTTTAATCAAATCAACCACTACTGGTGTTTCAACCAATGTATCTGATGATACTAAAAAAACATCTTTGTTGCGCATCTCAGGAGTTAGACCTAACAAGGCCAAATATACTAAGGTGATAACTGCTGATGAATCTTTACCACCGCTGTAGCCGATTACCCAAGGGCGTCTATCTGCGCAATAAATTCTCTGCACTTCAGAAACATATTCAGATAGGGGGCGTCCAGCAAATTGCTCGTTATTAATAAAATCTTCGTATTCAGCCAAATCAAAGGCCTGAACTAGTTTACTCATGATGCAACCATTTGAGCTTCGAGCTCCTGTTCTTCAGGAGAGAGAGGAAGGGATAATGCATTTTTAAGAGCATTACTAGTTAACTGGATAGCTGTGCTGGTTTTACTCAGCTTACCGTGCTGCATTGCACGTTTAATCAAATCTGGATTATTTCTTCGCCAGTTAAATGTTTTCAAATCAGTAATTTTCTCCTGCCATTGATCAGGATAATCTGTCAGAAGTGTATATCCTAGCTGCCCTAGAGCCTGCAAACCTATGCCATGTGCGTGAACATAGTCTTGTCTTAACTGGACCGGAGAAACTTCTTTCTTAGCAGCTAACTGCCAGTCCGGCATCACGTTAAAAACAGCCTGCCAGTAGCGTGTGGCAATTTGAGAACACTCTTCAAAATTGTCCTCTTTTGGCTCTTTACCTAATAGAGCACGAGTTGCCTGTTTAATACTACTCAATGTAAACAGCTTGTTTGAGCGTTGACTAATTCCTGATTTTTCTAATTCAGTCATTCCCAAAAATGGTTCCACGGACATGGCCAAGTAACGTGCCAAGTTTGAACTGATGTCACGGTGATCGTAAAGCGATGACAGTGATGGGCTAGGGCGGATAGCATATTTGTTCAAGTCAGCAAACATTTGTTGACTGCGTTTCAGACCTTCATCAACAAAAAACAGTACAGGGATGTTGTCCTGTCCCAATTCTGGACGGGCATCTAGAGCATCTTCGATCGCCTTGCGACGGTGCTGTCCATCATTTATGAGGATCTGCGCATCCATTGGAACACTTAAAGTACCTAAGTTGTTTGAGCCAGGAAACTCATCGAACTGAACATCAACTGCAATAGAGGCAGTTAGTGCTGAAAAAATGTAATCTTTAGGATTTTCAAGTAAATACTTAACCATTTCTGGAATGCGTGATTTATTTAGTGTACGTTGCGCACGTAGTTCAGGTGGTACGTCATTCCCGTCAAAACTGAAGATCTTGGGTATAATGCGCATCGGGCATGTAGCAATGTAGAAAGGGCGTCCAGCTTGTATGCCCCTTATAGCTGGAAACGAATAGCAGTAATCTGCATCTACACTAGCCATAACTATAATTCCATTAATCGCGTTTATCGGTTACGTGATATTTTACGTATCTCTAAGCGGGATTTATAGTATTTTATACGTAATTTTTTGCGTACTAGTGCTCATATTGCAGTGTAATTAAGTTGCAAAAAACATTAACTCAGTTGCGCAACTGGTGTGATCAGCCTTAACCTTCATCAATCTCTAACACACAAAATAGGGTAAGAGTTACTCTTCCAGACTTGGTTTCACACCAACCACCCAGATTCATCCCCAGCCCCCAACGGCAAATCCTCCCCAACGTCCCCAGCAAATACTCGACAAAAATTCTTACCTTAGTTCGCCGTCTGTTTTGTTGCAAACACCGCGCTCACCGGCATTGATCCCACTGCAAACTCCCTCAACACCGGCACCAACGCCCTGGAAGCCAAATCCGGTCCCGACAGTCAGGCCGGAAACTGCGTAATACCCAATCCCGCCAGCGCAACGGCGCGCTGTTGCTCACCATCATTACTCTGAAACCGCCCCTGAGGCATCAGCGTTATCGCCTTAGCGTGCCCATCCGCAAACCGCCACGGATGCATTCCGCGTCCGGCATTAAACGAGATGCACTGATGCTCACTCAGTTCAGCAGGTGAGGCGGGCACACCATACCTCGCCTGATAATCCGTGCTCGCCACCGTAATCAGCGGGCTATCGGCCAGTTTGCGTTGTGTCAGCGCCGAATCCTGCAGTTCGCCGTGGCGGATGGCGACATCGATATTCTCTTCAATCAAATCCACATGCCGCTCAGAGACGCGCAGTTCCACATTCAGCGCGGGAAAGCGCGTCAGCAGAGCGGGCAGGCGCGGCACGATGTAGAAACGGCCGAACACCGGTGCCACTGAGATACGCAGTGTACCTGCCGGTTCATCTGCGCCATAGTGACGTTTAATTCAAGCTGGTCGAATTTATCGCGCAGGCGCAGTGCGCCGTCTTAAAAGGTTCGGCCTGCGTCGGTTATGGCGATGCCGCGTGAGGAACGTTTCAGTAACGGGTGATTGAACTGCTTCTTTAGCGCGGCGATCTGTTTGCTGACCGCAGATTGCCAGTACCGGCTTCTTTAGCGGTACTATTGTAAGCATCCCTACAAAATGGACCATTCACTTTTAGAGATCTTCCGACATACTGACTATGTCCTTTGAGGAGATCACCATGCGCAAAGCCCGATTTACCGAACATCAGATCATTGCCGTTCTGAAGTCCGTTGAAGCTGGACGTACAGTCAAAGATGTTTGTCGTGAGGCGGGAATATTCGAGGCCTCGTATTACAACTGGAAAGCGAAGTTTGGTGGGATGGAGGCCTCTGATATCAAAAAGAAGAAAGATCTGGAGGACGAAAATCGCCGCCTGAAGCAGATGTTTGCCGACCTGAGTCTGGAATGCCGGGCGCTGAAAGACGTCATCGAAAAAAAGCTTTAAAACTAGCGATAAAGCGTGAGCTCATCAGCTATCTCACCACGGAGTTTACGATGAGCATACGCCAGGCATGCAGGACGTTATCGCTGAGCAGGACGGTTTTTCGCTACCAACCGGACACGCGGCGTGATGAACCGGTGATCCAGGTTTTGACTGAACTGGCCGAACGCTATCCCCGCTATGGCTTTAAGAAGCTTTTTCAGGTGCTTCGCAGGCAGGGCCACGTCTGTAACCACAAGCGCGTGCACCGGATTTACCGCCTGCTGAAACTGAATTTTCGGCGCAAGGGTAAACAACGCCTGCCGGTGCGAAATCCGGCTCCGCTGGCCACGCCGGAAGCACTCAACCAGAGCTGGTCGATTGACTTTATGCACGACGCCCTGACATGTGGCCGACGTTTTCGGACTTTCAACGTCGTGGATGATTTTAACCGCGAGGCTCTGGCGATAGAAATTGACCTGAATATCCCGGCGCAGCGGGTCGTTCGGGTGCTGGACAGGATAGTGGCAACCCGTGGATATCCGCTGAAAATGCGGATGGATAACGGTCCAGAACTGATATCACTGGCCTTGGCGCAATGGGCTGAAGACCACGGTGTGACTCTGGAGTTTATTAAGCCGGGTAAGCCAACGCAGAACGCCTTTATTGAACGATTTAACCGAACGTACCGGACAGAAATCCTGGATTTTTACCTGTTCAGAACGCTGAACGAAGCACGGGAAATCACGGAGCGCTGGGTGACGGAATACAACAGCGATCGGCCTCATTAATCCCTGAATAACCTGACGCCAGAAGAATATCGGCTGATGGCTGAGAAACCGGAAACCTCAAAAGTGTGTGGAACTAAAGCTGGGATACTTACACTATGCACGGATACAATGGAGAGATGAAAGCGGAAACGCCGCAGGCAGGGGTGGTTAAATATGGGTACGTTGCAAATCATGGATGGTGGGCACATCCACAACGGGGCGCAAACCGAGTAGATTGTTTCTAACCCAATCGATAAGTACATTCGAAGCGCTCTCTGGCCTATGAAATTTACTAAATTGCGATAAGAGATTCGTTACATCAATTTTTAGTTAAATGTCTTTTTGAACTTTGTGCTTCTTCAGCAATAAGTTCTCGGCAAACTACCAAATTGAGTTCAATAAACTCATCCCAAGTGTAGAAGTGAGCATAATTTCGATTAAACTGTAAATCGACACGGCAAATATCAGGACGATCCTCGTAGATGCTGCAGCCTTTACTGGTTGCGTCATAATGCTTACATGTTCCATCACCACGGTCCAGAAAATGAGTTTCTGAAGAGCGATTGACTCGTTGGCAACAAAGCCCGCATTGAACGCAAGGAAAGGGTGATAGGGTGCTATAGCATTGCATATATATCCCTCATTATGTGGCTCACGTTTGAACGTGAGCCTTAATTAATTTACTACGCGACGATATCATCCAAAGTGTCTTTTTTACCCTCAGCAATAGCCGTAATATCAATAATCCGCCGTTCCGTAGAAAGGACCAAATTGCCCGCTTGATCGAGAATCGGTGTATCAATCATTGCTTTCAGTAATTGCGCGTACTTTACAGACATAAATACGTTGTCTTTACACTCTTGAGGAAAGTCATGGAAGTTTTCGCCGTAGCTATCAAGGGCATTTTTCATGTCGTGAATGGTGCCGCGAAGACGGCCGCTTGCAAGAGAGAAGGTATTATTTGCTAGCGTGGTAACCTTTTGGATAGCTTGCAGTTTATGAACCATTAGCAGACCCTGATCACGGATTGTTTTTGCTTGTTCTAGATTGCTACGGGCATTATTCAGCGCTTCTTCACCTTTATTTCCCAAAATGTGACCAAAAATAGCCAATGCTGGGCCTGCCACAATGCCGCCAAGGACCATCATTCCCCCAGCCATGCCAAAACCACCCGTAGCCAGGGAACCACCACCTAGCCATGCCAGAGTGGCGTTTGTTGCTGCAACACCTGAGAGAGATGAAATCGCTGTTCCTGTGCTTGCGGTAGCCAGCAGCATCGTGCCGTTATAAGCACCAAATGCCAGCGCTGCGCCGCTTCCCATACCTGCACCCAAACCCAGACCTGCATCTTTAAGCATCTGGTAATCCTGCTTTAAACCAGACAAGGTGGTACCAGTAAAATCACCTGCGTTGAGTTTTTCCAGCTCTGTGCTTTGAGTCAGCTCAACGTTTTTAAGGCGACCAAAAGTACTGATGAACTCATTGATGACCCCATTGAACGCGCGTAATTTACGCTGGCCATAATCCTCAATAATTTTATTAGTAGATTCACGGCCAGACTCAATTTTTGAGCTAATATTATCAACCATGTGCTGTGCATTTTCATTTATATCTTTAGCATTACTATGATCTTTTGCGCCACTAACGCCTTTGACGAGACCATAAATACCACTTGCAACAGCTACAGTGCCAATGATAATGGGAATAGGCATGTTATTACTCCTTTATTCAAGAATGAGAGCGAGTGTTTTACTTAACTCATGATTTAATGATTCAGCGCTGCTTAATAAATCTTTAAATATAAAATCTGGTATTTTAAAGTGAAGTTGAATTTCTTTCAGAAGCATCCATTCAATATTTGATATTTTTCCATCTCTTAATGCGACCAGGAAAAGTTGGAAAATTATTATTTTTGGCGTTGTCAAATTATCTGTTTTAACATTATCAAGAAGTGTTTTCAGTACGGAGATTGCAGCTTGAATGCGACTTTCAGGTGCGTCGATTTTGGCCAGGGGATAAACCTTAAGTTTCTCAATTAAATTTAATTCTGCAGATTTATTTAGTAGTCCAAACCCGCTTAATCCACCAAAAAGAACAGGTGGGAAATTTTTAACTCCAGGGTGCAAACCTGGCGAAAACTGTTCCATCTCTTCAAGTATTTCACATTCCAGCGGATCTTTCTGGATTGTTAGCTTATTAAGATCAGAGTCGGAAGTAAGTTCATCCTTCGTTTTTCCATCCCATAACAATGGGTTGTCAGAAAGTGCGAGGAGTCTGGCAAGCTCAATGAGCAGTGGTTTTTTTTCATCTGGTAGCATTTTAATTAACATGAAAATTATTCCTTCACAACATTAGAGGTTTATCTGAAGCCATAAATCCTTCGAACTCAGACATTGACTGAAACTCCAGTTGAGTTCCTAGTAAAGTGGCAAAATCATTAATCGAAAAAACAAGGTCATTAACGTTTTCATAACCACCAGATGTGACTTTGAAAAGATGTTGGATGTTTTTACGAAGCTGTGGGATTTCTCGAGCAGTAAATTCATCCAACAATTTTTGCTCATGTGCGATAGATGCGCGTGCTGCAGTTTGAATCTTTTTAATATGTTCCAAACGTTCTTTTGAAAGTACAGCGCCGCGAGCAGCATCAAGTGCACTTTTATAAAACATGGATGAAAGTGTGTAACCAATCATGCCGCCAATTGCAGCTCCTACTACCGGAATAGGAATGGCAATCTGCCCCAGGGCTGCCATCATTCCACTAGAAAGCATTCCAGACCCTTTTTCTCCAATCTCATGAAGCAACTCTGCTTCGTTAATTTCATCATTGAAATAACGATTGATTGACATCCCAAGTGACAAGCAAATATTTACCGCAAGTGCAGGCGCTGACGTTTTGGCAACTGCACGTAATAGATGGCTTTCTGATTGCTGTAGCCCTGCCTTAATTGCTGAACCCGAGAACGAGGTTAGATAACTCAGTGCAGCGGCGTTAGAGGTGTCTACAATAATATCTTCAACGGCTTCATTCAGAGCCTTCTTTTGCTGTGCAACATTAAATATGTTGACGACTAATGAAATCGCGCTGCCTACAATAGCTCCTGATTTTGCCCCTTCTAAGCCTGCGCGGTGGCTAGTACGTGCAATATCCATTGCTGTTGCGATTGTTGGATGCTCGCGATAAAAAATGGCTTGATCTGTCGATATTCCGCTGTCACTAATGTCGTTAGCAAGACGATCGTAATTATCTGCTTCCCTACGAAATTTATCTGCAACATCCTGCTTTCCAACGGTTTCAACTTTATTCGCTTGCTCACGCAATTCTGTTGCTCGCTTGCGGCAGTGTTCCGCAGCCCCTTCATATTGTTCAGATGGTAGTTTAAGTTTGATGCCTTGGTAGCGGCTAAACTTACCATCCTCTAGAGCAATATCTTTAAACAGCTGATCACGGTTACCGACGAACTTCATTTGGCTTTGTGATCCTTCAACAATCACACCATTATCATGCTTCACACGATCTACAACATTATGATTACGACCATATTCGGGTAAATCATCGCTGCGAATTGTCTGTATAGGATCTTTATTAATAATCGCTTCTGCATTGTCACGGCTTGTGGTTGCAATTTCGGCCGAAAAACCCGCCTGTTGCTTGGTATTTTGTGCCGAGTAATCAGGATTTACTTTGTGCCTTGCAACTTCTGCCAAGCCTTTAGCAAATTTTTTCCCTGTTTCAATATCAATACCACTATAACCTTTCAGGTATTCTGCGCTCGCGCTGCCAAAACGCTTAACTACTTCATCTTGAGCTAACGCTGTAACGGTACGAATTCGATCGCTGGAGATTTCATTCCTGTGCTTTTGCTGCATATCAACACTTGAAATATTTAAAGCATCTCTTTCATTTTTCTTCATGATAGTTCCCAAGTATGCTTATTAGAATCTGATTAATATCAGCAATATTATTAAGACGATTTATCGTTCACTGTCGGCACCCGTTTTACATCACTCACCGCATCACCAAACGCGGCCAAAAACCATTTCAGCATCGCGCTATCAACCACGGTGGCGGAAATTTCTAGGCGTTCTTCACCAATTTCCCGATGTGTTTGATCGGTTGATAGCGGAGATTCAATCAGGTGGAGTCCAGCAGTGCGGTCAATTTCAAAAGTAAGGAAAATCATTTGCCCTTCACCAAATCCAAAGCGGCCGTCATCGTCATATTTTTTTAAGTTGAATTCGGCTGGTCGTTCGAAGGTAAAGGTGCTGACGCTCGCGGAAAGGATGCGGTTGAGCGCCAGACTGCGCTCGTTGTTGTAACCTTCGAAGCGGCAAACCAGATAGAGGCGAGGCCCTTGCTGCGCCAATCCCAATGGCATCACTGTGTTTTCGCTTTCTTTGCCGCCCGCATTGCGATAAGTGATGCGTAGTAAGTGATTGAGATACAGCGCCTCACTGACGGATTCAAACACACCTTCAGCGATGGGGGGCGGCAGTAATGGCTGGCTGGTTGCCACGATACGCACTTTATCCGGCCACTCCGCTTCCAGGCGGGTAGGGCCGTTGTCATGCAAATTACGCTGCGCCTGGGTAAACAACCCGGTCATGGATTTAATCAGTCGGGTCGGCAAAATAGGTTTTAGATGCGCTTCCGCCATCGCCAATAGCAACGACTCTTGCGGCGTCAGCATCGGAAGTGAGACGCCACTTGAATTTTCAAGCCAGCGATAGCCATAAGGGCGGTTGCGGTCGTCGCGCTCGATATCAAAATGGTCGCAAAGCATCTCCAGATTACGCTGAATGGTCCTTACATCGCGCTCGATTCCAGCATGCTGTAGCTGCTCATGAAGCTCTTTTGCCGTGATTTTTCTGCCGCGAGGAATACGGCGCAGAAGCTCAAGAGCGAGCACGGTGGTCTCAATGGTTTCAGGTCTTTTAGCCATTTTGATTTCCTATCAAATTACTTAGTGCAAAAAGCCAATCGCCGGTTTTTCGCGTTTCTTCATCCAGCACTCGGCTTTCAGTGCGGCAACAAAAGCCGCTGTTGAACTCACTGGCTTAAATTGATGCTGACGTGCTACCAGTGCAAAATCGCCCGGCGTCAGGTAGTCCAGTTTAGATATTTCTTTAATTTCAGTAGATTGCGGTTCATTGAGCTTAAGCTTAAGAGAGTAAAGATTCAACAATGCGACCGCCTGGTCATCACATAAATAGTTGAACCGCACCTTAAGATCGAAACGACGCAGCGCGGCGGCATCCAGCACATCAAATCTGTTCGTCGTGGCGATCAGCACACCTTCAAACAGTGCCATCTGGCTTAACATTTCGTTGGCACTGCTCACTTGCCAATGGTGCTGGAACTCGTCGCGTGCGCTAAGAAAACTATCAATCTCATCAATCAGCAGGATCGCATTGTCGCGTTGCGCCTGTTCAAATAATGACGCAATGTTCTGTTCACTTTCACCGACGTAGCGGCCAAAAAGCCGTGAAGCCTTGCGTTCTATAACGACCTTATCTAACTGCTTTGCAAGCCAATGTGCCCATGCTGTCTTACCCGTACCCGATGGGCCATAAAGGCAAAAACGCGCTGAGTGACCCGATGTCAGAGCTTTACCAATCTCATCGAGTGGATTATCACAATTGATAAATGCCGTGTCATAGAACGCGGGTATTTGGGCCGCAACATGGTTTTTTATCGGCTTATGCCCCTGAGCCTTTAGGGTGTTATTGATTAAATACATTAAAGTCTCATGGCGTTTTTCTTTTGAGAGCTTGCCGCCAATGCCCGCGAGAACGTTAGCTGCCCGGTTAATAACCGCTGGGGCCAGATAAGAGGGCTCCGCTAATAGGGCAAGAGCGCCTGGTGCCAGTATTTCGCCACAAGCCTCTTGAATGATCTCTGCCCGCTGATGACGTGGTCGGGCATTGAGCTCAATGACCATGTCAAAGCGGCGTACCATTGCGGGATCCATACAATCAATGTCATTGGCTACCCATAGAGTTGGAACAACATTCTCTTCCAATAGACGATTGATCCATGCTTTCGCTAATGGAAGTGGACTGTTGTTATGAATCCCGGGACTTTCGACAAAAACATCTTCTGCCTCATCGAGCAGGATGATGGCTCGTTCATCGTTGAATAAGCGCTGCGCAGCACGCCAGGCACGTAAACGACGGCTGCCACTGATCGGGCGCAGGGATTCATTCTCACTGCTGACTTCATACAGGGGGGTTTGCAACTCGTTGGCAATCAAACGACAAAGCTGACTTTTGCCGCTACCCGGTTGGCCATGAATCAGGATATTGACCCCGATACGTTGGGTGCTCAGCGCATGATGCAACCACTGATGCAGAATATTAACTGCCGGGATGTGGGCATAATTATCAAGCTTCAGATGGGCTGGCCCACAGATGTTGATCATGCCTTGCAGGAGTCGCGCTGGACTTGTCTCACCCGAGTAAAGGCGTTCTGCCAGGGTGGGTGAGAATGGCTCAAGTTTATTGCGCAGTAGATGCGCGCCGTTCATTTCAAGGCTAACCAGACCGGTTTTGGTCAGAGTGCTGGAGGGGCCAAGTGCCTCGCGTACCTCGGTTTCAGTGATATCCAAAATCATCGCCAGCGTGCGATAAACTTTGGCGGAGGTGAGCGGCCCAAGCCATTCCGTGACGTCGTCAAGCAGCCTTTCCTGGTGGAGTTGTAATGTGAACTCCAGAATAGAATTTTCAGCGCTGTTCAAGCCAATACGCGTGGCAAACCTGCTCATTGCAGTTTGAAAAATTGAAGCTTGGGTTAACGAGTTATGCTGTTCAGCATCCTGATAATGTTTGCGTAATCTCTTCAGCAACGAATCGTGATCCTGCTGGCTCAGGTTAAAAGTATGCTCATTGTTGAGGTGAAGATAATCAGCCAGCGGTTGGCTACTGAATCCATGCTGAGTAATAAACTGTTTGTGTGCGCCCAGGCGAAATAGTATCCGCAAAATCCACTGCTGCATTTTGGTATCCTGATAATTCATTTCAGCGACTTCATTTACTTCAGCAGACATGACAGTGTTCATATTCTTCTCCTTGTGAAAGCACTATTTTTAAATTGCGCTGAGACATTTTGTGTCGCAGGGGATGAGAAGATTTTTTTAGGATTTTTGTTTGGTTGCGACACAAATTGTCGCAATAGTGTGATTGTGTTTTTTTGTTAAAAAATAATTAACCTAAATTTTTGATTTTAAGTGCCGATAACTCTTTTTCAGCCGTGAGCTAAATGTTTTTGTATGTAAATTATACGTTTTTATCTATAAGGAAATGGAAATGCCAAGTAAATCTATACGTTCGATGATCAAAGAGATCAACAATCCAGATGCCGATGGTAACGGGCTTTGGTTGCCGAATATTCAGCGACAATTCGTCTGGAATCAGGATCAGATTGCTAGATTGTGCGACTCAGTGATGCGCCGTTATCCTCTGTCGTCTATGCTGCTATGGCGCACGAATGAACAGATAAAGTATCGAAGCTTTATCCAAAATCTTAATGACGGGAAAGTCGATCTTAAAAGTCATTATCAACATAATCCAAACAAATTAAAGCGACTGGTCCTGGATGGTCAGCAACGACTGCAAAGTTTTTATCTTGCTCTGCAAGGTTGCATTGATGGCAAAGTACTTCATTTAAATGTTTTGAGCGGAGAACAAACCGGTTCAGAAGAGATCCGTTATCAATTCGAGTTTAAAATTTCTTCAGAGCATAATTGGCCGTGGCTACCTCTTGCAAAAATAATTTATTCAGGAAGTCTTCCGGAGGACTTGCTTTCTGATCTGGCAAAAGATGAAGTCTCAGAATTAAATGATACGCAAAGACGTCAGGCGATTCGTAATTTAAGTCTCGCCCAGCGTGAATTCAGTAATGATAGCGTTTTACTTTACCATGAAATTGATAGTACCCAAGATGATAATCCGCTGAAGTTTGAAGATGTAGTGGAAGTGTTCATCCGTGCTAATTCTGGTGGCACAAAGTTAAATAAATCAGATTTAATGATTACCCTGCTTTCTACGGAGTGGGAAGATGCAGATATTGTATTCGAAGAGTTCCTGGATAAAATTAACGATAACGAAAGATTCCAGTTTTCACGAGATTTCCTTATCAAACTCAGTACAACACTGCTTGGCTATAATGCGAAGTATGATGTCGATAAACTTCGAGACGATAAGGTCAGGAAGGAGATAAGCGAAAACTGGCCTGATATTGCAGAAGCCCTGTTGTTTGTAAAAGATGAGATTGTCAGCAAAACTTACATTCGGTCGCACAAAGCGCTGACGTCTTACAATGCGCTCATTCCGTTAGTTTATTTGCAATATCACTTCCCTGGACAGTTAGCAAAATCAAAAATCCTTCATGAATACTTCGTTCCAGCGCTTTTTGCCGGCGTGTTTTCTGGTCAGGCGGACAGTATTATAGATAAAATGGTTAAATCCATAAGGGAAAATGAAGGTTTTAATCTCAAAAAAGTTAAATCGATGATTGAATCTTCTAATAAATATCTTTATGTTAGTGAAAATCATTTGCTATATAGTTGTGGTTACGGTTCTGGGAATATCCATCTACTATTCAATATGTGGTATGGACGAGATTATAAATCAAGCGGATTCCAGCATGAACCACAAATAGACCACATTTTTGCACGTAGCATACTTAAAGAACAAAAAATATTAAACGAAGCAACAGGGCGTGAAGTACAGCGTTTCGGCGCATGGGAAATAAATCAATTAGCAAACTGTATGTTGTTACCTGCACATCAAAACGGTGCAGGAGATAAAGGCGATAAATCAGTCGATAGATGGTTAGCTGAACAATCAGAAGAGTTTCTTGATTTGCACTGCATTCCAAAAATGAAAACTTTGTGGAAAGTCGAAAACTATGAACGCTTCATCGATAAGCGTCAGCAATTAATCATTCAGCGATGTGAAGAGTTGGGATTACTGAGTTCTGAGGAGTAATACAACCGAAGAAATATGGCTCTTTGTAAAAAAGTTGCTATAAATTTTTCATTCCTTTTTTTAGCAATAAAGTAACCGCACATTTTTTGTCCAAAAAAATTGCGCGGTTACTTCAATAATCAACGGATGCAACTTATTTAGGCAAATCCTCCCCCAACGTCCCCTGCAAATACTCAACAAAAACTTACCTTACTCTTCCGTCTGCTTCGTTGAGAACACCGCGATAACCGACATCGATCCTACTGCAAACTGCTTCATCACCTGCACCAATGCCCCCGACGTCAAATCCGGTCCCGCCGGCCATGCCGGAAACTGCGTAATCCCAATCCTGCCAGCGCGGCGGCCCATTGCTGCTTACCATCATTGCTTTGAAACCGTCCTTGAGGCATCAGCGTTAACGCTTTACGGTGCCTATCCACGAACCTCCACGGATACATGCCGCGTCCGGCATTAAATGCAATGCACAGATGCTCACTCAGGTCTGAAGGGGAGGCGAGCATGCCATACTTCGCCAGATAATCCGGGCTCGCCACAGTGATCAGCGGGCTGTCGACAAGTTTGCGTTGTATCAGCGAAGAATCCTGCAGTTCGCTGTGGCGAATGGAGTCATCGCGAGTCTCTTCAATCAAATCTACATGCCGCCTGGATACGGGGTTTTCAAAATTAAGCGCCGGATATTACGCCAGGTGTGCGGGTAGGCTCGGCACAATATAGAAGCGGTCGATCACGTTCCTTTGCAGGTGTAACAATCACTTGCCGAGTAGCAAGCTCATCGCAAGCACTTTAGCGGCGCCCTGCGCGATAATGATGACGAGATGAGCCCGGAAAACAGCTTAATGCGAAATATATTGTTAGTCAGAACCCGCACTCACAAATCATCAATTTATGAGAAATCACCTATTACTCGCTTCAAACCCAACCAAGCAAGTGCTCAGACCTGATTCTCCCAACTTTGATGCGGGCGCTTTGAGGCATTTCATCCAGATTATCTTCACGCAGCCCCAGCATTATGTTGTACCCGCAATAAAGCCCCATATCACCCAATCTGGGCACTGGCAGCAATCGGGTAGGCAGAGTCAGCCAGAATCGCAGATCATAGTCACAGCCCAGATAGGTGCGCAGCAGCGCCATCACGTCCTGGCGGAGCTGCCCGTCAGGCATCCAGCCCTTCGCTTCTAAGGGATCATCGGTGGAAAGCTCTATCCGTGAGCAATAATCAGCCACGCGAGTTTCATTGCCCAATATCGGATTTTGATCGAGTGTCATGCCGCCGCGCAGCGAGAGCCGGGCGCGTTTTGCCACCGGCATCGTCACTGGATGGTGGTCGAAAACTTCAATTTTTGTGTTCGGTGCCTGGCTGCTGATCACCGCAGCGATACCTTCAGCGGTGTGCGTGGTATGCAGCAGAGGTTTCAGTATTGCTAAAAGGCGTGATGAAGGTTGATCGCCACTATGGGGGATGCCGGTCAGGGCCATCAGACTTTGCGACACCGTATCGGTACCGCCCGGCTCAAAGGTGGCCGGATAGCTGTATTTGCGCCAGATGCGGTAAAACTGCGTCATCAACCGATGATTGAAGATATCCAGAAACGCTGCCATCGCATCCGCACCTTCACGGCCCTGATTGATGTCGTCAATGATGCTCGTCGGCAGTGGCGAATCCACACCGTATAAGCCGAAAAAGTTGGTTCTGACCGTCGGCGCGGCATCCGGATTGTCAGCGTTAGTTTCCGTGCGTTTCAGTTCCCCGGCGGGAAAGCCCAGATGCGGATTGGGGCGAAAGCGCACCGGATCACTCTCCGGCGTGCGGCCCGTGCCAAGGCGGCTGTCGGTCGTCTGCTCCAGCAACTGGCAGAATCGATAAAAGTTAAACCGCGCCGTCTGGTCACGACCTTTATCGTCCAGCCAGAACGGTGGCAGCGGCTGGCTGTTTTTTTTGTTCTCCATGCTCACATCAGCACCCTGTCAATACGTCGCTCCGGCCAGGCCCATTCGGTGCCCGAAGCGGTCAGTAATACCGTAAGCTGGGTATAGCGCAACACGCTGGCGTATTGCGTCAGGAACTGTTCCAGCAGCTCGCAGAACAGGCGGGCATCACCAGTTCCGCTGAACTGCGTTTCATCAAGCGCCACACGGATGCGCACGCCGTGCCAGTGATACGACGAGTTATAGTCCTGACGCCAGCTAACGTGGCGGATACCATTGATGCGGCGGAGGTTGTTTTCGTCATCGCTCCAGTTGAATAACGCCAGCACGGCCCTGAGGCTTGCAGCATCACTTATCATCTGGCTCAGAGCTCGCGGGTGCAGTAGCGACATCAGGTGCCACTGATACAGCTGTTTGGTTGGTGGGTAATAAGGCATGGAAGGTGGCTGAAGGGTTTTGCACTGCAGCGCGAGGTTGCCGGTGACCGCGCTTCCATCAAAAACCGATTTCTCCAGCGCCATGCGCGGATAGTTACCATTGGTGCAGGTGATGTTCATAAACAGCGTAGCATCATCTTCTCCCCGATCAGCCTCACTCGCATCCCCACCCAGCATCAGTAGGGTTTCATAGAGACCGCTGACGCCGCGCCAGATGCGCGTATGAAAATAACGCTCCGGCCACGACGCTTTGCGCTGCAACATACCGCCTTTTTGCCGGAAGTGTCGGTACGGCACATAGCGTCGCTTTTCCAGAGTTTCGCTGGCGGCAACGTCATCCACGCTGTAGATCTCAGTATGCTGATCGCGCAGTCGGTGAGGGCACAGACGGTAGTCGAGTACAGCAGGCTTCACCTTCAGTGGCTCCGCGTTCAACGTAAACAGGTTAATCACCGGAACGCAGTGAATACGCAGCGCATCTTCCGGTAACGAAATATCGCGTGGAAGCGGCTGGCTGAGATGAATATCGAGAATTGCCTGCCGACAGCTTTCACTGAAAGGAAGCGTTTCGAGCCCGGTAAGAGTAAAGAAGGCGTAGCGAGCCGGGAAACTGAAGTATTCCAGCAGTGGGCGAACTTCGCCACAGAGTGCCGGACTATCGCTTTCCGGCCAGACTGACCGCCAGTGCTGCTGCCAGCGGACGCTAATGCCACCATGAAATGGCTGCGGATCGTGGTTATCACTCTGCGGCAGACTAACAGTGATGTTGCGAAGATGGCGGGTGAGCACATGGTATAGCAGCGACTGAACAGGGCGATCCCCGTGAATATAAAGCGGAATATCGCTGGGATCGATCTGGCTCGGATCGGCCTGAGGGCTGAGTGTAAACCGCAGGGAGATCATCTGGTGCCCGTCATGGTGAAACGATGTGGTGACATGACCTAACATCAATGGGTGTAATTTCAACACATCAGTGGTGCGATAAGGGCAGCGCAGGCCAGAGATATCCATCGGGCGTGTCAGCAGCGTCGTGCCTTCCGGTACCACCTCATCACGCACCTGAGCGACAACATCGGGTGTCAGTTCTACCACTGACATAGATGGCAGAGTGCGATTCACCACGGGCAGCAGATGCCCGAGCAGTGGCTCTGTCAGCTCCGGAATATCGTCATCAATTTTGCGGCGCATCTGCGCCATCATCAGTGAAAAGCCCTGAAACAACTGTTCAACCGAGTCATCCATCTTCAGAGACATTCTGTCCAACCCTAATCGCCGCGCCGCTTCCGGATATTGCCCGGCAAACTCCTGCGTCGCCGCCTTCAGATAACGCATTTCACTGTCGAAATACTTCAGAAATTCATGATCTTTCATTTCTGCTCCGGTAGCAGGCTCAGGGTGTTATCCCTCACTTCAATCGTGCGAGGTGAATCCGGATCAAGCTCCTCGCGGCTCAATACTCGTTTCCATGTGCCGCGCTCTCTGTCAGGCTGGCGGAACAAGCCCAGAACCGCGACGAACTGCGCCTGCTTTTCCATTGGCATATCCAGGCTAACGCTCTGCTCCGGCGTAATGCTGAGCTGCCGATGTGAGACCAGTGTTTCTTTCAGCACGAGGTCAGGCTGCGTCAGCAAGCTGTTGTATTCGGTGTTATCGACGCGCTGGCGGTCTGTGAGTTGCAGCACAACCAGGCGCAGTGGCATCGATTGCTGAGCATCATCCTGATTGATGGCTGCGCGAGCGGTGAAGGTCAGATGCAACGTTTCCACCTGGCGATAAAACACTGTTTTCGCCACACTTGCCGTGCCCTGTTTGGTTTTTTGCCAGGCACCACAACTGCTCATCAGCAAAGCAGAGAGACAAATCAATAAGGCGTAGCTGAGGCGAGAGATCATCCTTCACCTCCCGACAAAGCAGCATCATTAGTCGGACCAGAAACGAATATTCTCGCTGGCAGGCTGAAACCGCGTAGATCGAGTAACGCCAGCGGGCCGTTACCCAGTTCCGTGCGTATTTGATAGTTAAGCGACAGGCCATCCGGCGTCGGCCAGACTACGCGATACATGTTGCTACCCAGCTCCGTGATCCGTGCTTTACCCAACAGGCGAATCAACCCCCAACTTCCCGGATGATCGGCATAAAGGCGGGTTCCTGCTCTGGCGCTGCGCCAGGTCAGCGTGGTTTGAGGCTGCCAGCGGTTATCAGGCCAGTTCAGCATCTGCCAACTCTCTTCCTGATTGAAATATTGCAGTTTCTGCCTGTCTACCGTCAGTTCAGATTCCACTACATTGCGGGAAGGCTTTGCCATCATCTGGAAATGCAGCTCCACATCGCCTCTGACAAAAACCGCGTTCGCGATGCGCGTCAGCTTGTTCAGCGCCGCCAGAAAGGCCGGATCAAAGATTAGTCCCTGGCTGTTCATCGCATCCGGCACCCAGCGATCACCTTCCAGACGCAGCAGACCGCCTAAACGCCCATTAACGAACTGCGCGATGCGACCGGTGTCGGTGCGCATAAACTGCGCCAGATGCGGCATGGAGACGTCACTCTGTCGGTTAGAGAACGGATAGCGATCGGCAAAGGCTTCATCCCAGGGTGTCACAATATCGCTTTGCCACTGGCTGTTAATGCTTTCTGCCGTTGGGCTTAACACCTGTTCCCAGGCCTGCACCATCGGTTCTACAAATACCGACTGACCAAAGCCGCTCCACTCCTGGCCGAGGCTGGCAGCAATCAGGCTGCCGTAGTCTCGGGTATCGGTGAGATCAACGGCTTTACCCTGAAACACCGTCAGCGCCAGCGATTGCATCATGGCCTGGGGATCCGGTGCGTTAGTGACCTGCTGCAGACGCAGGCGAACGCGGGTGATGCGGGTCAGAAATGTTTGCAGGCTGAGGCTCTCTTTCGACGCCGCATTACTATCTGT
This sequence comes from Pantoea sp. Seng, assembly GCF_009829935.1. NCBI lineage: Bacteria > Pseudomonadati > Pseudomonadota > Gammaproteobacteria > Enterobacterales > Erwiniaceae > Pantoea > Pantoea sp. Seng. The sequence continues at coordinate 206,098 of NZ_SZZV01000002.1, read as the reverse complement.
CAGTGACAGCAGCGGACCAAAGGTGGCATCCATCGGCCCTTTGGCGATTTGCGCTTGATTGATGGCGCTGGTTTTATCGCTGCTGAGCAGATTCTTCGCCGAACTCACCAGTGAATCGGTCAGATTGCCGCCGGTTTGCCCGGTTCGGCCCTGAACGTTAAGGGTATTCATGAGTGCAATCAGCGGCGACTGACGCGCATCAGCCAGCAGAGATAACTGTTCGATAGATTCCGACAGACTTTCAGCTCGCTGCCACTGAATGCTGTTGAGAAACTTCAGCCAGGCCGCGGCGTAATCAGAGAAATAGCGCTCTGTCAGCCGCGCCTGCAGCGTCTCCGGAGAGACATCATCGTTGCTGGTAGGTTTGCTGTCGCTCAGTACCCAGTCAATTTCGTCACGCCGAACCTTAGCCGCTTGCTCAATGGCGGGTTGAACATCTTCTTCCCATGCTTTGCGCGTGAACACTCCGGGCACGGTTTCATCCGTGGTGAAAAGCATGCTGCTGTCGGTGCCACTGACCATTTCACTGAGCGTCATATCGGCATAGTCGCGCGATACCTGCTCAATCAGCTTCTGGTAGCGGGTGGATTCGGCATTGCTGGCCCCAATCTGGCGCAACAGCGCAGAGCGCATGCTGCTGACCAGCCGCATATCCGGCTCGATTCGCCACGCGGGATGCGCGGGCAGATTGCTCATCATAAAGGCCAGCATATCGCCGCCCTGATTGCGCCAGCTGGCATCATTAATGCCGCTGCGCAGCTGCCAGATCTTCATCAGCGTACTGCTAAAAAATGCCGAATCTGATTTGTCAGGATGGGCCAGCATCAGATACGCCTTCAGCAGGTCATACATGCTTCTGGCGTCATCCGATCGCAGCGGGCTATCGGGTGGCAGGTTACGCCAGCCGGTCATCAACGTGGTGAGGCGCTGCACAGAGGCATCGCGTAGCAGCGGCATGGCTGCTTTCTGCCACTGCGGCCACAGCGCGTTAAGTAATGCATCGTTCTGGCTGAGGCCAAAGCGCATATACCAGGGCGCACCGTACCGCTGGCGATATTGCAGCCGCTCGATTTCTTTCTGCAATTCACGCAGCGCGAAAAGCTGCTCGCGCAGAGGCTGGCGGGTATCGGTTGCAGCGGCTGCGAGCTGCTGGTCGGTCTGAATCAGGCGATAATTGGCAATCCAGGCAACAACTAAGCAGGCCATCCACGCTGCCAGCAGGCAGGAGAAAACCATCAGCCCCGTTTTTCGCCATGACACCCCGTTGGTGACAGGTTTGCGCCAGCGCTGTGCCAGTAGATCACGCCAGGCTTTTCCAGGTTGCCAGGCGTGGCGCAGGGAAGCACCTCCGGCAGTTAGCGGCTGGCTGAGCACGACGCCTGCCAGCGGCAGCGCCCGTGCGCCTTCGCCAAGTTGTGACAATGCTTTTGTCAGTCGATTGATGCCGCCACTGCGTAGCATCTGCGCCAGTTCCAGCAGAAAGCTGTGCTGACGCTGATGATCGATTTGCTGCATACCGCGTTCAACTAACTGGTGTTCCAGCGCGTTAAGCGAGTGGCGATAATCTTCTGTCGACTCACCAGGCGCAATAATAAAGCCCACACCCTGTTCGGGCGAACCCGGTTGCGAGGGGGTATGAACCTCCCACAGCCACAGCGGGATATCCTGGCCCAGCAGGCGATAGCGTTTCTGCATCTGCCGCGCCGTGGTATCCAGCAAATCCTGCTCTATCTCCGCTTCTGCGCTCACGACCCAGATGACGGCATCCGCCAGTTGTCGGCGAATTTTACGCAGCGCTTTAAGCTGGGAGGGAACGGGCTCATCCTGTGGATTGCCGTGCCAGATGAGCAACGTATTGTGTCCTTCCAGCCAGTACTGGGTTGTCAGACCAGGAATGCTTTGCTCAACCAGATGCTCATCGCCAACCACCAGCAGAATGCGCAACCGGCTGCGCCAGCGCCATCGATACTGATAACGCATCTGCGTGATGATGTCCTGTACCCGCTGATTTTCAGCTGGGCGCTGTTTCCGGGGGCCTGTTGCGCCAGTCACTTCGCGGGCGCTGAGGCGCACCAATCCGCGCCAGGCGAGAATAAACAACGGGCAGAACCACACCATTGCCAGCCAGACCATGAATGACCAGAAAGCAATCTGGCGCGGCAGCGCTTCAGGTAAATCAAGGCTGCGACCAATAAAGTAATAAAGCCCGGCGCCGATCAGCACCAGCAAGGTGATGGCAATGAGATAGCCACAAACCAGCCAGAACAGCGAATGGCGGGAATTAGTGCGGGAGGTTTCCACGGGGAACGCAAACTCCTGTAATGTATTGAGATTCCATATCTGAGGCGATCCAGCCGCAGGATTGACCGTTTAGCACTGAAAGCAGCGCCAGCGACCGTAATGTGTAAGGCGTGACTTCTCCGGCATTGCCGAGCCATGCGGCAAGCACATGCTCCAGCGCCGACCAGCCGCCATCTATCAGTGCTGTCATCGCCGGTGTGTCAGCAGCAATCACCCGATCCGGCACATCAGTCAGCCCGGCATAGCGAGTAAGTTGCATTACTGCTTGTCCGGCTATTCCTGCCTGAGCCGGTTGCCAGCTTTCTGACCGGTGCAACAATGCCGTTCCCTGCGCAGAGCAGATCCAGGCAAAAGCGGCTTCGCCTGTGACATTGATGTTAGCAGGCTGACCTTCATCGCTTCCGGCACACAGTAACAATGATGACGGTGATTCAGCGATAAGGTTAATCAGGCTGTCTGCACCAGTACGTGCTTCGAAGCTGAGGGTTTCGTCAGGCAGAACAACGCCTTCACGCCGCAACGTTTCACGAAAGGGAGACAGGCCAGCATCATCGCCCAGCCAGCAGAAGTGCGTGAAAAGACGCGTTTCGCTGGTCTGACGCAGATGCGCCACCAGGCGGTGAGCCAGATACGCCGCGAGCATTGCCGGGCGATTGCCGATGCCATTCAGCACCAGCGGGCAACGAAGCGCCGCGTTTCCACTGGCATCCATCACCGGTTGCGGTGCATCTGAAGGCCGGGATAGCAGCGCCAGATGTTCGGCAACATCCTCTCCGACCGGCGTCACCAGCAGCACGGCTTCAACCGGTAGCGCCTGACTGCGCTTACGCCACCACGTCTCCGTTGCCTGCGAGGTTTCCGCATAATGCGTTGCGCTGTTATCCATACCCTGCAGCCATACCAGCCAGCGCAGTGCTACGGCCAGCGACCAGCAAAGTAGCGGCAGAACTAATGCCCCAAACCAGAAGAGCGGCACACGGGTTGGCTTGCCTTCCGGCCACAGCATAATCGTTACTATCGCCGAAAAAAATAGCAGTACAGGTAACGCGATCCACCAGCGTCGCCAGCGCACAGCAGGAATTGCAGCATAGTCAGGCCAGATTGGTGGCGAATTCATCCGCATACATCCATATCCGGCAGCGAGCTAACCAGCGTGCAACCACAGGCGCATTTGTGACCATCCAGCGCCACCGGTTTACAGTTTACCGTGCTGTCGGATGCTCCCTGAATGATGCTGGTCATGCCATGCTGATTACACTTCGCTTTGTCATCAACGCAGGCTACTGGCTTACCAAAAGCATCATAACTGCCGGTAAGCACTTCGCCGCCGTGCGGTTTCAGCGTATCGCCAACGCGCACCAGTTTTTTAAGCGTCATACCACCTTCGCTCCTGATGATTTCAGGATGTCGAGGGCAGAGGCCATCATGGCCTGGTGCTGCTCGCTAACCACATTGGTGCGTGCCAGAGCAACGGCGGTACCTGGTTGGGTCGTTACCTCTGGTGGAGTAAGTGTATGAACGACACCGTTCGCCATATCTTTGACTTTATAAGTCACGTTGTTAGAAGCGGTTTTCGGCTCGATAAAATAGATGACGTTATTCGAGGTTGGCGCGGCATTGATGACTTTGCCTTCGACGGATATCAGGCGAAGGTTTTTATTGGTCTGGTTGCCACAATAAATCATGCGATAGCGGAAATATCCGCCCCAGGGTTCACGTCCTCCCAGCGCACTTTGCATAAACCAGGCGCGGGAATCGTGAATTTGTTCATCATAAAGGGCTAATAAGTCCGCGCGTGGTTGAGTACGAATGCCGGTGCCCAGCTTATCGATAAACAATTGCGGATAACGGCGATCGCCATCGGCTTTCATTTGCGCGTATTCAGCGTCTTCATCGTCACCGTTGATCAGGAAGATGGCGTGCCTGGGGATCACATCCAGAACGATCTGCGCGGTTTTATCTATCCAGCCACCATTGATATCTCGCCGCCACAGTTTATAGTCGTGCTGGAATTCACGAGCAGCTTCGCGGAGCTGATATTGTGCGTTAGTAGGATCAAGATCGGGTTTACCCTGTAAACTTTCGTCCATCGGCAAGCGACTCTTTTTAGCCTCTGCTCGCCGTGACTTAAGGTTTTCTACTGCCGCTTTGTGTTCTTCCGCTTCTTTTTTTAGTCCTTCAGGAGTCAGCTGGGGTGCCTGGTTAAAGAAACTGTTGGCAAATTTATCGCCCTGAGGAAGCATGCTGCCGTGAGCGTAGCGGCCGATGCGCCACGCTGTGATCCAACCAATCTGATCGATCAGTGCACTTTCAAGTGTCTGCGAAAGTTGATAGGCGCGATAACCTTCCGCTTTATCCACCGTCTCCTCGCTGCCTTGCAGGGTGGTGTTGAGCAGGGTTTGACGCCAGATATTGAAGCGATTGGCTAGCAGAGGTGCAACAGCGAACTCAGTAATAGAGTCACCAGACATCACGCGCGAGGGAGATATATCCTTTATTAGTGACGTTATTGCTGATGGATGTACCAGTAATGGGGCTCCAGATTCGAATGCTGCAGCATACATATCGTGAAGAACGATTTGCGATAAAAGTTCACCCGTGCCGTTGCATGATTTCCCCTGGTCTCCAGGAGGATAACCGCCACCAACGTCTGAGTGCATCCCGGGATAAAGGACCTCCTGAGTTTTGGCCGGGTAGCTGCCATCGGGGCGGCGGACTGAGTCAAGAGGGAAACATAAGCGCTGTTCGTGTGCGGCAACGAAATGACGACAACACTTAATCAACCCTGGAAATTTACGTTCATCAGGTAACTGCTGACTATTATTCGCCCAACCCATATGACCTGCCGCCCCCGGTAAAACATGAGCAGCACCAACAGACGCCACCGTATCCAGTAAACCCAGAAACTCAATACTGATCGGTAAACCAGCAAGTTTCAGATGTTCGTTTTTTAATTTGGGGTCGGGTAACTGGGTTAACCAGTTAACAAAAGTCCGCGCCTCGGCAGCCCCACGGGAAAATCCGTAAATAAACAACTTAATACCCAGAAGATGGGGCTGTTGGGTTTGCGCTGTCTGGCTTTCCAGGGCATTTAATAAGGGAGTAATCGCATTACGTCGATTCACCTCCCCAGAAAAAGCTCCGCGAGCCTGCATACTGGATAGAATTCCTTTCGCTACGTCATCATCAAGGCGTTTAGCCCCTTTGGTAACGGCAAAAGTCAAAGCATCCACCAATCTCAGCAGCGCCCAGTTAATTCGATCCTCTCCACCAGCGGCGAAAGCCAGACCGTCATTGCTGTAATCTATTTCGCCGATTTTAGGGAATGGTGTGCCGACGCCTGGGATGTAGTAGCGAAAATAGCCATCACTGTCAGCGTTCTCATATGTCGCGTGATATAACTTAGCGATATTGGTCGGATGCGATGGTTTAGCTATACGCGTATCGTTCTCTTCATTATTTCCCGTACCATCGAAAAATAAGCTGATATGTAGGCTTCGACAGCAAGGGACGATGCCTTTCTTTCCGGTTTCTTCAGCCAGGCTGGCCCGGTAATCAATTTCTTCGCGAATCTGCTTTTTATAATTGGCATTAACTTGCGTTTCACTCAGGTGCAAATGTCCTCCATCAGGAAACAGAGGTGGCGCAAAACAGGGCAGAGCAAGACTCATTTCACGGGACATGCCGCAGGCTCCTTCATATTTAGCGGTTCTTTGATTGGATAGTTTTCAGTGCCATATCCGGAACAAACCGTTGTGACCTTCACCTGATTACAGGGTAGGAAGTGCACAGTTAAACCACATCGCTCCTTGCCATACCGCGGAATGTTAACGATGGCACTATGTTGCTTAAAACTGCTTTTCAGCTCCTTTTCCCAAACTAGATAATTGTCCCAATCTTTATAACTGGGTGGCGGCGGTGCAGTATGAGGGTCAACTTCCCACTCCACCCGAGCTTTCAATTCAGGCGTCCACTTCTCAGGAAGCATGATGCAGCAATATCCCCCACCTAAACTTGGAACATGGTATCCATTCACCGAAAACCCATTTATACCCTGTCCCTCGACATGGTTGACCGCTCGAAGATCACCAGCTGTATAGCTGTCATCACCGCTTGCCTGCGAGCAGCCAGCCATCATCGATAAAAGAAGTAATGAGCAACTTATCAACATTCTCTTCATTACATTTCAATCCCTAAAATCTGCCAAATCGCCGATGTAACCCGCCTTGCTTGCCCGCATTGCTATTGCCAGGCAAACTTTAAAATGTGCTTCTTGCAAAAGAGGCAGGGCTGTTTGCCCTTTCATCAATATCTCGGCATCACTGATACATCCCATCAGCTCAACCTGTGCATCGCTGATGCGACTCATCTCCGGGGCATCAGCAAGTTGTCGATCCGGTGTCCAGCTTCCGGTTTTCCACACCGCCTCGCCATCACGATCCCGCCAGCTCCAGAACAGCGCAATATCGGTGAAAGCAGTCTGCTGCTCCGCCGTCAGGACATGCTCAAGCAGCGAGGGAAAAACGCGATTATCGTAGTAGCGCAGTAAGCCAGTCTGTTCTTCCCACTGAACCTGCGAAAGTGCTTGCAGATGGGTGGCAAGCAGATCGAATGCCAGTGGCGATATCAAAAATGTCAGTCTTGGCGTAGCGGAAAAATGCTGCACCAGTTGCTCCAGCCAGCGCTGATGGCTGGCAACGCTAAAATGCAGCCGCATCACCAACGGGGAGTACTCTTCCGTCGCGGCTTCCGGCGTTCCCTCAAACAGCGCAAACCAGCGCAGCGGTGGATTGATCTGATTCAGTGCCTGCTGCAACGGTTGATCAGTACCTGCCTGATCAACTAGCACGTCGATATAGTCCTGTCCGGCAGCAGTACACAGAGCTGTGGCCTGTTTTAACCATGCCAATTCGTTATCTTTACTGGTCATGGTTATCCCCTCGGCGCGAAAGCCAGAGCGGCTTCCTGCGCTTTTTTCAGGCACTCTTTGCACACCGATTTAGGCAACTCCGGCAGCTGTGTCTCTTCGCTGGCAGGTGTATTCCAGGCATGAACGCCGCGAATGCTGGTTTTACCCGGTGAATGAATCTGAATATCACCCTGCGGAGTGATCCTGATGGTTGCGCCGCCGCAGCCCAGCACAATGCCGTTCTTCGCGGTCAGACGCAGTTCACCCTGAACGGTCTGCACGCTGATATCTTTCATCGCCGTCAGGCCAAGGGTATCGCCATGCGATTCGACGGTCAGAGGTCCCTGGCCCGATACCATGCGAATGCCTTCCTTCTGCGACAGCAGCGAAATCGCCTGACTGGCGTTGACCTGTACCCGTTTGCCGCTGGCAATGCTGGTTTCCGTCTGGCTTTGCAGATGCAGGGTTGTGCCAGAGTTAAGCAGGATGCTTTTGGGGCTGACGGCACCAATTCCTTCCGGGGCACTGAGCAACATGGAGGGGGATTTGAGCTGTTCGGCTGCAGTCAGATACGCGCTCAGGTGAGAAACATCGGGCTGAAGGTTGTGGTGAGACTGGGTAATGGTCTGCCAGTCATTCATCTGGCTTAGCGCGCCTTTTACCAGGCTGATTGCCGGAGCCATCTCCAGCACCTGACCCGTCGCCGTTGTCTGTGCATCTGCTGTCAGGAACAGGCCTTTACCAGCACGCAGCGTACCGGTGCTGTCAGTGCGCAGCTCAAATCCTTCGCCGCGCTTATTACGTGCGTTGTCAACAATGTGACCTAACGACAACTGACTTTTGCCGCCAAATTCCGTCGAAAGCTTGGCATGTTCATAACCCCGGCGATCTTCGAATCTGAGCTTGTTGTTTGCCGGTGTCCGCAGGACATTGCGTTGATAATTATAAAGATTGACGTGATCCGCATGGCGCGAGTCATGCATTGAGCAAAGAATGTAGGGCCGGTCAGGATCGCCGTTGGTGAAAGCAATCATCACCTGCGTTCCGGCTATCAACGGGAAGTGCCAACCGTGAACGTTACCAGCATATGGCTTCGCCAGTCGCACCGGCACACTCTCAAAACCGGCCTGCCATGTTTCGTTCAGATCAAACTGGAAACGCACTCGATAGCGGCCATGTTCATCAAGCTCAGCATACTGCGCGTTGCTGACCGGACTGGTAACGCGTGCCAGCAGCGTTCCTGCGATGTGCGGCCAGGTTTTTAGCGGCGGGCGATAAGTGCTGCGAGCACGCACCGGTACGGCAGTAAAGCGAATAACATATGCCGTGTCGCGTGAGATGCGCTTTGAAGAGGTCGAAACCACCAGCAGACCATCCGGTGCATCAGGCCACTCTTTGCCTTGTGGCGAAATCACCGCGCCAGGACGAACGTCCATGGCATTGGTCATGCCTGTAAACGTCACCTGCTCGGTGATTAAGCGTTCCTGACGGCACTTTGCAAACCATTGCCCCTGTTCCGGCTGCTCCTGATATTCTTTACCCTGCTGTAGGTAATGTTCTCCGTAGCGATACAGCGTTCCCGACAAGGCGATTTTGTCAGGATCGGTTTCTACCTGCGCCTGCATGTCATTTTGCGCATCGAGATAGTATTCATCATTAAGTTTGGTGCTGGCGGCTACTGACTGGCGGTTAACCGATATGTCCCAGAGTGATTCCTGTCCGCCATCGAACAGGCCGGAAGGATGACGGAAGGCGATGATTTGATCAGCGCCATAAGCGCGTGAACTGTCACCCAGCACCAGCACATCCCGGTGATTTTCTTCATCCCATGCGAAGTAGTAAAACACGCCAATGCGTGCAAGATGGCGTTCGATAAACGCGAGATCGCTCTCCGCATAGGAGATGTAAAAATCACGCGCCGGATAACGGCTGTTCAGGCGAAAATGGTAATCCAGAGAGGAGAATTCCCAGCGTTTGAGTATGTCCTCCAGCGCGCCCGGCACGCTTTTATGCTGATAAACGGCATAGGTAAGGCTATTTCTCAGCAGCGCCAGACGGGACTCCAGCGTCACCACGTAGCGGGTTTCATCCGCAGAAGATTCACACTGCCGAAAGGCGGTAATCACCCCGCGCAGAATGCGTGGCTCAACCGATTGCCAGGGCTGACCATCAGGATAAAACAGCAGCTGAGCAGTGCTGTTAATCAGAATATCTGCCGGGATATCCCGGCTGGCGCTGGTCATTTCAATCGTGTAGCACCACGGCGTGTTCAGCGCTTCTTCACCGCTGAAACGCAGCACCGACAGTTGAATATCCGGATGCTGATTTTTCAGCGCCGGGATGCTCAGTTGATAGTGGTTGTAGACCGGCGTCGTTCCGCCCTGAATGACAAAATCCTTCTTACCCATTTACAGATTCCTTCCTGAAATTTGCTGGCCCGATACCTACCCTCTTCCAAGCAGATATTGCAGATGGCCGTTCATGATGAAAGTGGCAACAATGATGGCAACCATCACACTGCCCCGAATAAGCCAGGGAGAACGCTGCCAGAAAGATGTTTTGTGTTTTGATCGCTGGATAATGACCGCTGAGTCGGGAGATCCAGCCTGCTCAGGCAACAGCGCTTTTAGCTGCTGCACCAGTGACTGACGCTCCTCATCGTCTTCCGTTCGGTATTTTCCGGTATAGCCAAAGCGCAACATTCTGTAGTAGCAGCTGACGGCGGCTTCTGCTGTTGCAGGTTCACGAAGCAGCTTTTTGATGCGTTCGTAGAAATGCTCGCCACCGTTGAGATGGCCGAGAAAATGCCCCTGCAAAGGTGTGCGCTTCCACCAGGCTGAAATATCAGCGTCTGGAATGGTCATGATCAGTTCATCAAGAAAGACGCAGTGTGCAAATTTGATTTCTTCGCGGAGAGAGGCCGCTGCACCCGCCGTACTCAGTTTATCCTGGACCTGTTGGACCATGCTGAAACAACGTTGATAAAGTGCATCGTCAATCGTTATGGATTGTCCGTTTCGGACAGAGAGCGCCAGCAGCCAGGTATCCTGCATGAGCGTATCGAGGGTACTGGCTTTGATGTTGTAGGCGGAAGACGTTGTGGGTACCATCCTGGTAACTCCTAAGTGTTATTAATCCCTTATCACAATCACAAATTTCATTGAATGGTGTTGTCTTTACTGACTTCTAACATGCTTAGAAGTTTAATTTTCGGCTGCGCGTCAATCAGATTAACACCCATACTTCAGTGCGACTGATGATATTACACAAGGTGATAGTTGATCAAATTTACAGATCCAATTTTTAGTATATTTTTCTTCCGCAAATCCTCTTTTTAACTAACTGCAAACGTTCCTCTTAACAACATCCTGTTATCGAAGTGGAGTGATCCCGTAACTCTGACCCAAACTCCTGCTCCATTCAGAAACGGAATTCCTGCATGATATTCACTTCTCCAATCTTACAAATCTCCTGAAACGATCTCTCCTCGGTCACAAACGAAACCCCAAACTTCTTCTCCGCGTCCTCCAGCAGCTCAACTCCATCATCTCCGGTAATACCCAGATCAGCATCCAGCAGGGTATGCTCAGTAATCACAGATTTGTGATCCCCCGAAAACTCACGCACAAACTCAATCACCTCTTCCAAAGTAGGCTTCACACTAACCTCCCAGATTCATCCCCAGCCCCCAACGGCAAATCCTCATCCAACGTCCCCAGCATATACTCAACAAAAACCCTTACCTTGCTATTCGCCGTCTGCTTCGTTGCGAACACTGCGCTCACCGGCATCGATCCCACCGCAAACTCCCTCAACACCGGCACCAATGCCCCCGAAGCCAAATCCGGTCCCGCCAGCCAGGCAGGAAACTGCGTAATGCCCAATCCCGCTAGCGCGGCGGCGCGTTGCTGCTCACCATCATTGCTCTGAAACCGACCTTGAGGCATCAGCGTAAACGCCTTACCGTGCCCGTCCACAAACCGCCACGGATGAATCCCGCGACCGGCATTAAACGAGATGCACTGGTGCTCGCTCAGTTCAGCAGGTGAGGCGGGTACGCCATACTTCGCCAGATAATCCGGGCTCGCCACCGTAATCAGCGGGCTATCGGCCAGTTTGCGTTGTGTTAGCGCCGAGTCCTGCAGTTCGCCGTGTCGGATGGCGACATCGATATTTTCTTCAATCAAATCCACATGCCGCTCGGAGACGCGCAGTTCCAAATTCAGCGCCGGATAGCGTGCCAGCAGCGCAGGCAGGCGCGGCACGATGTAGAAGCGGCCAAATACCGGTGCTACAGAGATACGCAGCGTGCCTGCCGGTTCATCCGCGCCATATTTGACGTTTAATTCTAGCTGGTCGAATTCATCGCGCAGGCGCAGTGCGCCGTCATAAAAGGTTCGGCCTGCGTCGGTTAAGGCGATGCCGCGAGAGGAACGTTTCAGTAACGGGTGATTGAACTGCTTCTCCAGTGCGGCGATCTGTTTGCTGACTGCAGATTGCCCGATACCGGCTTCTTTGGCGGCGGCGGAGAAACTACCGCACTCGACCACGCGCAGAAACAGCCGGATAGCATCAAGTCGATCCATTCAGTAGTCCTGGAGGGAATAAATGGTATTCCATTAAGCCAGCTAGTTGCGAAAATTGGAATGGCATAAGGTTTCTCCACACCCTTTTACCGGAGCAACTTATGAACAAGACACAGCACTCCTTAACCGATCACGACCGTTTGCAGGTGCAGCAATCACTGGCCGAGCAGCAAGCGCATCGCGAGCACTTTAGCGGCACAATGCGCGAGTATTATGACGAGATGACTGCGGAGACACCGCTGGCAGCAAGCGTGCTTAGTGAGCACGTCGCGGATTCGGGTTGGTGGCTGCATCCGCAGGAGACACGCACCGAGCAGGTTATCGTTTTCATCCATGGTGGGGCATATATGCTCGGCAGCGCGCAGGCCTATCGCGGGTTCGCCAGCCAGCTGGCGGTGCGCACCGGCTGTTCAACCTTTGTGCTGGACTATCCGCTGGCACCGGAACATCCATTCCCGACCGCGCCGGACAGGGTGATTGAGATACTGAAAGGGCTAGTCGACAGCGGCATTGAACATATCGCGCTGATGGGGGATTCAGCGGGTGCTGCGCTGTCATTGGTGGCGCTGCAACATCCGCAGCTGGTGCAGAAAATCCGTGCTGCGGTGCTGTTTTCGCCGTGGACCGATCTGACCTTCAGCGGCGCTTCGTTTAACGATCCCAATACGCGCGATCCGATTTTCCAGCCATCGATCCTGCGCGATGCCGCTGCGGCTTATTTGCAGGGCGCATCGGCGGAGGATCAACGCGCCTCGCTACTGTTCGCGCAGTACCGTCAGTTACCACCGCTGATGATTCAGGTTGGCACCGAAGAACTGTTGCTGGATGACGCCACGCGCTTAGCGGCTCAATTAGCTGAGCAGGGCGGTGAAGTGCAGCTGGATATCTACCAAGGCATGCACCATGTGTTTCAACGGGATATCCGCCTGGATGCCACGCGTCACGCACTGGATTCCGCTGCCTGTTTTATTCGCCAGCATCAGTAACACTTCATGTGCCCGGCCAGTGATTCCCGCAACACAGTCCGGGCACAAATCCATCCTCTCATCCCCCTATCACATTTATTTTAGCAACCGCCACATCCACCGATATAACCGTTAAGGGATCGTTTTCGGAGAGTGGTGGCTGGCGAGACAAGGAAGAGTCAATTTGGCGCTGATGCCTGACGGTTAATGACGCACGTCAATTCACCCAGCCGCTCTACTTTATCGGTCAATGCGCGGGACGGGGTGAAAAATGGAAAAGGTACTGATTGTTGACGATCATCCAATCACGCGATTAGCGCTCAAGATACTGCTTGAAGAAGATAATCGGGTAGTCGTAGGTGAAGTGGGCGATGGCATTCAGGCTATAAAGTTTGTGAAAAAACTGCAGCCGGATTTAGTGATTATTGATATCGATATCCCGGTGCTCAACGGTATCGATGTCATCAAGCGTGTGCGCCAGAGCGGGCACAAGAGAGGCATTCTGGTGCTCTCCGGCAAAGACAGCGAGCACTATATCCGTCGCTGTGCCATAGCGGGTGCCAACGGATTTATCAGTAAGTGCAAAGAGTTAACCGAGCTGAGAGATGCGATTCGCGCTATCAGCAAAGGATATGCCTTTTTCCCGATGAATTGTGCGCGTCAGGGCTTGCATCTTGAGGATGAAAACAGCGACCAGCGCAAAATTGACGAACTGTCGCCCAAAGAGCTGAATGTATTGCGGCAGCTGGCGCGCGGCGAGAAAGTGGTGGATATTGCGCGAGGCATGAACATCAGCGATAAGACCGTCAGCACCTATAAAAGCCGGCTGATGATGAAGCTGGAGTTAAAGAACCTGGTGGATGTGCTCTATTTTGCCCAGCGGCACAACCTGGATTGAGGCGCTGGGCATATCATGCGCTGAACTCGTCTTTGAGAAAGGTTTCGATAGCCTGATTCAACACATGCACGCAGCCCAGCGTTTCATCAAGCATCTGGCCGAGATGGCGTTCATCGGCTGGGGCGCTACAGGCTTGCTCTAATTCGCGGCACTGATCGGCAATCGAGACTGCGCCGATGATCTGCACCGAACCTGCCAGACGGTGCAGGCTGCGCTCCAGCGCGGGCCAGTCGCGATTGTCGAAACAGGCGCAGGCAACCTGCATATCATGCAAATTTTCATCGCGGGTAGCGCTGAGCAGGCGCTGCAGCATCTCGTTGTCCTGATGAGCCAGTTCGCGCAGGGCGTTGAGGTCGAGCAGATGATTCAGTGCGACATGGCCGGGATAGGGCACAACAGTCGGGCGCGGCACTCTTTGCAGCAGTGCTTCAAGCTGCGGCAGGCGCAACGGTTTGAACAGGCAGTCATCCATGCCTGCTTCCAGGCAGCGCGATCGCTCTTCCGGCTGGGCGTTGGCGGTCAGTCCCATAATGGTGAGCGGCTCGCGCTGTTTTTTACGCAGTTCGCGCGTCAGGGTGAAGCCATCCATCACCGGCATGCTGCAATCGGTGATCACCAAATCAATCTGGTTTTCCTGCCACAGCCACAGCGCCTGTTCGCCATCCTCGGCTTCGATCACTTTGTGTCCCAGTCGGGTGAGCTGGCGTTTCAGCAGCAGGCGGTTGGCGGGATGATCATCCACCGTCAGGATGGTTAACGGCAGGCCACAGGCATCCTGCTGGCGTATCGGTTCCACTGGCACGCTGACCGCTTCACGGCAATCTACCGGAATGCGTACGCAGATGCGGGTGCCGCGCCCCGGCTGGCTGTGCAGCGTCAGGCTGCCCGCCATCATCGCCACCATTTGTTCGCAAATCGCCAATCCAAGTCCGGTGCCGCGCTGTTTTTTGCCCGATGCGGACTGTTCGTAAGGATTGAATATCAGTTGCTGATCCTCTTCGCTGATGCCGATGCCGGTATCCTGCACCGTGAGTTCCAGCGTCGCGCGATCGCCTTCGCCAGGTTTGCTACGCACTTGTACTTCCACCGTGCCGCGCTCGGTGAATTTGATGGCGTTGCTGATCAGGTTTGAGAGGATTTGCCGCAGACGCATCGGATCCAGCAGCAGTTCATCTGGATGCAGCACATCAATCTGATAGTGCAGCAGCAATCCTTTCTGGCGCGCCAGCCCTTCGAACACGCGCACCACCGGTTCGGCCAGCGTATCGAAGCGCACCCATTCCGGCGACAGTTCCAGCTTGCCCGATTCGATTTTCGCCATGTCGAGGATATCGCCAATCAGCCCCATCAGCGATTGCGCGGATTCATAGGCGACGCGCACCGATTCTTTATCGCACGGTTGTTGCAGACGATTGGCGACCGCCAGCTCCAGTAAGCCAATAATCGCGCTGATCGGCGTGCGGATTTCGTGGCTCATAGTGGCGAGGAAGGTACTTTTGGTGCGGTTAGCTTGTTCGGCGCGCTCGCTGGCCTGCAGCAGATCGCGGGTCAGTTGTTCATGTTCCGTCACATCCTGCCAGCTGCAAATCATTCCGGCGATGTTGCCGTGATTATCGCGAAACGCCACTGCGCGGTGGATGACATCACGCAGTTCGTGGCCGTTATTGATCTGGCCGCGCTGTGGTGTCATCTCCATTGACGTTTGTTCCGCCAGTAAGGCCATTTGCGCCTGGCAAATAGCGTGCAACGGATGCGCGCTGTCGCTGAGCGGCAATTGGCTGATATTGGAGTGTGCATCGTTGAAGAACTGGCTCCAGGCCGGATTTTTGTTGGTCATCTCGCCTTTGTGGTCAATGACGTAAATCGGCACCGGCGTGCCGTTGAACAGGGTTTTCTGGAAGGTGGCCTGTTCCTGCAGTCGCGCCTGCGCCTCTTTACGCTGACGCACCGCGCGGTGCAGATGGTAGTTCCAGAACAGTGAGGTGATCACCAGCACCGCGAAGATTCCCGCCAGCCAGTAAAACTCGTGTCGATAGGCCATCCAGGTGTCGAGTTTGACATCGGGCGTGCCCTGCCATTTCATCGCCAGCAGCGAGATATCGCGCGGCGGAATGGTCGCCAGCACCTTATTCAGGATGCTCAGCAGTTCCGGATTATCGCGCCCTACAGCAAAGGCAATCCGCGCGGGATTTTCCCCGAGGCGCGAGACAATCTGCAGGCGATTACTGAAGTAACGATCGATCATGTAGCGCGCGGCAATCAGGTTATTCACCGCGCTATCCACCCGACCTTCATTCACCATCTGTAGTGCAATACTGGCGTTCTCAACGGTGACCAACTTGATGTGGGGGAAATTTTCCGTCAGCCAGCCGGTGAGCTCATGCTGGGGCGTAATCGCCAGCGTGTCGGTGTCATTGAGTGATTTGGGCGCACCCAGCGTGTTTTTGCTCACCAGCACATACGGCGGCAGCACGTAAGGGCGGGAGAAGAGGGCGCGCGCTTCACGCTGCGGGCTGTGGGCCAGCGAGCCAACCAGCTCAACTTCATGGCGGCTGAGCCGGTCGAACATTGCGTTGACGGAAGAGGCTTCGATCATGGTGAAGTCGATACCGGTGCGCAGATGAATCAAACGCAGTAAGTCTGCAGTCATACCGTTAAATTTGTTGTGCCGATCTTTTAGCGTGAAAGGCGCATCGAGCGGGTTCATCACCACGCGCAGCGTCTGATGCTGAGCCAGCCAGCGTCGCTCACGGTCAGTGAGTTGCAGAGGCGCCGCCGCCATCATCGGCGGCATGCTTTGCACCCATTGATGGAAGATGGCTTTGTGCTGCTGCAAGGGAATGGCATTCAGCACCGCATTGACGCCCCGATACAGTGGCGCATTGCGGATGGGAAAGACAAAGCGCGGTCCGGCATCGGTGGGCTCAAAAATGCGTATCACGGAGAGCGTCGAGGCGTAGTTGCGTTCAATCAGGTAATTGGCGGTGTTGAGATTGCCAATAAAGTAGTCGTTTTCGCCAAAGGCTAATGACGCCAACGCACTGAGCGCAGAAGGATAGCGGGTGATTTTCGCTTCCGGATAGCGCGCCTCGATCCAGGCGTCGCTCAGGTAGCCTCGCGGCATGGCGATCTGCATCGGCGAATTATCATCACTCATTTCAGACATGATGTTATCGCGTGACACCATCGCAGGGTAATCAGAGGCAAACGGGGTACTTAATAATAGCTCTGCGCCAGTGGGTTCCGGGCTGCCCGCGCTGTCCACCAGCATATCGACCTTGCCTTGCTGCAGCGCATCGAGCGCCGCACTGCGACTGCTGTAATAGTGCGTGTTGATGTGTAAACCGAGGTAATGCAGAACTAAAGCGGTGTAGTCTGCGGAGATCCCTTCCAGCGTGTTGGCATCGATGACCATATCGAACGGCGGATTTTCAGGCGCGTAAATCGCAACGCTGACTTCGCGCTTTTCGCCCAGCCAGCGCCAGTCGTTGTCGGGGAGATCAAAGGTCAGCAGGACATTTTGTTCACGGCTGACCAACTGCATGATGCGGGGATCTTCAGCCCTGACTGGCTGGCTCATCAGGCAGAGCATCAGGCCAATCAGGAGGAGTAATTTAACCATCACTCTGTCAGGCGATATTATTGCGTTTGGCAAACTCGTAAAGGCCGACCATATTTTGAATGTCGAGCTTTTCCATTAATCGGCGTTTGTAAGTGCTTACCGTTTTATCACTGATTTTCATCCGCTGTGCCATTTCCACCACTTTCATTCCTTTGGATAAATACACCAGCACCTGCAATTCTTTACTGGAGAGGCCGGCAATTTTATTTTTGTCTTCCTGAATATCATCCGGTAAACCCTGACGTCGGCGATTTAAAGGAAAGAAGCCATATCCGGCATTAATCGCGCGAATGGCATCGTGCAATTCGGTCATGTTATTGCGCTTGCTAATAAAACCATCGGCACCGGCAGTGGCGCTGCGCTTGATGTAGTGGTCAACGTCCTTGCCGGTCAGTACCAGAATGCCACCGTTGAAGCCGTTGTGGCGCAACCTTTGCACCAGGTCGATGCCGTTGTAAGAGGGCATATCGATATCCACGATGATCAAATCCGGCGACAGTTTTTTGGTTAGCGCTAATGCTTCAAATCCGTCATCCGTTTCGCCCACCACATTCATGTTGTCCGTTTCAAGCAGCAGTCTTAATGCCATCCGAACCACCGGATGGTCATCAACGATAAGAACTTCCTTCATATGGCTGTCCTGTTTATTGCGGTGAATGGAATATTCATAAGGATTGGTTTTATTGGTTAGCAGATTTTAAGAGTAAAGTTTAAATGGCGCAAATAATTATTTTGTAAGGTTTTCCTGATGCAATAAATATCATGACCTGACGTGTTATTTATATATTCACTATGGTTTTTAATCAGTTTTCTAATTATGCGGTGAGTCTTTTAAATTCAGTGATGTCACTGGGCGTTAAGGTGATGATTTCGACGTGAAAGCAGTAGAAAAGTTATCACTGTGGGTAAATGTTAAGGTGTGCAGGTAGTGGTCTTATCGGGGCGAGAAGAGAAATCAGAGTCTCGCGTCGGAAAGACGAAGTGTGACCTTGTTTAGATTGGGTTTAATTTTACCTGAAGGTAAAGTTATTTATGTGATCCTAAGAGTAACGTCATAAAATGTCACTAAACTCATAGTCATGCCAGTAAGTAACCTTGCATAAATAAACAAGTGAAGTTGGACCAATATGCTGTTTTAAATTATTAAATTTATGTTTTTGTTGTGATTTTTTTATCGGTAAATAAAGCATCATCACCTCTGATTTCCAGAGTGTGATTAATTCAACACTGAATGGTTATTAGCGATGTTAATTAACGGTCTAATTAACTAAAACATGACCCCGGTCATCTCGGTAAAGATTAATAATATTAAACTGGGCTTTTGTTTTACTCTCCTTTTTTCATTTTATTGTCAACCGCACGGGGTGAAATATGACCGTTGTTCCTTTCCGTCCAGATCGATCGGATTCATCTGATCGACACTTATATCAGCTCGACAGTGCCAGCGCTTTTATCCGCTTAAACAGTTCGCCCAGTGGCTTGCAGACCGAAGAGGCGCAGGCGCGTCTGGCGACTAACGGGCGCAACGTGCTGCCACAGAAAGCCGAAAAATCACTGCTGATGCGCTTTCTGGCGCACTTTAAAGATGTGCTGATCTACATCCTGCTGGCGGCAGCGCTGATTACCGCGGTGATGGGCCACTGGGTGGATACCTTTGTCATTCTCGGCGTTGCTGTCATCAATGCACTGATTGGATTTATCCAGGAAAGTAACGCCGAGAAGTCATTGAAAAGCATTCAGAACATGCTGTCGAACGAAGCGATGGTATTGCGGGATGGACGGCAGATGACGGTACCGACCGAAGAGCTGGTGGTCGGTGACGTGGTGTTGCTGCGTCCTGGCGACAAAATCCCTGCCGATCTGCGTTTGTTCGACGTGCACAATTTGCGGGTAGAAGAAGCCATCCTCACTGGGGAATCCACGGTGGTGTCCAAATTAAGCGATGCGCTGGAAGGCGAAAAGTCGCTCGGCGATCGGCTGAATCTGGCTTATTCCGGTACTACGGTGAGTTCTGGCACTGCCGCAGGTGTGGCGATCGCCACTGGCGGTGATACCGAGTTGGGGCACATCAACGCGATGATCTCCTCCATCGAAGAAGCAAAAACGCCATTGCTGGTGCAGATTGAAAAACTCGGTAAGGCGATTTTCTACATCATTTTGCTGATGATGGCCGCGCTGTTCGTGTTCGGTTATCTGCTGCGCGACATTCCGCTGGCGGAGTTGCTGCTGGCGGTGATCAGCCTGGCGGTCGCGGCGGTGCCAGAAGGTTTACCGGCGATTATCTCAATCATTCTCTCACTCGGCGTGCAGTCGATGGCGCGCAATCACGCCATCATTCGTAAGCTGCCAACGGTCGAAACTCTCGGCGCCATGTCGGTGATCTGCTCCGATAAAACCGGCACGCTCACCATGAACGAAATGACGGTGAAAGCGCTGGTGCTGGCCAACAGTCACTGGCGCATCAGTGGCAACAGCTATGAGCCGAAAGGGGAGTTTCATCTGGAAAGCGGCCAGCGCGATGAGGTGCTGCTTAACGGCTTTTTACAGACGGTAGATATCTGCAACGAGAGCCAACTGCGCCAGGATACTCAGGGCCATTGGGGGATTGTTGGTGGCCCCACCGAAGGCGCGCTCAAAGTATTGGCGGCGAAAGCGGGCATCAACTCGGAATCCGTGCAGGTACTGAGCAAGCTGCCGTTTGACTCGGCCTACAAATACATGGCGGTGAGCTGTTTGATTGATGGCAAGGCGTGTCTGCTGCTGACCGGTGCACCGGATGTGCTGCTCGCGCTGTGCCAGCAGCAGCAAGGCGAAAACGGCGCCGAAGCGCTTGATCGTGATTACTGGAACGCCGCAATCACCACTTATGCCAGCGAAGGGTTGCGCACCGTGGCCGCCGCCTGGCGCTGGCTGCCGGAGGGCCAGCAGCGGATCGATCACGCCGATCTGCGCGAGGGCATGATGATGCTGGGTCTGGCGTGCATGATGGATCCGCCGCGTCCGGAAGCGATTACCGCCATACGCGACTGCCAGCAGGCCGGGATTCGCGTCAAAATGATCACCGGCGATCACCCGGAAACGGCGATGGCCATCGGTCAGATGTTAGGCATCGGCAACAGTGACAGCGCCGTCACCGGCTATCAGCTGGAGCACATGGATGATGCGGAACTGGGCAAAGCGGCTCGTGAGTACGACATTTTCGCACGCACCAGCCCGGAACATAAGCTGCGTCTGGTGAAAGCGCTGGCAGAGAGCGGGGAGATCGTCGGGATGACCGGCGATGGCGTGAATGATGCCCCTGCGCTGAAACAGGCCAATGTCGGCATCGCCATGGGCATCAAAGGCACCGAGGTGACCAAAGAGTCGGCGGATATGATTCTGGCGGATGATAACTTCGCGACTATCGCGGCGGCGGTGAAAGAGGGGCGTCGCGTTTACGATAACCTGAAGAAAACTATCCTGTTTGTGATGCCGACCAACCTCGCGCAGGGGTTGTTGATCATCATCGCGATTCTAATGGGCAACTTACTGCCGCTGACGCCGGTGCAGATTCTCTGGATGAACATGGCGACCTCGGCGACCCTGTCATTTGGGCTGGCATTTGAAGCCGCCGAGCGCAATATCATGCGTCGGCCGCCGCGTAACGTGCGCAGCCATGTAATGGATGGTTACGCCATCTGGCGAGTGATTTTCGTCGGGCTGCTGATCTCGATTAGCGCCTTTGTGCTGGAAGCCTGGCTGCAGCCGCGCGGTTACTCGCCGGAGTTTATCCGTACGGTGCTGCTGCAGATGCTGGTGACTGCCCAGTGGGCATATATGCTCAACTGTCGCAACAGTGAGGGCTTCTCACTGGATAAAGGCTTGCTGAAAAATCGCGGCATCTGGCTGGTGACGCTGGTGCTGGTGGCGCTGCAGGCGATGATTATTTATCTGCCGCTGATGAATACGCTGTTTGGCACCGAGCCGCTGCCGATCAAATACTGGTTTATCTCGCTGGCGGTCAGCGCGGTGATTTTCGTATTGGTGGAAATCGAGAAACAGCTGACGCGCGGCTGGCGCGTCGCCCGATAGTTCACTCTGGCTGGCGCAGTGCCAGCCAGACTTTTTTCAGCAGGAAGGTGAGGGGAATCGCCAGTATCGCACCGGTCATACCCAGCAGCGCTTGCCAGAACAGGAAAGCCAGCAGCTGCACGGTCAGGGTGAGATTGAGGCGTTTGCCGAGCATCAGCGGCTCCAGCACCGAACTGAGCAACAGGTTCAGCACCACAAAGAATCCCACCAGCATCAGGCTGGTTTGGGTATCGAACAGGATAAAGGTTTGAATCACCGGTGGAATGGCCGCCAGAAAAGATCCGAGCACCGGAATGTAGTTGAAGATAAACATCAGCACGCCCCACAAAAAGGCGAACTTCAATCCCAGCAGATGCGCCATGCCCCAGACAATCACGCCGCCCAGCAGGCCGGTCAGCGTTTTCACCCGCGCATAAACAATCACACTCTGAATCCCTTCTTCCAAAGCGATAAACAGCGCAGTGTGCTGTTTACTGGCGCGCAGGGTGCGTTTCAGCAGCGGCAGCTCAATCAGCATAAACAGCAGCATCAGGAACACCATCAGCCACCACGAAAGCAGGCCGGGGATTAACGACAGTTGATAGGTGACAAAGCGCACCACCGCACCGGCATCGACAAAATTCAGCATCTCATCGGCGGTGAGGGCAATGCCCATCTGGCTCAGAGAGAGCGTCAGGTATTGCAGCTTGGCTGCTACCAGATTGGGTGCCTGACGGCTGAGTTTGATCAGGTCGGGCGCGGAGGCGCTAAGTGACATGATGGTGATGACGATCAGCAGCAGCAAAATCACAATCACCAGCAGAGAAGAGAGCGTACGTGGGATGCCGCGTCGCGCCAGGCGGCTAATCAGTGGATCGAGCATCACGGCAAGAAATATCGCCAGCAGCACCTGGTTGATCAGCGGCGCACCAAGGCGCAGCCCAAACAGCACAAGGGTCAGACATGCGAGCAAAATAAGCGCCTGCGCTAGCGGCGCGAAAGATTTTAACCAACCCTGGTACATCGATGCAGTTCTCCGGTAAACGGGCGGTTGCCGTGTGCAGCAACCGCCTGACAGGGAAAGGCCTTACTCGCGAGATTTCCCCTCTTCAATAAACTCTTCGTCGATCTCCTCGACATTGTCGCGGTTGTCGCGCCCGGAGAGCAGGTTCCAGCAGGCGATAAACAGCGCGGCAATCAACGGGCCGATGACAAAGCCATTGATACCGTAAACTTCCATGCCGCCCAGCGTCGAGATCAGGATCAAGTAGTCAGGCATTTTGGTGTCTTTTCCGACCAGCAGCGGACGTAAAATGTTGTCTACCAGACCGACGATTACCACAAAGAAGCCGACCAGGAACAGACCCTTCCATATCGCGCTGGTGGCGAAGAAGAAGATCGCCGCAGGCACCCAAACGATGGCGGAACCGACCGCCGGGATCAGCGACAGGAACGCCATCAACGCACCCCACAGCAAGCTGCCGTCAATGCCGGTGAACCAGAAGGCAAGACCGCCCAACACGCCCTGAACCACCGCGACCACCACCGTGCCTTTGACGGTAGCGCGTGAGACGGCGGCAAATTTCACCATCAGGTGATGCTTCACATAGGTAGAGAGCGGCAGTGCTTCCAGTATCAGATTCACCAGCCATGGGCCATCCTTCAACAGGAAGAACAGCAGATACAGCATCACGCCGAAGCCAACCGTAAAGGTGAACGTTCCTTTACCGATCATGAACACGCTGCCTGCCATGTATTGGCCGCCTTTGAGGGCAAATTCAGACAGTTTCTGCTGAATCTGGCCGGCATTGTTGAGGTTGTGTTCCGCGAGATAACTCTGTGCCCAGTTCGGTAAGTGCTGCATTAATTCGGCAAACACCGTCGGGAACTGTGACGAACTGTTCTGCAGTTTGCTGTACACCGTATTGACTTCAACTACCATCGACGAGGTGATAATCGCTAATGGCGTGAACACGATCAGACAGATGATCGCCAGAGTGGCAAAGGCAGCGAGCCCGTTACGATCGCCCATTTTGCGGCGCAGCAATGACTTCAGCGGATGGAAGATCACCGCCAGAATGGCTGCCCAAAAAATGGCAGAGAAGTATGGTGTCAGCACATCAAAAAAGGCGTAGGTGACTATCGCCAAAATAACAATAAAGAAGCCGAAGTTAAGTCCTTTAATACGCATTCAATTGTCTCGTGAGTAAACGTGGCGATTGAACTATAGAACGTGATTAGCGGAATGTAATGCTTTTAGGCCACGCGTGTGGACATCGGATGTCCCGATTTGTCCTGCTGATGTCTGCAACCGGGCTGGCGCGTTTGAGGTAACACGGTGATGATGGTGAAAAATCTGACTGGAGATGAACCATGCTGGAACTGCGTCCCAACTGCGAATGCTGCGATAAAGACTTACCGCCGGACTCACCCGATGCGCGCATCTGCTCGTTCGAATGTACCTTTTGTGTCGACTGCGTGGAAACTACGCTCAACCATCGCTGCCCAAACTGTGAGGGGGAACTGGTGCGCCGTCCGGTGCGTCCGGCGGCGGCGTTAGCACGCCATCCGGCCTCGACCACGCGTCATTTATCGGCTGCCGCGACACGCTGAATGAGTTCGCGCAACTGCGCTTCGTTGAAGACTTCAATGCCGTGCTGGCGCAGCAGCGTGCGAGAGATGAGCAACTTATCGCTGCCATTATAACTAACCGTCAATCCCATCAGGCAGGCACTGACTAATATTCTTTCCATGACTCCATCCTTCGGAAATAAATCGCAGCGGTAACGTAATATTCTAACGCTGATATCGAAGTTGAAATAAAAATCCATTAAGCGAGTTAAAGCCTGCCCTATATTTAGCGCGATATTAATCACGATTGTGAATTAATCGAGGTGCTGCAGGATTCTAACGTATTAATGCCGGGTAAATTGATGAATAACGCTGAAGTCTGATTAATGAAAGGGTTGGCCGACGCAGGTTGAAGGGAATGGTATTGATTTAGCAGTGTTTTATCGCCTGGTGGTTGTGTGGTTATCGTTGGGGGCAGGTTCGTTTCTATCACCACGACGGTGCGAAATTTATCAAACCGCTATTCTGGTCAGAGCACAGACCTTATTTGTGCATCAGATCCCTCGCACAGCAGATTATTTTTCTGCGCCATTTTATTTTTACGGTTTTTTCCGAAAAGCAGGGGTTTTTAAAAGAATTTTGCATTTTAAAATGGTATTGTTTATCCGCAATGCTAGTGATGTGGCGTTGTGTGCTTCAGTTTTACCCTCAATTTTAGGGTTTACCCGCTTTATGCAATTTATGGAAATAGCATTCTCCACCCGATCCTCGCGATCGGGTTTCTTTCCTCTCCGCTGTAGTATGAATCCGCTGACTTTAAGACCAGATAATGTCAGAAAAGACACAACCGTTAAGAAATCGATAATTTGCAGTAATTTAATGTAAGTCTGCGGTTTTTAAGAGTTTTGGAAATCCTCTTTTGCTTTTGATTGGTGAATAGTGTCTCTCGACGGCGCAGTAACTGCCGTTATCATTGGAGGCAACATCATGAAAAAAACAACATTAAGTCTTATTGCGTCACTTATTGCATGCAGCACACTGTTCTCTTCCGTCTCCTGGGCAGATGGCCCGGGCGACCAGCGCTGGCAGCAGCACGGCGGCGACCAGCATCAGGATCATGGGCGCGGCCCTGACCATGGCGGCGATCGCGGCCCCGATCATGGCTACAACCATGGCCCGGACCGTGGCCCGGATCACCATGACCGTTATGCCGACCATCGTGGCCCAGATGGACACCATGACGGCGATCACTTCGCCTGGAACGGCCATGACTTCCGTCGCGGTCACCCGATGCCGCCAGAATTCCGTGGCCCGCACTATCGCGTAGATGACTGGCGTGAACGCCGTCTGCCAGAGCCGCCGCGCGGTGAGTACTGGTCTTACATTGACGGTAATTACGTCCTGATTGCTGCCGCCACTGGCGTGATCACCTCGCTGCTGCTGAACGGCGCATTTAACTAATCACCCCCACGGATGGCTACGGCCATCCGTGTTTCTCTCTGCTTTCTGCCCTCACCAGGTTATTCTCTATGCGACCCTTTTTTCCCTACAACGCGCTAAGGAGTCATGATGACCGTGGTAAAAATGGTGGCAGTAGACAAGGACGGCACCTTTCTCGACGATAAAAAGCAGTACAACCGGGCTCGTTTTCAGGCTTGTTATGAAGAGATGAAACGGCGCGGCATCAAATTTGTGGTCGCCAGTGGCAATCAATATTACCAACTCAAATCCTTCTTCCCCGATATCTCCAGCGAAATTGCCTTCGTCGCCGAAAACGGTGCGTGGATCATCGATCGCGATGAAGAGCTGTTCTGCGGCGCATTCAGCCGCGACGATATCGATGCGGTACTCGACACCCTGCACAACGGGCACTACCCGGAACTGCGTTATATCCTCTGCGGACGTGAAAGTGCTTACTACTTCGAAGGTCTCGACGAGAGCTGGCTGGTGAAGATGCGCCACTACTGCCATCGTCTGAAGCCGATTCGCAGCCTCGATGAGGTCGCGGATGACAAACTCTTCAAGTTCGCCCTCAATCTTTCCGATGATTATGTTGAACCGTTAATGGCCGATATCGAACGCCTGCATCAGGGTTCGGCCGCAGCGACCTCCAGCGGCCACGGATCTGTGGATCTGATTGTGCCAGGCAATCACAAAGGCCATGGGCTCGATCTGCTCGGCAAACGTTGGGGCATCGATCGCAGCGAGATTTTGGTGTTTGGCGATGGCGGTAACGATCTGGAGATGTTGCAGCAATCGGGATTTAGCTTCGCCATGGCGAATGCACCGCAAAAAGTGAAAGATGCCGCACGCTATGAAGCGCCCAGCAACAATGAAGAGGGCGTGCTGCAGGTGATCGAACAGATGCTGGCGGGCAAACCGCCGTTTAGCCTCTGAGCGTCATCTGACACTTAATTCATTGTTTGCTTTGCCGATGCGCGGAGCGTATGCAGGCGCGGCGAGATGAAGCGGCGCAACATTGCGCGGTAAAGTGGCGGGAAAGTCATGTTGTGCGGGTGTGCTTTGGCGCACCCGCATCGTCTAAATCAACCGATGTTATGCAACGTGCCAGGCCGCAGTAATCATCTCGGTGAGGGTGGAGGCATCGTAACTGACCCAGCCGTTTTTACTGTTGGCGCGCGCGACAATCCAGTCAACATCGGTGGCGTTCAAGGTCGGCCCATCCTGCCAGAACGGCACAATCGCATGCGCCTGCAGCCAGGCTTTCAGCGCTAACGCTGGCGGCGCCGGATCGTCCGGTAAAAGAGCTTGCCCCAGCTGTGTCATCAAACGCTGCTGTTCGGCGTGTTCGGTTTCCGCCAGCACATCGAGGAATGGGAACAGCAAACGTCCACACACTTCTCCGTGATGGAAAGGTTTGATGGCGCCCAGTTCACCGGCAATCCCATGAATCACGCCCAATCCCGCACTGCTCAGGCAGACACCGCCCAGCCAGGAAGCCATCATCATCGCTTCTCGTGCTTCATCACCTTGGGCATCGTCGCGATTCAGATTTGGCCATGCCTGAAAGAACAGTCGCAGCCCATTTAGCGCCGTTTGTTGGGTAAACAGATTGCCTTTGCGCGACAGGTACGCCTCGAACAGATGGGTAAAGGCATCAATGGCGCAGGTGGCCAGTACGCTATCTGGTGTGCCCTTGAGCAAATCGGCATCCAGAATTGCCACCTGTGGCACAAACACCGGATGGCGCAACGAAGCTTTCACCTGAATATGCTGCTGATCGGTCACCACGGCGTTTTGCGTCGCCTCACTGCCCGTTCCCGCTGTGGTGGGAATGGCGATCAGCGGCAGAGTGATCGCCTGAACCGGCGTATCACCCACTTTCTCCAGGTAACGTGCGGTATTCAGCGGATGCTGCATCATGGCGCTGAAAGCTTTAGCGGCATCCAGCACGCTGCCACCGCCAATCGCTACCACGCGATCCACATGGCCGCGCCAGCGATTGACCCAGGCATCGATTTCATCAGGCGAGGCTTCATGGCTGACAATTTCATAGCCCAGAATCTGGTCATTGAGTGCCGCGCCCAGTCTTTGCCAGGCGGGACCGTTGAGGAAAGAGCGGCCACAAAACAGCAACGTCGGTTGGGGATGGGCAGCCAGCAGCGGCAATAATCGGTCAATACTGCCACGTCCAAACAGGGTTTGTTGATTACTGTACAACTCGATCAGATTCTCACTCACCTGCAGATCCTTATTTTGAAGGGCATAAAGACCTTAGTGTAACCAAAAGCGGTGACGCCCCCGCTGCAAACATTCTGATAACTGCCTGGCAAAAAGTTGATCACCTTCGCAAAACAGAAATTCCCCCCGCACGGTTGATGCTTTGTGCGCAATGTTACCCTTAACATGATACCCGTAACATTGTGCGACAGACCG
Organism: Pantoea sp. Seng; assembly: GCF_009829935.1. Lineage (NCBI taxonomy): Bacteria > Pseudomonadati > Pseudomonadota > Gammaproteobacteria > Enterobacterales > Erwiniaceae > Pantoea > Pantoea sp. Seng. Next base: position 178,299 of record NZ_SZZV01000002.1, on the reverse strand, counting down.
CGTGCCTCTCAGCGATGTCACCGAATCGACTGTCCTTTGGGATCAACAAAACAAACCGCTGCCGACATGCTGTCGTGCGCAAAAGTGGAGAAAAATTATGCCATTACTCTATGTGGCGATTGGCGTAGCCTTACTGCTGCTGTTAATGATTCGCTTCAAGCTGAATGGATTTATTGCGCTGATACTGGTCGCGCTGGCGGTGGGCATGATGCAGGGTATGCCCGTCAACAAAGTGATTGGATCGATCAAAACCGGCGTGGGCGGCACACTTGGTAGTCTGGCGCTGATCATGGGCTTTGGCGCGATGTTGGGAAAACTGCTGGCTGACTGCGGCGGTGCCCAGCGTATTGCCACCACGCTGATTGCTAAATTTGGTCAAAAACACATTCAGTGGGCGCTGGTCTTAACCGGCTTCACGGTGGGCTTCGCGCTGTTCTATGAAGTGGGCTTTGTGTTGATGCTGCCGCTGGTGTTCAGCATCGCGGCGTCGGCGCGTGTGCCGCTGTTGTACGTCGGCGTGCCGATGGCTGCGGCATTGTCGGTGACGCACGGTTTCCTGCCTCCGCATCCAGGTCCAACGGCGATTGCGACACTGTTCAACGCCGATATGGGTAAAACGCTGCTGTATGGCACCCTGCTGGGTATTCCGACCGTGATTCTGGCGGGCCCGGTGTATGCGCGCTTCCTGAAAGGCATCGACAAACCGATTCCTGAAGGTTTGTGGAACCCGAAAACCTTTACCGAAGCGGAAATGCCCGGCTTTGGCGTCAGCGTCTGGACGGCGTTAGTGCCGGTAGTGCTGATGGCCTTGCGTGCCGTGGCGGAGATGGTGTTACCGAAAGGGCATCTGTTGTTGCCGTATGCGGAGTTCTTTGGTGACCCGATTATGGCAACGCTGATTGCAGTGCTGATCGCCATCTTCACCTTTGGTCTGAACCGTGGACGTAGCATGGATGAAGTGATGGGCACCATCACCGACTCGATCAAAATCATCGCCATGATGCTGTTGATCATTGGTGGCGGCGGGGCGTTCAAGCAGGTGCTGGTGGACAGCGGTGTCGATAAATACATCGCGAGTATGATGCACGAGACCAATGTATCGCCGATCTTTATGGCGTGGTCCATCGCGGCGGTGTTGCGTATCGCATTGGGTTCAGCCACCGTGGCGGCGATTACCGCCGGCGGGATCGTTGCACCACTGATTGCCACCAGCGGTGCCAGCCCGGAACTGATGGTGATTGCCGTGGGTTCTGGCAGCGTGATCTTCTCTCACGTCAACGACCCGGGTTTCTGGCTGTTCAAGGAATACTTCAACCTGACCATCGGTGAAACCATCCGCTCCTGGTCCGCGCTGGAAACCATTATTTCGGTGTGTGGTTTGGTCGGCTGTTTGCTGCTGGCTAACGTGATCTGAAGGAAATTAGCTGAGGCGATGTGCCTCAGCTTTCTTATTACTGGGATCTACTGCGCCAGCGCGCGGAAGGCCGCCAGCTCTTCATCGGACATGCCCGCTTGTAATGCGGCTGCACAAATCTGTTCCCAACTGTTGCTGTCGAGCGGAATCCCCTCGCGATCGCGTTCGATACGATTCTGTTCTTCCCATTCACCCGGCACCTGAATCGGTGCATCGCCGCTTTGTGGCGAGCGTTTTACCCATTCGAGGAACGATTCTGCTTCTTCCTGCATCGCCGGGGCATCAAACGCTTCGGGATTAACGATGATGGTGGTCATGCAGTTGAAAATGGCGTCATGGCTGCTGACCAGCGTGGCATCGTGCGTGGTGCGACCACCGGAAAGCGCACCGCCCAGAATTTCGCACATCGTGGCCAGCGCGTAACCTTTGTGCAGACCGAAGGGCATGAGCGAGCCATAAGGTGCCTGATGCATCACGCCGGGTTCGGTGGTGGGCTGCCCCTGATGATCGATCAGATAACCGGGCGCGACCTGTTGCCCTTTGTTCCACGCCACGCGTGTTTTGCCGTAGGCAATCCCGCTGGTAGCGAAATCGAGCAGCAGCGGTTTGGCATTTTGGCGTGGGAAGATGGCACAGAAGGGGTTGGTGCCAAAACGACGGTCGCTACCGTTAAAGGGCGCAACCATCGGATCACCCATCACGTTGACGAAATGGAAAGAGACGAATCCCGCAGCTGCGCACTGTTCCGCCCAATGACCGATACGACCAAGTATGGTGGGAGTGGTGTAAGCCGACCGCAGCGATACCCAGCTTCGCTGCACGCTCAATACCCAACTGCATCGCCTGATGTGCCGCCACCTGACCAAAGCCGTTATGTCCGTGCAGGGTGAGCACCGCACCGGCATCCTTTTCAATGGTGGTGTGCTGGTTCAGCTGCAGGAATCCCTGCTTCAGTGAACTCATATAGCTCGGGATCATTCCTACGCCGTGTGAATCGTGACCGGCCAGATTGGCGGCCACCAGATGGTCAGCCACTAAACGTGACTCTTCGGCGCTGCTGCCGGCATGTAACCAAATGGCCTGAACAAATTGATGTAACTGGGAAGGGGGAAGTCGGTAAAGGGCACTCACGCGGTCAATCTCCTTGTCATGTTCGATAATGCATCCTGCGCTTAAAGCTATCATTACCGCAAGTGAGTGTTATCAAAAGCAAAGGGCCACAATCTGTGGCCCAAAAACTCAATGCGGCTGTTCAAAGCCCGCTTTCACCATCTGATCGCGCAACGCGCGGGTAATTTCACGGTTCCCACCCGTGACCGGATAAATGACATTGTTGACGACATCGTCAAGGTAATGCTCTTCAAACTCTTGCATGGTGAGTTGGGTGCCACCTTCATCGTTAATAGCAATGCTGCCACTGATGTGGTTGCCGTAATCCTTTGCCTTCAGGCTGTAACGCCCCATGCTGGTATTAATCGTGCTCATAAGATCTCCTTGTTACGTAGGCAGTGATAACAATTGAGGCCTGCTAGAGGCGCTGTAAGTTTAGACAGCACGAGCTGGCGGTGCGCAGCGGGAGAGAGAGATAAAATCGCGACATGCGACCCGTCTCGCAGAAATAAAACTGAACGGAAGGCAACGCTCATCACCATGCGTGACAGTGCTCGCACTGCACAGCGAACGCAGAAGGATCATCTATACTGGTTAACAGGCGCGTTATTTTTCATCACTGAAGGAGCGAACAATGAAAATAATTCTGTGGATTATTGCCATCATTTTTATCGTGGGATTACTGACGATTACGGGTGTATTCAAACTGATTTTTTAGCATGAACAGGCACCTGAGGTGCCTGAATTCTTTATTCTGCCCGGGACGCGGCGAATTCGCTTAATGTCAGCATTGCCGGAATCATGTCCCGCCAGTCAATCGGTTTATCACAACCCGCGCAACACGCACCATGGTGTGGGTTATTTCTATCCTCTTCCACTTTCGGCAATGTGAAATAAAATTTAGCGCAGCCGCAGCGTCGACAGCGAATCGTCATTTCAATGTTCCTCCCTCTCCATCCTGGAAAGATGAGATTTATCTTATTCGCTCTTAGAGTTCAATTCATAAATTTAATCAATTTATTTCAGATATAAATGATTGTCGTTAAGTTGCTGAAAATTAAGTTGTCTCTCTGGGTGATTATCACGCTGAGAGTGCATTTAATGTGCATTTTTCCTGACGACCGGGATATTTCTTTCCTATAGAAAAACCACAACCTAATCTAAATCATCGGAAAATAATGGTGTAACACAGACTATCCCTGGAGTTTTTAGCCGCTTTTTTAGATATCGTTTTAAGTTGTTGCGCTAATAATCGCCCACTCACCGAATGCGCCTTTTACTGGGGCGAATTTAAGAGATGACTTAATAGGATTTTTTTGTGAATCGGCACATTTTATCCGCACTTTTGGGCGGAATTTTGACGTTACCCATGACGTTTTTGGCATCAGCAGTCACAACATCGCAAGCCGTTGAGGCGGGATGGAACACATTTAGCACCAATGTTGAGCAAACCTGGTCGCAGCCACAGCATCATGACTTTTACCTGCCCGCTATCACCTGGCATAATCGCTGGACCTATGATGACGAGCATATCGAAAAGTACAACGAGCGGCCGTGGGGTGCAGGTGGCGGTGTCTCTCGTTGGGATGAGAAAGGCAACTGGCATGGGCTCTATGCCATGGTGTTCAAAGACTCGTTCAACAAATGGGAGCCTATCGCTGGCTATGGCTGGGAAGCGACCTGGCGGCCATTGAACGACCAGAATTTCCACATCGGTGCAGGCTACACCGCGGGCGTCACCGCGAGAGATAACTGGCGCTATATCCCGGTTCCACTGGTTTTGCCATTAGCATCAATAGGATATGGACCAGCCACTTTCCAAATGACTTATATTCCAGGGACTTATAATAACGGCAACGTCTATTTTGCCTGGCTGAGATTCCAGTTTTAGCGTGTGAAAAGCGTCAAAAAGTGTGAAGGGGATGCAAAAAATCAATATTTATCACTTTTTCATCAATTCTCACTGGACAAATGTCACCGCAATTGCTGTACTAGATGCCGACACAGTTTAGTGTCCATTTTTCATGTAAAGGTAATATAGATGTCCAAGATCAAAGGTAACGTTAAGTGGTTTAATGAGTCGAAAGGCTTCGGTTTCATTACTCCAGAAGATGGCAGCAAAGATGTATTCGTACACTTCTCTGCAATCATGAGCAATGGTTTCAAAACTCTGGCTGAAGGTCAGCGTGTAGAGTTCGAAATCACTGACGGCGCTAAAGGCCCATCTGCTGCTAACGTTATCGCTCTGTAAGTTAACAGTTAGAATTTTGAAAACCCGCCTAATGGCGGGTTTTTTTTGTCCTTTTTACATGTGCCACCAGGTCAGGGAATAGCCCAACACGGCCGCCATGGCGACGAAAAGCGCCATCACTTCATTGTAGCTACGTGGAATCAGGTTTTTCATGTGCGCGCCCCAGAGGTGTATTTCACTCAGCATCGCAAAGCCAGGTTAAGCCAACCTTAAGCCGTGATGACAGTCTGATGACAGGGCACATTCTGCGGCGTATTTCACAGAACGTGGCAGTAACATTCTCATAACAATCCTTACTTGCAGCTTTTTACGCAACAACGCTATATAACTGCATGCAAGGACTCATGAGGAGGCAGGATGAATATACGTCAGGCACTGGCAAAAGACAGTTTTGCCCTGAGTGCGCTGTTAACCGAACTGGGTTACAGCGGCACTGAAAAGTTTATTGATACGCGTCTGGCGCAGTTATGCAGCCATCCCGACGAAATTTTATTGGTGGCAGAACACGGTAATCAGGTTCTGGGGTTTCTCTCTTTGCACTTTATCCCCCAACTGGCGCTGCCCGGTGATTTCGCCCGCATCAGCTATTTTTGCATTGCGGAAGGCGAGCGCAGTAAAGGCAGTGGCCAACAGCTGCTCAGTCATGCCGAGCAGCTAGCGCGTGAACGGGGCTGCGATCGCATGGAAGTGCATTGTCACGCTTCCCGCCTTAAAGCCAACCAGTTCTACTCGCGTGAAGGCTATGTAGAATCTCCGCGTTATCACATCAAAGATCTGGGCTCGCTTTAAGTTCACGCCCGGTGGCGATGACCAGCGCGTCAGCAATGCTTTCAAGCTGATCGAACGGGAGCAGTGAAGCACTGACGCGAATAAAGGGCTCGCCGTTGAGGCAACAGCGTTCTCCCGGCAGTACAGCAATGCCGCGTGCTGCCAGGGTGATCATGGCGTACTGCTCTGATTCCACCGGGATCTGTACGCTCAACCCATCTCGCTCTTCCAGCACCACTCCGCGTTTTGCCAGTGCCGCCAGTAACTGCTGGCGACGCTGCGCGTAAACGGTCTTCGCCTGTTGAACGCTCTGCTGTGTGGCCTCATCGGTGAGCATCCATGCCACCGCATCCTGCAAGATACGGCTGGTCCAGCTGACGCCGAAGTTACGCCACGACTGTAAGCGTTTCACCATGTCTGCCGTCGCGGATAACGCCGCCAGGCGCAGATCGGGACCATAGGCTTTGGAAAAAGAATGAACGTGAATGACCCGTTCCGGGAAGTGAAAACCGAGGCTCCAGGCCGGCCAGCGCGACAGATCGCCAATGCCATCATCCTCGACAATCATCGTGGTACAGTTCGCCAGCACCCTTGCTAACTCGGCGCTGCGACGCTGAGTCACGCTGTAGCCGGTGGCCGAATGCGTGCGCGGCTGATAGATAAACATCGCCGGTGATTTTTGCAGATGTGCGGCCAGCGCCGTGGGTATAGGCCCCTGATCATCACAGGGCAGCGGCAAAATTTCTGCGCCGATATTTTCCAGCATATCCAGCAAACGGGTGGCCGTGGGATTTTCAATCACCACCCGATCGCCCGGCGACAACAGCGTCTGCACAATCAGGTTCATGGCATCAAAACCGCCATCAGTGGCTAACCAGGCTTCCGCCGGATAGGGCCAGCGTGGACTGATGGCCGCTTGCAATTGCGGGGAGATCGCTTCGCGCTGATAGCTGTTTAACTCAGGTGAGGCAATCCCCGCGAGGATCGCCCGTTTAAGATCGGGTAGCAACGCCGGATCGGGTGACGCCATCGCCAGCGCCGCCCGGATGTTCTCGCCGTAGTTACCAATCTTCTCAAAGCGGATAGGGCGTGGCAGTACGCTGTTGCCACACACCCATACGCCACTGCGTCCTTTACCCGCCAGCACTTTCTGCTTCTTCAGTTGCGCCCAGGCAGCAGAAACGGTTGCCGGACTGACGCCCAGCCGCTCCGCCAGTTCGCGCACCGCAGGCATTTGCATGCCAACAGCAATTTGGCCGTCCCGAATTAAGGATGAGGCGGTAAGCGTTATTCCCTTTACCGAAGCATCGTCTATTTGATGGCTAAGCCACTCGACATCTACCGTTTGCGTCATAAGAAAATCATTTGTTCAGTAACAAAGAATTGATTGTTCAGATTAGTATTCGCGTTTTAGACTCAAATTCAAGCACTATTTGCTGAATAAATAAACAGCGCCAGATCTCTGGCCGAAAACGGGGAAAGCACAATTATGGTAACCATCAGACTGGCGGTGCGTGACTGGGATTATTTCACCCCGCTGGCACTCGGCGACATCAAACCGGAGGGCTTCACGCTGGAAATTGACCGCGTGGGCACGCTGGTTGATAACCTCGCGACCAGCGACAAATACGACGCGGGTGAAGTGTCATTCAGCCGCTATGCTCAGGCATGCGCCAGAGGCGATAACGCACTACTCGGCCTGCCGCACTTTCTGATGCGCGGCTTCCGCCAGCGCTGCATCATCACCACCGCTGACAGCCCGATTACCACGCCCGCTCAGCTGAAAGGCAAGAAAATCGGGGTGACCGGCTGGCAGGATTCTGGCAACACCTGGACGCGCACCGTGCTGCGTGAAGCTGGCGTAGAGATCGATGATGCGTACTGGTTTGCCGGCCGTTTGACCGAAGAACATCCGATTGTGGATCGCCTCGCGGGATTCGGTCGTCCGGGCCGCATTGAGCCGGCACCGGGTGAGCGCCCGCTGATCGAACTGCTGAAGGCCGGTGAGCTGGATGCGGTGTTCACGCCCTTTATGCCAGAAGGTTTCTTTATGAAAAATTCTGGCCTGCGTCAATTGCAAAACGACTTTGTGACCGCCGAGCGCGACTACTTTAATCGCGTCGGCTACGTGCCGGGTATCCATCTGCTGGCGATGAAACCGGCACTGGCGGAAATGCATCCCTGGCTGCCGCAGGCGTTAAGCGAAATCATCGATCGTTCGTACCAGATGTGGATGCAGAAACGCGAGAAATACGCCGACACCACACCGTGGCTGCTGGATGATTTGCGACGTACCGCGCAGGAATTACCGGCGGACTGGAATCAAAACGGATTCTCCGCTAACAAAAAGATGATCGCCGATTTTGCTAACGAGCTGTTCCAGCAAGGCTTAACCAAAACATTACTGACGCCGGAAGCGATTTTCCCGGCAGCAGTGCAAGGGGAGTGAAGATGAAAGTTGCAATGGGGCAGTTTGCTGTCAGCCGGGAATGGCAGGAAAACACCGATATCTGCATCGGTTTAATGAACAATGCACTGGCCGGAGGCGCGGATTTACTGGTCCTGCCAGAAGGCGTGCTGGCGCGTGATATTGCCGACCCTGATCTGGTACTGAAAGCCGCACAACCGCTGGATGGTCCTTTCATCACGCAGCTGCTGGCAGTCAGCAAAGGCAACGATTTGACCACCATGATGAGCGTGCACGTGCCAACTGAAGGCAACAAAGCGCTCAACGTGCTGATTGCCATTCGCAACGGTGAACTCATCGCCGCCTACGAAAAGCTGCATCTTTATGATGCGTTTGCAATGCAGGAGTCACAGCGCGTGAATCCAGGCAACGAAATCCCACCGCTGGTGGAAGTGGCCGGGATGAAAGTGGGCCTGATGACCTGCTACGACGTGCGTTTCCCTGAGCTGGCGCGCCGTCTGGTGCTGGACGGTGCTGATGTGCTGGTATTGCCTGCCGCGTGGGTCAAAGGCCCGCTGAAAGAGATGCATTGGGAATTGCTGTGTACGGCAAGAGCACTGGAAAACACCTGTTACATGGTGGCCGTGGGCGAATGTGGCCCGCGTAACATCGGCAACAGTCTGGTCATCGATCCTCTCGGCGTGGCGATAGCCAAAGCGCCAGAGTCGGCGGCACTGGTGTTCGCCGACCTCGATCCACAACGTATTGCCTACGCACGTAGCGTACTGCCGGTGCTGGAAAACCGCCGTTTTGCTCGTCCTGAACTGAAACCACTTTGATAGATTTTGGGGAACTGGCTCATGAATAAACTTACAACAGCAATAACGTTGGCGCTGGGGCTGACAGTCAGCGCAGTGCAGGCAGCGGAAACTATCCCAACGCAGAAAGTTGATCAGGCGCTGCATGACCGCTTGCCAGCAGAGATTAAAAGCGCTGGAAAAATGATTTCGGTAAACAACGGATCGTTTCCTCCTTATGAGATCGTGAACGGTCCACATTCGATGGACGGCGCCTCAGCCGACCTGACGAATGCTTTGGCTCAATTGCTGGGTGTGAAAATTGAACATGCCACGGTCAGCGGTTTGTCGGGTGTTTTAGCTGGCATTAACTCGGGCCGTTATCAGATGGCGATTGGGCCGATTGGCGACTATCCCGATCGTCAGCAGAAAGTCGACTTCATCGATTTTGTGCAGGAGTTCGTGGTGTTCGGCGTTCAAAAGGGCAATCCAGCGAAAATTAACGGTCTGGAAGACACCTGCGGCAAGCGTATTGCTGTGATGGCAGCCGGTTCAGCTGAGCAGGTGATTCGTAAGCAGTCGGACGCTTGCGTCGCCGCGGGCAAGCCCGCGGTGGTGGTGCAATCCTTTACCGATCAGCCTTCATCGATTCTGGCAGTACGCTCTAAGCGTTCTGATGCATTCTTCTCTTCACAGGCACCGCTGACTTACTTTATCGATCAAGCCAATGGCCAGTTGGAGCTTTCCGGTAAAGGACAGAAAAACGGCTTTGGCGACATTTTCCAGGGCACGGTGGTGCCAAAAGGTTCCGAACTGGGCAACGTAGTACTCGACGCCTATAAAGAGCTGTTCGCCAACGGCACCTACGCGGCGATCATGAAGAAGTGGAAACTCGACGGCAATATCTTGCAGCAGCCGGGTCGTAATCTGGCGCAGGGGACAGCAAAATGAATCCGGTCACCCACAATACGCGAGCCAGGGATAAGGCCAACGTGCAGCAGCGCGATGTCGCTTTCGCCCGCAGTGCGCCCACCTATGGACGCTGGATCTCATGGATTGTGGTACTGGTGGTCGCGGCCAACTTTCTCTGGCTGGTGGCGACCAATCCCAATTTTGAATGGAAAGTGGTGTTGCAGTGGTTCACCGAAGGTTCGGTGATGAAAGGGCTGCAGGTGACGCTCGGGCTGACGGTAGTCTCGATGATCCTCGGTACGCTGCTGGGGCTGCTGCTGGCGGTATGGCGTCTTTCGGAAAATAAACTGCTGAGCGGCATCTCGTCGCTTTACATCTGGTTTTTCCGGGGTACGCCGCTGCTGGTGCAACTGATCTTTTGGTACAACCTGTCGACGCTGTTTCCGAACATTTCGATTACCGTACCCTGGACGGATATTACCTTCGCCAGTTGGAATACCAACGATCTGATTACGCCGCTGACCGCTGCGTTTGCCGGACTGGCACTGAATGAAGCGGCGTATATGGCGGAGATTATTCGCGCCGGGCTGTTGTCGGTGGATCAGGGGCAGGTGGAAACCACTCAGGCGTTTGGCATGAGCCGCAGCCGTGCATTGCGCCGCATTATCATTCCTCAGGCGATGCGATCCATTATTCCTCCCACCGGCAATCAGCTGATCAGTATGATTAAAGCGACCTCGCTGGTCAGCGTAATAGCCATGGGCGATCTGCTTTACTCGGTGCAGGCCGTGTATAACCGCACCTTTGAAATTATCCCGATGCTGATGGTGGCCGTGATTTGGTATCTGCTGATCACATCGATCCTGAATATTGGGCAGTCAGCAATTGAACGCTACTACGCACGCGGCACCAAACGTACCGTGGTGAATAAACGCCGGACAGACACGGCTGTCGCAGCCACACATCAGCTGAAGGAGGATGTATGAGTGAGATTCAGCCGCTGGTCTCTGCGCGCAATGTCCAGAAGAGTTATGGCGATAACGAGGTATTGAAAGGGATCGATCTGGATGTGTTTCCAGGTGAAGTGGTGGTGATTCTCGGGCCATCGGGATCGGGCAAATCGACCTTCCTGCGCTGTATAAACCATCTGGAAGATATGAACGCCGGCTCCATCATGGTGGGTGAAGAGCAGATTGGCTACGAATTGAAGCGTGGGATTCTGCATCGCCTGTCGGCACGGCGGATTGCTCACCAGCGTCAGAAGATCGGCATGGTGTTTCAGCAATTCAACCTCTATCCACACATGACCGTGCTGCAGAACATTATTGAAGCGCCCATTGGTGTGCATAAGTTTCCCCGCCATGAAGCGTTGCAGCATGCGCGCGAACTGCTGACAACGGTGGGATTGAGTGACAAAGCCGATGCCTGGCCACGCCATCTTTCCGGCGGCCAGCAGCAGCGTGTGGCGATTGCTCGTGCGTTAGCCATCAAACCGGCGTTGATGCTGTTTGATGAGCCGACTTCCGCGCTGGACCCCGAACTCGTGGGAGAGGTGCTGGCGACGATGCGCACGCTGGCCGATCGTGGTCTGACCATGATCGTGGTGACACATGAGATTGGCTTTGCACGTGAGGCGGCGGATCGGGTGGTATTTATGGATGGCGGCGTGGTGGTGGAGCAGGGAACACCGGAGCAGGTGATCGGTAATCCACAGCACCCGCGTACGCAAGCCTTTTTGAGCCGCTTTATTTAATGTTGCGCGGGTGTTGATCGTAATCTGTTACAGATTCCAGTTGTGACAGCTGATAAACTGCGCGTTAATAGCTATGTCTGTTTTCGCTAAGGTTGAAAGGTAAAGTATGGAAGGTTTCAGCATTGCCAAACTGCTGATCATCGGTGCACTTATTGTACTGCTGTTTGGTACCAACAAGTTACGTTCACTGGGTGGTGATCTGGGTTCCGCCATTAAAGGCTTCAAGAAAGCCATGAAAGACGATGAATCCACCGCAACCAAAAGCACCGCTGAAGAAGCGCCGGCTGAACGCGTGAGCCACAAAGAGTAATCCGACTTCAAACGTCAATAAGTGTAAATGTTTATGACGTTGATAAAAAAACCAGACTGCTTCCAGTCTGGTTTTTGTTTTTTGGCACCGGTGAAAAAAAGGCTGGCTGCGGGCGTCACACCAGTAGAACCGATTATTTCACTTCCAGCCCTTTGGCCTGCATATCCGCATGATAAGAAGAACGGACGAATGGGCCACAGGCCGCGTGGGTGAAGCCCATCGCCATGGCTTCCTCTTTCATCTCATCAAACTCTGCCGGGCTCACATAGCGCTGTACCGGCAGGTGGTGGCGGCTTGGCTGTAAATACTGGCCGAGTGTGAGCATGGTGACACCATGACGACGCAGGTCACGCATCACTTCTACGATTTCCGCATTGGTTTCACCCAATCCGACCATCAGGCCAGACTTGGTTGGCACATCAGGATGCGCTTCTTTGAAACGCTCCAGCAGCTTCAGCGACCAGTCGTAGTTGGCGCCAGGGCGTACCTGACGGTAAACGCGTGGCACGTTTTCCATGTTGTGGTTGAACACATCTGGCGGCGTGGCGGTGAGGATTTCCAGCGCACGATCCATACGACCACGGAAGTCAGGCACCAGCGTTTCAATTTTGATGTTAGGGCTTTTTTCGCGAATGGCAGTGATGCAATCGGCAAAATGCTGAGCCCCGCCGTCGCGAAGATCGTCGCGGTCAACCGAGGTGATCACCACATAACGCAGCGCCATATCGGCAATAGTTTGTGCCAGTTTCAGCGGTTCGTTGGCGTCAGGCATATTTGGACGGCCGTGGGCGACGTCGCAGAATGGGCAACGACGCGTACAAATCGCGCCGAGGATCATAAAGGTGGCGGTGCCGTGGTTAAAACATTCAGCGAGGTTAGGGCAGGAGGCCTCTTCACATACTGAGTGCAGACCATTTTTGCGCATGGCGGCTTTGATACCCTGAATGCGGCTGGAATCCGCAGGCAGTTTTATCTTCATCCACTCCGGCTTACGCAGAATTTCTTCACGCTCGACCATCACGGTTTTCACCGGAATCAGCGCCATTTTGTCGGCATCGCGATACTTGACGCCACGTTCCATCTGAATTGGTTTACTCATAAATCTGCAGGTTCCGGTCGGGATTGCGATTTGAAAGCTTCCTCACTCAAACTGAGAACCAGGCTTTCAACTTTATTTGAAAATATGGCAAAAATTATATCATTTCGTCTGCGCATAAGCAGCCGATATGCGAGCGCTAAAGTTACAATTTTGTAAATGAGCACAGACAGTCAAGGTCAGACCCTGGCCTCATTTTGCCATTCAAGCTGGGTGAAACCCATTAAGCGGGCGAAATGTTGTACCAAACGGGGTTGTACGTCGGCGGTTGTGACGCCCGGCTGCTTTTCACTTAACTGCGTCATGCGCATGCCGGCATAACCGCAGGGATTGATGCGCAGGAAAGGTGCCAGATCCATCGCCACATTTAATGCCAGGCCGTGGAAGGAGCACCCTTTGCGAATGCGAAGGCCTAATGAGCACACTTTGTCATCGCCGATATAAACGCCGGGTGCGTCGGCACGTGCGCGCGCAGCGATACCATAATCCGCCAGGGTGGCGATCACGGTTTCCTCCAGCGCAGTGACCAGCTCTCTGACACCGATTTTGTGACGTTTAATATCAATCAACACGTACATCACCTGTTGCCCAGGCCCGTGATACGTCACCTGGCCGCCACGATCGCTCTGCACAACCGGAATATCGCCCGGCATCAGCAGATGTTCGGCTTTGCCTGCCTGGCCCTGGGTAAACACCGGATGATGTTCCACCAGCCAGATTTCATCGGCAGTGCTGCTGTCACGTTGATCGGTAAACTGATGCATCGCATCGGAGATAGGTTGCCAGTCGCGCTGGCCCAGTTGACGAACAAGAAGCGTGTTAGCTGACAAAGCGGAGATCCGGTAGAGAGTGAAGGGCTGAGTATAACGCTGGCAAAGCCGCCTTTGCCAGCGCGGGTATTACAGGACCATGCGCACGATATCGATGTTACCCAGTTCTTCGTACAGGGTTTCTACCTGTTCGATATGCGTTGCGGTGATGGTGATGGAAACCGAATGGTAGTTACCTTTGCTGCTCGGTTTCACTGCCGGGGTATAGTCGCCGGGGGCGTGGCGCTGCACCACTTCAACCACTTGATCAACCAGCTCCGGTTGCGCCAGACCCATTACTTTATAGGTGAAGGGGGTAGGGAATTCGAGCAGTTCATTCAGTTTGGTTTTCATGTTGGCTCCGGTGCTTAAAATTGAGAAGAGAAGCCCGAAGGCCGCCCCTACAACAGGTGATGCATAAAAATCGATAAGGGAGGCTTTCCAGCCTCCCCTATACGTTTGAAACGGGGGTTTCTAATTATATGGTATCAGACAGACGATTTTTCAAGCGTCTTAGCCAAACCAGTGATGGAACATCAGTTTGATGTAATCAATGATACGGCTGAAGAAGCCGCCTTCCTGCACTTCGTTCAGCACCACCAGCGGACGCTGTTCAATGGTTTTGCCATCCAGCTGGAAGTTGATGCTACCCACCACCTGGTTTTTCTGCAGCGGTGCATGCAGTTCGGTATTGGTCAGTACATAGCTGGCTTTCAGGTCTTTCATACGGCCGCGTGGAATGGTCAGGTAGGCATCTTTTTCAACGCCTAACTGGACACGATCGCTGTTACCAAACCAAACCGGCTCAGAGGCGAACTCTTTGCCTGCTTTCAGAGGTGCGACGGTCTCAAAGAAACGGAAGCCCCAGGTCAGCAGTTTTTTACTTTCGGTTTCACGACCTTTATAGGTGTGACCGCCCATGACGGCGGAGATTAGACGCATCTGGCCTTCAGTGGCAGAAGCCACCAGGTTGTAACCTGCCGCATCAGTGTGACCGGTTTTGATGCCGTCAACGTTCAGGCTGGTATCCCACAGTAAACCATTGCGGTTCATCTGTTTGATATTGTTGAAGGTGAACTCTTTTTCACGGTAGACCGAGTATTCGTCCGGCACATCACGAATCAATGCCTGGCCGATCAGCGCCATATCACGCGCCGAGCTGTACTGGCCTTCAGCATCCAGGCCGTGCACGGTCTGGAAGTGGGTGTTTTTCAGACCCAACGCGTCAACGTAGTTATTCATCAGGCTAACAAACGCATCCTGGCTGCCGGCAACGTAATCGGCCATCGCTACACAGGCATCATTCCCTGACTGCAACACGATACCGCGCGTCAGTTGAGAAACCGGTACGCGATCGCCTGGCTTCAGGAACATCAGTGACGAGCCTTTGAACACCGGATTACCGGTGGCCCATGCGTCTTTACCGACGGTGACGATATCATCGTTATGGATTTTGCCTGCTTTGACCGCCTGACCAATCACATAGCTGGTCATCATTTTGGTCAGACTGGCGGGATCGCGACGCGCATCGGCGTTCTTTTCGGCCAGGACTTTACCTGAGTTGGCATCGATCAGCACATAAGCTTCAGCATCGATTTCCGGGACGCCCGGGATCATCGTCTTAAGGTTAACATCGTCCGCAAAGGCGGCATGGCTGAGAGAAAGGGCGACCAGTGATCCCACTGTCAGGCGTTTCAGAAAACGAGAGGGTTTCAGCGTATTCATGTTAAGGACTACAACATCCGTGGGCTAAGAGTGAAAAAAGTGCCTTACTATAGCAAACGCCCGATCGAGCGACATCTTGCTTTGCAAATCAGTTTCAGCAGTAAAGGTAACTGCCCGTAACATTACGGACGGGCAGTTGTAATAAATGAGCTCATTTGTGCTTCAGTGGTCAGGCGCTGTTGTAACGCAGCGGCTTCCGCCCGGCTGCTGTAGCCGCCGAGTTGAATACGATAAACGTTGCCATTGGCTTCCACATTGCCGGGGACGCCAAAACGTTTACCCAGGCTGGTCGCCAGTTGACGGGCGCGCGCCGCATCATTGACCGCACCGACCTGAACGACATAACCACCGGCGGTATGCGTACTCTGAGGTGCAGCGCTGGCTGGAGCAGAAACCGATGCCGCGACAGGCGCAGCGGATGTTGCCTGCACAGGCGTGGCGGCCGGTTCACTGCCTTCCAGTACACCGTTTGCTAAAGGCTGAGGCGCGCCGAGGAAACCGCTGCTCTGCACCGGGGCACCGAGTCCACCGTTACTCTGCAGGGTGCTGTTATCGACTGCGCGAACATCCTGTGGCGCAGGTGCAGGCGTGGTATTGGCGCTGCCACCCATCATCACCATGCCGCCGTTAAGATCCGGGCGCGCGGGCAGGGCGTAGCTCTGCTTCGCCACTGTGGTGCCAATGGTGCCGGGGCCGGAAACAGAACCATCCGGTGCGACTTTGATGTAATCCACGCGAACACGGGAATTATTCGAGATATTCAAACGGTCGCCTGCCGCGCGAGACAGGTCAATGATGCGGCCGGGGGTATACGGGCCACGGTCATTAACACGCACCACGATCTGGCGACCATTGGCGAGGTTAGTGACGCGCACATAGCTTGGCAGTGGCAGAGTAGGGTGTGCCGCAGTTAAGGCGTCTGGATCGTAAGCTTCGCCGATCGCTGTGCGATTACCTTGTGCTTCTGCACCGTACCAGGTGGCCAACCCAACTTCGCTGAAGTTCGAAGGATCCTTGATTACGCGATAATTTTTACCATTAACGCTGTAATCCTGACTGGTAGAAGGATTGATCGGTTCATAGCGCGGTTCAACGCCTGGGATTTCCACCACCGGGCCATTATAGGCCGGCTGCGGTGGCGCAGTATTATTCTGCTGTTCCGGTGCGGAACAGGCAGCCAGTACCAATGATGCCAGTGCAACCCCAAGCCAATCCTTACGCATGTGCAGCCTCTTAAACGCTTTTAGATAACATTTTTCGATGAGTATGGATCGACATCACGATGCCAAATCCGGCCATTAATACAATCAACGCCGACCCGCCGTAGCTCACCAGCGGCAGCGGAACACCGACCACGGGTAAGATACCACTTACCATACCAATGTTAACGAAAACATAGACGAATAAAATCAACATCAAACCACCGGCCATCACGCGACCAAAGGTGGTTTGCGCGCGCGCCGCAATAATCAGGCCGCGCAAAATCAGCAGCAGATACAGTACCAGTAACACTAATACGCCGACCAGGCCGAGTTCCTCTGCCAGTACCGCAAAGATAAAGTCGGTGTGACGTTCAGGCAAAAACTCCAGCTGTGACTGGGTGCCATGCAGCCAGCCTTTGCCACGTAAACCACCGGATCCAATCGCAATCTTGGACTGAATAATGTGATAACCGGCACCGAGCGGGTCACTCTCTGGATCGAGCAGCATCATCACACGGTCGCGCTGATAGTCATGCATCAGGAAGAACCACAGTACCGGAATAAAGGCCGCCACCAGCAGCACCGCCAGGGCAATCAGCTTCCAGCTCATGCCCGACAGGAACAGCACAAACAGGCCGGACGCGGCGATCAGAATCGAGGTGCCGAGGTCAGGCTGTGCCGCCACTAACAGCGTCGGCATGAAGATCAACACCAGCGCAATGCCGGTATTTTTCAGCGTCGGTGGGCAGACATCGCGGTTAATAAAGCGCGCCACCATCAGCGGCACCGCTATTTTGGCGATTTCCGAGGGCTGGAAACGCACAAAGCCAAGATCGAGCCAGCGCTGAGCCCCTTTACTGATATGGCCAAAGGCATCCACCGCCACCAGTAATATCACGCAGACAATATAGAGATAGGGCGCCCAACTTTCATACACGCGCGGCGGCACTTGCGCCATGACCAGCATGATAATGATACCCATGGCAATCTGACCGAGCTTACGCTCCATCATGCCAGGATCCTGACCGCTGGCGCTCCAGATGACGATGGCGCTGTAAGCCAGTAGCGCAAGGATGATCAGCATAAACAGGGGATCGATATGGATACGCGTCCAGATCGATCTTTTCTGCGGGCTATCGTTCATGGACATCTTTATTCACCTTCGTAGCCAGGCGGCGTCGGTGCGGCTTCAGGCAGCACGGTATTGTTGTCGCCTAGCATTATGTGGTCGAGAATCTGACGCATCACCGTACCCACTGCCGGGCCGGCACCGCCGTTCTCCAGAATCATGGTTACGGCAACGCGCGGTTTGTCGTAAGGCGCGAAAGCCGTCATCAGTTTATGGTCACGCAGGCGTTCAGCAATTTTGTGCGCGTTATAGGTCTCGTTCTCTTTCAGACCGAATACCTGCGCAGTACCGGATTTCGCGGCGATTTTGTAAGGCGCATCGGCAAAACTTTTGTGCGCCGTCCCGTTCGCGCGGTTGGCCACGCCGTACATGCCATCTTTGGCGATTTCCCAATATCCCGAGTGGATGTCGCCAATCGGCGCATCCGGCGGCTGGCGATACGGCACCATGGCCTGACCTTCACGGGTGGCGCGCAGCAAATGCGGCACTTTGATAATGCCGTCATTGATCAGAATCATCATGGCTTTGTTCATCTGCACCGGCGTTGCAGTCCAGTAACCCTGACCAATGCCCACCGGAATGGTGTCACCCTGATACCACGGCTTCTTAAAGCGCTTCAGCTTCCACTCACGCGTTGGCATGTTGCCGGGACTTTCCTGCGGCAAATCAATACCGGTGCGATGGCCATAGCCAAATTTGGTCATCCACTCTGACAGGCGATCAATGCCCATGTCGTAGGCGACCTGATAGAAGAAGGTATCGGCAGACTCTTCCAGCGACTTGGTGACGTTAAGACGGCCGTGTCCCCATTTTTTCCAGTCGCGATAGCGTTTTTCCGAACCGGGCAACTGCCACCAGCCGGGGTCAAACAGGCTGGTATTGCGGTTAATCACCCCTGCACTCAGCGCAGAAACGGCAACATAAGGTTTCACCGTTGAAGCTGGCGGGTAGGATGCCTGTAACGCGCGGTTATACAGCGGACGGTTCTCATCGCTCAGCAGGGCTTTGTAATCCTTGCTGGAGATGCCATCGACAAACAGATTAGGGTCGTAGCTCGGTGTGGACACCAGCGCCAGAATTTCACCGGTGCGTGGATCGCTGACCACCACGGCGGCACGGCTGCCGGTCAACAGGGTTTCGATGTACTGCTGCAGTTTCAGGTCAACGGTCAGATAGATATCGCGACCGGCCTGAGGGGATTGCTCGTGCAACTGGCGGATCACCCGGCCGCGGTTGTTCACTTCAACCTCTTCGTAGCCGGTTTTGCCATGCAGCACATCTTCGTAATAGTTCTCGATGCCCAACTTGCCGATATCATGCGTCGCGGCATAGTTAGGCCATTTACCTTCATCATCGAGGCGCTTAACGTCGCGGTCGTTAATTTTAGAGACGTAGCCCACTACATGCGTCAGCGTCTGACCGTAGGGATAATAGCGGCGCTGATAACCTTTCACTTCCACACCGGGGAAGCGGTACTGATTGACGGCAAAGCGCGCCACCTGCACTTCGTTGAGTGCGGTTTTTACCGGAATGGAGGTGAAACGACGTGAGCGCTTACGCTCTTTTTCAAAGGCGTCGAGATCGTCGTCCGTCAGATCCAGCACCGTGCGCAGATCCTGCAGCGTCTGCTTCAGGTCATCGACTTTTTCGGGTACCAGTTCAGCCTGGTAAATGGTGCGGTTCAGCGCCAGCGGGACGCCGTTGCGATCAAAGATGATGCCGCGGCTGGGCGCAACGGGCACCAGCTTGATGCGGTTCTCATTGGAACGGGTGCTGTAATCGTCAAAACGCAAAATTTGCAGATGATAGAGGTTGACCACCAGCACGCTGGAGAGCAGGAAAATACCGACAAAAGCCACCAAAGCCCGGCGGACAAAGAGTTTCTGTTCGGCAGTGTAATCGCGAAAGGCGTTGCTCTGTAATTTCATCCGCTGCGTTTATTGTCTGGAGGTTGTCAGGCGTTTATTCACGGTGATAAGGATGATTCGTGGTGATGCTCCAGGCACGATACAGGCTTTCAGCGACCAGCACACGCACCAGCGGATGTGGCAACGTCAACGTGGACAGCGACCAGCTCTGCTCGGCAGCGGCTTTACAGGCCGGCGCCAGTCCTTCCGGGCCGCCAATCAACAAGCTGACATCGCGGCCATCTTGTTTCCAGCGCTCAAGCTGTTGCGCCAGCTGTGGGGTTTCCCACGGCTGCCCTGGAATATCCAGCGTGACGATGCGGTTGCCTTTGCCGACGGCCGCTAACATCGCTTCACCCTCTTTTTCCAGGATGCGCTTGATGTCCGCGTTCTTGCCGCGTTTACCCGCAGGCACTTCGGTCAGTTCAAACGGCATATCCTTGGGGAAGCGGCGCAGATACTCCATGAAACCGGTCTGAACCCAGTCAGGCATTTTGGTGCCGACGGCCACAAGCTGCAGTTTCAAGGCTTAGCTCCAGAGCTTTTCCAGCTCATACAGCTGGCGGCTCTCTTCCTGCATCACGTGTACGATCACTTCGCCAAGATCAACGACGACCCAATCAGCGGCAGCTTTACCATCGACGCCTAGCGGTTTTAAACCCGCGGCACGGGATTCCTGAACCACGTGATCGGCGATTGAAACCACATGACGCGTCGACGTGCCGGTGCAGATGATCATGCAATCGGTGATGCTCGATTTGCCCTGCACATCAACAGCAATGATGTCCTGGCCTTTAATATCGTCAATCTTATCAATAACGAAATCTTGGAGTGCTTTACCTTGCAAAAGGTTCCCCTTAAAAACAGGTGATTACGAGAAGGCTGAATGCCCGGAAAACATAGCCTAAAATGAAGCGGCGCAGTATAGCACGCAACGATCAACCGCGATATAAGCCAGCGCGATCGATGTAGTCGATAACCGCATCGGGCAGCAGATCGGTGCAGGATTGCCCCAGGTGACGACGCTGGCGTATTTCCGTGGCGGAGATGTCAAACAGCGGCGTATCAGCCAGCCAGATATGGCCTGCCGGTGCTTGATGCAACTGTTCTGCGTGCTGTGCACGATGCGCATCCAGCCACTGCTGCATCTCAGGCGTTTCCATCTGCGTTGCATAGCCCGGTCGCTGGCACACCAACAGATGGCACAAAGAGAGGAGATCCTGCCAGCGATGCCATTTGGCTAACGTTAGCAGAGAATCTTGTCCGATGATAAACCCGAGGGGCTGTTCTGCACCGCGTTCCGCACGGAGTGCTTCAAGGGTTGCCACCGTCCATGACGGCGTATCCCGTTCCAGCTCGCGCGTATCAATATCAAACAGGGGGCGGGTCGCAATGGCACAGCGCAGCATTTCCACGCGTTGCCGAGCACTGGCTTCGGGCTGTGGGCGATGCGGTGGCACGTTATTCGGCAGCAGCGTGACCTTTTTCAACCCCACCTGTTGCGCCAGCGCTTCCACCGGGCGCAGATGGCCAAAGTGGATAGGGTCGAAGGTGCCGCCGAACAGCGCGTAGAGTTTAGACATCAGTGAAGCTCAGGGGAAAATCGCGGTGACACAGCAGCAGCGACAAGGTCTCCAGCTGCGGCCAAAGATTTTGACCATAATCCTGCTTCATGGTCAGCTCCAGTTCGGCGAGCAGATGAACGGCGCGTTGCAGACGACGTGCATCAAGGCGTTGCAGCGCATCGGTAAACAGTGCGCGACGGTTTTGCCAGATGCGCTGTTGATCCATTAGCGCACGCAAGCCCTGTTTACCCTGATTGCGCTGCAAATGCAGCAGCGTCAGTAAATCACGTTGCAGAGAACGCAGTAAAATCACCCCTTCAGCATCCTCTTTTTCCAGCTGATGCAGGATATGCAGGGCGCGCTTACTTTTGCCCGCCAGCAGGGCATCCACCCAGTGGAAAGGGGTAAAATGCGCAGCGTCATTTACCGCGTCTTCCACGCGGGGCAGAGTGAGTTTGCCATCCGGCCACAGCAGTGACAGACGTTCCAGCGCCTGCGCCAGCGCCAGCAGATTACCTTCGTAGCAGTAGCACAGCAGTTGAATCGCCGCGTCATCAACACTCAACTTCATGGCTTTGGCACGGCTCGCGACCCAGCGCGGCAACTGCGCTTGTTCGGGCGTCTGGCAGGGAACCAGCACGGCATGAGCGCTGAGCGCTTTAAACCAGGCGCTGTTTTCCTGCGCTTTGGTCAGTTTTGCCATGCGCAGCACCAGCAGGATATCGCTGTGCAGCAGGCTGGCGAGTTTAACCAGTTGCTCGGCCATCGCTGCATTGGCACCGTTTTCTGGCAGTTGCAGCGTTAAGGTCTGGCGTTGAGTGAACAGGCTGAGTGCCTGACAGCTGGCAAAGATCGCATCCCAGTCGGTTTGCGCATCAAGAGTGACACTGAAGTGTTCTTCAAAGCCTTGAGAAGATGAGGCCGCGCGAATGGCATCGGCACTTTCCTGAATCAGCAACGGTTCATTGCCGGTCAGAAAATAACAGGCGCGCAGCCCCTCACGAAGCTGCGCGCTCAGTTGTTCAGGATAAATCCTGATCATTGCAGACTGGTTGCTGACGAAGAGGGCACTTCTGGTGAATTCTCACCTGGTGCGATGATCTCCGGCTGTGGCAACGTGTCTTTGTTGCTTTCCTGCGCGGCATGAACCGTTAACAGTTTACGCACCAGTTGCTCGGCGGCACGCTGGCGCATCTCCTGCACGATCATGTCTTGCTCGGCATCCTTCGCCAGTGCGGCATTCGGGTTGTCGAAGAAAGAACGGTACACGGTGGTGCTGATCGGGTAGATGCCTTTGCCCGGGATCAGAACCTGCGCGGTCACTGTCATCACCAGTGAATACTCAGCAGTGGTGCCGCTGATAAACACTGACGCGGTATCACGCCCCAGCACTTCTGCACCTAAGCGCAGAGTCGGGTATTTGGCACTGGCCTGTTTGCTGTCATTAACAATGGTGACATCATTGATACGCAGCTGTTGGCGCACGGTGCGCGCCATTGGGCCATACGGGTCGCCACTCTGGACGATCAGCGTTTTCATCTCGTTAGGCACCATGGTGGTGCCACGCGGGTGAAAACCACAGCCTGCGGTGATCATCACCGCGAGCAGGACAAACAGCCTGATAATCAGTTGTCGCACAGTTCCTCCTGAACTTAACCTACGACCAGGTTAAGCAGTTTGCCAGGGACATAAATCACTTTACGAAGTGTGACGCCTTCCAGATATTTCGCCACAATGTGCTCCTGCGCAGCACGCGCCTGAACCTGCTCCTGCGTAGCATCCGGCGCAACGGTAATCTTGCCGCGCACTTTGCCATTCACCTGTACAACGACCAGCAGTGAATCTTCCACCATCGCGGATTCATCCGCAACCGGCCAGCTGGCTTCATCGACACTACCTTCTCCGCCCAGCGCCTGCCACAGAACATAGCTGGCGTGCGGCGTGAACGGATAGAGCAGACGAACGACCGCCACCAGCGCTTCCTGCATCAGTGCGCGATCTTGATCGCTCTCCTGCGGGGCACGAGTCAGCTTGTTCATCAACTCCATGATGGCAGCGATAGCGGTGTTGAATGTCTGGCGACGACCCACGTCATCGGCCACCTTGGCGATGGTTTTGTGCAGATCGCGACGCAGCGCTTTCTGATCGTCGTTCAGTGCATTGAGGTCCAGCGCCACGGTGGCACCTTTCGCTACGTGTTCGTAGGCCAGTTTCCACACGCGCTTCAGGAAGCGGTTCGCACCTTCTACACCCGATTCCTGCCATTCCAGCGTCATTTCTGCTGGTGAAGCAAACATCATGAACAGACGCACGGTATCGGCACCGTAACGTTCAACCATCAGCTGTGGATCGATGCCGTTGTTTTTCGACTTGGACATCTTGCTCATGCCGGCATAAACCACTTCGCGGCCTGCGTTGTCGACAGCCTTAACAATACGACCTTTTTCATCGCGCTCAACGCTAACATCAACCGGAGAAACCCAGTTACGCTCGCCGTTCGTGCCGGTGTAATAGAACGCATCGGCCAGAACCATACCTTGACACAGCAGACGTTTGGCTGGCTCATCAGAGTTCACCAGGCCCGCGTCACGCAGCAGCTTGTGGTAGAAGCGGAAATACATCAGGTGCATGATGGCGTGTTCGATACCACCGACATACTGATCTACCGGCAGCCAGTAGTTCGCAGCGGCAGGATCCAGCATGCCTTCGTTGTAATTGGCACAGGTGTAACGTGCGTAATACCAGGACGATTCCATAAAGGTGTCAAAGGTATCGGTTTCGCGCAGCGCTGGCTGGCCGTTAACCGTGGTTTTCGCCCACTCAGGATCGGCTTTGATCGGGCTGGTGATACCGTCCATCACCACATCTTCTGGCAGAATCACTGGCAGCTGATCTTCTGGCGTTGGCATCACGGTGCCGTCTTCCAGTGTCACCATTGGAATTGGCGCGCCCCAATAACGCTGACGGGACACACCCCAGTCGCGCAGACGATAGTTGACTTTACGCACGCCGACGCCTTTCGCCGCCAATGCATCAGCAATGGCGTTGAAGCCCGCCTGATGATCCAGACCGTTGAACTCACCCGAGTTGAACAGCGCGCCTTTATCGGTCATCGCCGCTTCGCTCAGATCAGGCGTTGAACCATCCAGATTCAGGATTACTGGTTTGATGTTCAGGTTGTACTTAGTCGCGAACTCCCAGTCACGCTGGTCATGGCCTGGAACAGCCATCACTGCGCCGGTGCCGTATTCCATCAGGACAAAGTTAGCGACCCAGACTGGGATCTCTTCGCCCGTCAGCGGATGGATAGCAAACAGGCCGGTGGCCATGCCTTTCTTCTCCATCGTCGCCATATCTGCTTCAGCCACTTTGGTGGTGCTGCACTCTGCGATGAAGTCAGACAGCGCAGGGTTGCTGGCCGCAGCCTGGCGCGCCAGTGGGTGGCCAGCTGCCACAGCAACGTAGGTGGCACCGAGGAAGGTGTCCGGACGTGTGGTGTAAACCGTTAATTTCTCTTCGCTGTACGCCACATCGAAGGTGATTTCCACGCCCTCAGAACGGCCAATCCAGTTACGCTGCATGGTCTTGACCGTTTCAGGCCAGTCTTCCAGCTTATCCAGATCGTTGAGCAGTTCTTCCGCGTAAGCGGTGATTTTCACGAACCACTGAGGAATCTCTTTGCGCTCTACTTTGGTGTCACAGCGCCAGCAGCAGCCGTCGATAACTTGTTCGTTAGCCAGTACGGTTTGGTCATGCGGGCACCAGTTCACCGCTGAGGTCTTTTTATAGACCATGCCTTTTTCATACAGCTTGGTGAAGAACCACTGTTCCCAGCGATAGTACTCTGGCTGGCAGGTCGCCAATTCGCGGCTCCAGTCATAGCCAAAGCCCAGCAGTTTGAGCTGGTTCTTCATATATTCGATGTTGTCATAAGTCCATGGTGCGGGCGCGGTGTTGTTTTTTACCGCAGCGCCTTCGGCTGGCAGTCCAAACGCATCCCAGCCAATCGGCTGCAGGACATTTTTACCCAGCATGCGCTGATAGCGCGCAATCACATCGCCGATGGTGTAGTTACGCACGTGGCCCATGTGTAGGCGGCCAGAAGGATAGGGCAGCATAGAAAGGCAGTAGTATTTCTCTTTGCCTTCCTGCTCGGTCACTTTAAAGGTTTCGTTTTCGTCCCAGTGCTGTTGGACGCGGGATTCTATCTCTTCCGGGCGGTATTGCTCTTGCATGGCTGCCTGTGGTCCTTTATGAAAATCGTTAACCCTGAATAGTTCACGTCACAGGCAGGCGGCAAAGGTGTGAATACGCTCGCGCTTAACGAAGTAAGCGACGGCGTGAACACGTGCAGCCAACGCACCTGCGACTTGAAGTATGACGGGTTCGCATACATTTAGATCCGCATAGCATACCCATAAGGCTCTTCCTCAACAACATTTCACGCCCCGGCTGAGCGGATTTCTACTCAATGCGCCGCCGCTTTCACCCTTTTGCGATTTACTCCGCTTTCGTCACGGCAAATATGACAGAACAGCTAAACTTACTATCAGCTATTCCCGCGGAAAGGAGAACAAAATGAATAACGTGGCGCAGGAGTATCGTGCAACGATAGCGGCATTAACCCAGCGGCTGGAACAGGGCGAGCGTGATGTTGATGCCCTGGTCGCTGAGGCTCGGCAGGAGTTATTAGCGAAAAAGACGCTGACCTCTTCTGAAGTGAATGAGGTGATGCGGGCGGTCAGGCGTGATTTACATGAGTTCGCGCTCAGTTATCAGGAATCTTCAGATGTGCTCGGTGACTCCGTATTCTTGCGCGTCATTCGCGAGAGCGTATGGAAAGAACTGGCGGATATCACGGACAAAAGCCAGTTAGAGTGGCGCGAGGTGTTTCAGGATCTACGACATCACGGTGTTTATCAAAGCGGTGAAGTGGTGGGGTTGGGTAACCTGGTGTGTGAGAAGTGCGGTTTTACCCGGGCGATCTATACACCGGAGAGCTTAACGCGCTGCCCGGAGTGTGGGCACGATCATTTCCAGCGTCAGCCTTTTGAGCCTTGATTTGCGCAAAATCGCGCCGCTGCGTGATTAATGGGGAAACCCCATCCATACAGCGGCGCAATTGAGAGCGCTAATTAATGCAGGATCTTCGCGAGGAAGTCTTTTGCGCGGTCGGACTGCGGGTTATTAAAGAAGTCATCTTTGTTAGTGTCTTCGACAATTTTCCCTTCATCCATAAAGATCACGCGATTGGCCACTTTGCGCGCAAAGCCCATCTCGTGCGTCACCACCATCATGGTCATGCCTTCGTTCGCCAGCTCAACCATCACGTCCAGCACTTCGTTGATCATCTCTGGGTCGAGCGCAGATGTCGGTTCGTCAAACAGCATCGCGATGGGGTCCATACAGAGCGCGCGGGCAATCGCCACACGCTGTTGCTGGCCGCCCGAGAGTTGTCCAGGGAACTTCTCCGCATGCGCAGCCAGACCAACACGCGTCAGCAGCTTGAGACCTTTCTCACGCGCAGCGGCTTTATCACGCTTTAACACCTTGACCTGCGCCAGCACCAGGTTATCGACAATGCTGAGGTGCGGGAACAGTTCGAAGTGCTGGAACACCATACCGACTTTGCTGCGCAGTTGTGCCAGGTTGGTTTTCTTGTTGTTCACTTCGGTACCGTTAACCTGAATGCTGCCTTCCTGCACCGGTTCCAGACCGTTCACCGTTTTAATCAAGGTTGACTTACCTGAGCCGGACGGTCCACAGACCACCACCACTTCACCTTTTTTTACTTCGGTGGAGCAGTCGGTCAGCACCTGAAAGTGACCATACCACTTAGAAACATTTTTCAGGCTAATCATTTAAACCGTCCTCTTTCTTTTCAGATAGCTAACCAACAGCGAAGCGCTCAGGCTGATCACAAAATAGACCAGACCGGCAAACAGAACCATTTCAACCTGGGTACCGTCACGCTCGCCAATCGTCGAGGCGGTACGGAAGAAGTCAGCCAGGCTTAACACATACACCAGCGAGGTATCCTGGAACAGCACTATGCCCTGCGTCAGCAGCAGTGGCACCATGGCGCGGAACGCCTGCGGCAGGATGATCAATTTCATTGATTGCCAGTGCGTCATACCCAACGCGAGCGCAGCATTCGACTGTCCGCGTGAGATGCTCTGGATACCCGCTCGGATGATTTCCGAATAGTAGGCCGCTTCAAACAGTGCAAAAGCAATCATGGCGGAAATCAGGCGAATGTCAGTTTTGGGGGAAAGTCCCAATACCTGTTGCAGTAATGCAGGCACCACCAGATAGAACCACAGCAGCACCATCACCAGCGGGACGGAGCGGAACAGGTTGACGTACAGCTTAGCGAACCAGCGAATCGGCGCGAACGGCGACAGACGCATCACGGCCAGAATCGTGCCCCAGATAATGCCGAACACCACGGCGACGGCGGTAATCTTGAAGGTGATGATCAAGCCATTCCACAAATAGGGCAGGCTGGGAGGAATCGAACTCCAGTCAAACTCGTACATTATTTGCCTCCCAGATTGCCGGGCAGGCGAATTTTACGTTCTACCAAACTCATAATCAGCATGATCACCAGGTTAATACCCACGTAAGCCAGGGTAATGGCGGTGAAAGATTCATAGGCGTGCGCCGAGTAGTCGAGCAACTTACCGGCCTGCGCCGCCATATCCACCAGACCAATGGTCGAAGCGATGGCAGAGTTTTTCACCAGGTTCAGCATTTCCGAGGTCATCGGCGGCACAATCACGCGATAGGCATTCGGCAGCAGCACGTAGCGATAAGTTTGTGGCAGCGTCAGCCCCATCGCCAACCCTGCGTTTTTCTGACCGCGTGGCAATGATTGAATCGCGGCACGTACCTGTTCACAAACGCGCGCAGCAGTGAACAAGCCGAGGCAAATGGTTGAGGAAACGAAGAACTGAATATTGGGATCCAGCTCTGCTTTGAACCACATCCCCAGTTTTTCGCCCACCAGTTCTGGCGCCACCAGGTACCAGAAGAAGAACTGGACGATCAGCGGGATATTACGAAACAGTTCCACGTAGCAGGTGCCAATGGTCGACAGCAGTCGATTGGGCACGGTACGCAGAATGCCGAAGAAGGAACCTACCAGGAAGGCGATAATCCAGGCGCAGCAGGAAACCGCAACGGTAACCTGAAATCCGGACCACAGCCAGCCGAGGTAAGTCGTATTGCCGAACGGGGCCTGTTGTAAAAAGATGCCCCAGTTCCAATCGATACCCATAACGAGCTCCGGTAAAAAAAGGGTAGCGAGGCTACCCATAAGATTGTTGAGCGGTGTCTTGCGTCCTGCTTCAGGGGAACGACCTGTTGCAGTCTGTCTGTCCGCACCGCGTGTTCAGCAATCGAGAGGGCAGCCTGACTGCCCTTGTTTTCATTGTTAATTCAGAGTGCTTTATCGTTTGGTGCTTTGAACAGCGCCTGCATGTCAGAAGACAGCTCGAAGTTCATGTTCAGATTCTTCGGTGGGATTGGCTGTTTGAACCAGGTATCGAACCACTTAGCGGCTTCACCCGAGGTCTGCGCTTTGGCAATGGTGTCATCCATCAGCTGTTTGAACTGCGGGTCTTCTTTACGCAGCATACAGCCATAGGCTTCTTTCGACTGAGGTGTGCCAGTGATCTGCCAGTCGTCTGGTTTCTTCGCTTTAGCACGTTCACCCGCCAGCAGCGCGTCATCCATCATAAAGGCCACGGCACGACCGGTTTCCAGCGTACGGAAAGAATCGCCATGGTCTTTGGCGCTGATGATGCGCATGTCCATTTTCTTCTCATCGTTCAGCTTGTGCAGCAGAACTTCAGAAGTGGTACCAGAGGTCACGACAACGGTTTTGCCTTTCAGGTCCGCGAAATCTTTGATGTCGCCACCCTTTTTCACCAGCAGACGCGTACCGATGATGAAGACGGTATCGGAGAATGCGGCTTGCTGCTGACGTTCCAGGTTGTTGGTGGTAGAACCACATTCAAAATCGTAAGTGCCGTTTTGCATCAGTGGAATACGGTTCTGAGAGGTGATCGGCAGCATTTTTACTTGCAGATCAGGCTTGTTCAGCTTGGCTTTGATCGCCGCTACGATGGCGTTTGAGTAGTCTTGTGAATAGCCAACCACTTTTTGCTGGTTGTCGTAGTAAGAAAAGGGAACTGATGACTCACGATGCCCAACGACGATCACGCCGCTATCATTAATTTTTTTCAGGGTGCCGGTGAGATCTTCCGCCTGGGCCGCTCCCACTGCTGCTCCCAACAGCAGAAGAGATAATGCCACTTTGCGTGTCTGCATGTTCCTACTCCTTTGAATGGATGTTGCGCAGAACATAAACTGCGCAGATTGTGATGTTGTGTGTATTTCGTGCTGCTTTTTTAGTTATCCCTTAGCGCAACTGCGCGCAGGATAGTGATTAACATAGCGAATTGTTAACGCAATGAAACAAAAAAGTTTGTTTTTTGCGAGCCGCTCCGCACCATTTAGAGGCAATAAAAAGCCATTGCGCCGTTTCGGTGCGTGTCAGTGCCAAATAATAGTGCGTGAACATGGCATTACGCTGACAAAACGCTGATGTTGAGAAAATCACTGAAATAAATAGCAATGATCGTGCCAGCACGGTGAAATGCGTGAAAAAGCCAGCAGAGAATCTGGTAAAGCGTAGCCGATGGGAGCGGAAAACAGCGCAAAAAAAAGGCGAAGTGAGCACTTCGCCTGTCAGAATGTGATCGGAGTGTCAGTGGCGACGACGAATAATCGCCAGGACGATGCCGATTAACGTCAGAATCCATACCGGCCAGATGCCTGCTTTGGCATAAGGGGTCTCACCAGTGGTGGGTGTTACCCTGGCTTCCAGCACGTCACGCGTGAACTGCGGGATCTCTTTTTCAACCTCGCCGTTGGCATTCACCACCGCCGTGACACCGTTATTGGTGGATCGCAACAGCGGACGGCCCAATTCCAGTGCACGCATACGCGCCATCTGGAAATGCTGCCACGGGCCGATGGAGTGACCAAACCAGGCATCGTTAGAGACGGTCAGCAGGAAGTTGGTATCAGGACGGAAGTTGGCTCGTACCTGCTCGCCCAACACAATTTCGTAGCAAATGGCGCTGGTAAGATCATAACCCGCCACCTTCAACTGCGGCTGCACATAGGCACCACGGCTGAACGACGACATTGGCAGATCGAAGAACGGCGCCAGCGGACGCAGCAGATCTTCCAGCGGCACAAACTCCCCGAACGGCACCAGATGGTTTTTCTGATATCGGTTATGGCTTTGATAGCTGTAAGGCTGCTCGCCGCCCAGCACAATCACGGAGTTGTAATCGTGGTAGCGGTTATCCCCTTCAACGCGTGAATCGACAATCCCGGTAATTAGCGAGCTGCCGCGCTCGCGCAGTTCGGCATCCAGCGCTTTGAGGAACGGCTGCTGATTGCTTTCAAGGTCGGTAATCGCCGATTCCGGCCAGATAATGATGGGCGCTTTGCCCATATAAGGCTGGCTGTAAGAGGTGTACACACGCAACGTATTCAGCAACTGCTGTGGGTCCCACTTCATCGACTGGGGAATGTTGCCTTGCACCATCGCCACGTCCACGCTGCGTTCCGGCAGCGGCTGATACCACTGCAACATGCGCAGTGGCCATGGCAGCAGCAGCAATACCGCGGCCGCCACCAGGCTCTTCACCGTACGATGATAAAGCGCATGCACCATCAGACCGGCGATCACCATTAACAGGAAAGTGATGGTTTCAACGCCCGCCAGCGGCGCAAGGCCTTTGAGCGGACCGTCGATCTGGCTGTAGCCGAACTGCAGCCACGGGAATCCGGTCAGGATCCAGCCACGCAGAAATTCGCTGATTTGCCACAATGCCGGTGCCGCCAGCACCAGACGCCACAAGGTCGCACGTGGCCACAGGCGATTAAGCACCACCGCAAACAGCATCGGATAAATCGCCAGGTAAGCGGCCAGCAATATCACCAGGAAGATGTTAACCAAGCCAGGCATACCACCAAAGGTGGCGATGCTGACGTAAACCCAGTTAATGCCACTGCCGAACAGCCCAAAGCCCCAGACGAAGCCAATCGCGGCGGCTTGAGGGCTGCGGCGATCCAGTAGCAACAGTTGCAGTCCCGCCAGGGAAACTAATGCGGCAGGCCAAAAATCATAGGGAGAAAAGGAAAGGGTGCCAACGGCACCCGCAATCAAAGCCAGCAGCAGGCGAACCCGCTGCTGCGAGTAGAGAGAGGCTAAAGCCATAAAATTATTCGTCTTCCAGTTGCGGTTGTGGAGAGTCTTCCGGAATTTTCACATGCACCTGGATGATACGGCGGCTGTCGGCCATCGCGACTTTGAATTGGTAACCATCAATGTCGATGCTCTCACCGCGCGCGGGAAGGTGGCCGAATCCCTGCATCACCAGACCGCCAATGGTATCCACTTCATCATCACTGAAGCTGGTACCAAATACCTCGTTAAAATCCTCGATAGGCGCAAGCGCACGTACGGTATAGGTATGGCGGTTTAACTGACGGATATCACGATCTTCTTCATCGTCATATTCATCTTCAATTTCACCGACAATCAATTCGAGGATATCTTCAATCGTGACTAGCCCGGAAACGCCACCGAATTCGTCAATGACAATCGCCATATGATAGCGCTGGGAACGGAACTCTTTCAGCATGCGGTCAACACGCTTACTTTCAGGCACGACAACGGCGGTGCGCAGCACTTTCTCAATGCTGAAAGGTTCAGACGCGCTGCTCATAAACGGCAGCAGGTCTTTGGCCATCAAAATGCCTTCGACGTGGTCTTTATCTTCGCTGATCACCGGGAAGCGCGAGTGGGCGGAATCAATAATGAC
Source organism: Pantoea sp. Seng (assembly GCF_009829935.1). Taxonomy (NCBI): domain Bacteria; kingdom Pseudomonadati; phylum Pseudomonadota; class Gammaproteobacteria; order Enterobacterales; family Erwiniaceae; genus Pantoea; species Pantoea sp. Seng. The sequence goes on along the minus strand of NZ_SZZV01000002.1, from coordinate 146,237 downwards.
CGCAAGGCACTCTTCAAGACTTTGGTTGCGTTTAAGGGTGATCATCTGGGAGCGCGGGATCATGATGTCACGCACGCGCTGCTCGGCAATATCCAGCACCCCTTCGAGCATGTCGCGGGTGTCCTGGTCGATCAGCTCTTTTTGCTCAGAATCGCGGATCAGTCCCAGTAGCTCATCACGGTTTTTGGGTTCACCGTGAAAAAGTTGGTTAATTAACAGGGAGAAAAATCCCTTTTTACTACTGGGTGCGTCGCTGTTTTGAGAATGGTCGTCGCTCATGGCGTTTTTATTTCGTTCTCTCTGGTGAGGGAAAGGAACTGCTGGCATCCGCGCCAGCAGCGCAATAACCTGAACCTAAGGGGATCAGGCGTCTTCTTTCTCCGAAATGTACGGGTCAGGATAACCAAGAGCAAGCATTATCTCGGTCTCCAGCGCCTCCATTTCTTCGGCTTCTTCATCTTCAATATGGTCATAGCCCAGCAGGTGTAGCGTGCCGTGGACTACCATATGCGCCCAGTGGGCTTCAACGGTTTTGCCTTGTTCTTCCGCTTCTTGCTCAACAACCTGACGACAAATAATCAGATCGCCCAGCAGGGGCAGCTCAATCCCTGGTGGCGCTTCAAACGGGAAAGAGAGCACGTTGGTCGGCTTATCCTTACCGCGATAAGTCAGATTAAGCTCATGACTCTCCGCTTCATCCACCAGACGGATGGTGACTTCACTTTCCGGCTGGAAAGGCGTCACGGCGGCTTCGAGCCAGCGCTGGAAAGCAGGTTCGGCTGGCAGGCCATTTTCATCGGCACAGGCCAACTGTAAATCTAAAATCACCGCGCTCATGAAGGCTCCTGCGGGCTGGATGGGGCGGCAAGTTGAGACGCCAGCGTCTCACGCTTGCGCTCTTCTGCCAGTTTGTCACGGCGCTTCTGATCGGCTTCTTCCCACGCTTCATAAGCATTCACGATGCGTGCGACAACCGGATGACGCACCACGTCTTCGCTGTGGAAAAAGTTAAAACTGATTTCATCGACTTCCGCCAAAACCTCAATGGCATGGCGCAGGCCGGATTTAGTGCTGCGCGGCAGGTCAATCTGCGTCACGTCACCGGTGATCACCGCTTTGGAGTTGAAGCCGATACGGGTCAGAAACATCTTCATCTGCTCGATGGTGGTGTTCTGACTCTCATCGAGAATCACAAAGGCGTCGTTGAGTGTACGTCCACGCATGTAAGCCAGCGGAGCCACTTCAATCACATTGCGCTCCATCAGCTTTTCCACGCGCTCAAAGCCGAGCATTTCAAACAAAGCATCGTAGAGCGGACGCAGGTAAGGATCGACTTTCTGGCTCAGGTCACCCGGCAGGAAGCCCAGTTTTTCACCGGCCTCTACCGCAGGGCGCGTCAGCAAAATACGGCGGATTTCCTGACGTTCCAGGGCATCAACGGCAGCGGCCACCGCCAGATAGGTTTTACCGGTACCAGCTGGACCCACACCGAAGGCGATGTCATGGTCGAGGATATTAGCCACATACTGCGCCTGATTGGGCGTACGAGGTTTAATCACACCGCGCTTGGTTTTGATGTGAATCGCCTTACCAAACTCCGGCACGCTTTCGGCGGTTTGCTCCAGTACACGGCTCTCTTTGATCGCCAGATGCACCTGGTCCGGTTCAATATCCGGGATTTGGCCACGCACTGGCGCAGTACTCACGTACAGGTCACGCAGAATGTTGATGGCTGCGTCAACGCTGAGCGATCGGCCCACCAGTTTGAAATGGTTGTCCCGGCGGTTGATTTCGACACCGAGGCGTTTTTCCAGCTGCTTCACATTGTCATCAAACGGACCGCACAGGCTCATCAGTCGGCGGTTATCAGCCGGTTCAAGGGCGATTTCACGAGTTTCGATATTCAAATGAATCCTTTGGGGCACTCAGGGCCAGTTGAAGAAGGTGTATCCAATGCTCCATCACAGATTGAGCATCTATACGGAATTATTTATGGGGCAAGGCCCGGCTGCAAGTTACAGAAGCGATATTTGGGCGTTGCAGGTGGAATGCAAGGGGCACGGGATGAAACAGGCGGCAGCACCTTGTGCACTGCCGCGCAAAGTTGGAGTATCAAGGCTGGTAAAGACCGACACCGATGTCATTTTCACGGCGCGTGCGGGCTATCACCGCATCGGGGCTGAGGCTGACACGCAATGCCATTTCATCTTCAGTGCGGATCAGTTTGCCACGCAGCGAGTTGGCATGGACATCGACAATTTCCACGTCAACAAACTTACCGATCATCTCAACAGGCGCTTCGAAGTTCACCACGCGGTTGTTGTCGGTGCGTCCGGTCAGTTCCATGACATTTTTACGTGAGATGCCTTCTACCAGCACACGCTGTGTGGTGCCGAGCATGCGGCGGCTCCACGCCATCGCCTGCTGATTGAGGCGATCCTGCAGAATATACAGGCGCTGCTTTTTCTCTTCTTCCGAAACATCGTCAGGCAAGTCAGCGGCTGGCGTACCCGGACGTGCCGAGTAGATAAAGCTGAAGCTGACATCGAAATTCACGTCGCCCACCAGTTTCATGGTCTGCTCAAAATCCTGCTGCGTTTCGCCAGGGAAACCAATGATGAAATCTGAACTCATCTGAATATCAGGACGTGCTTTCTGCAGTTTGCGGACGATGGCTTTATATTCCAGCGCGGTGTGCGCACGCTTCATCAGCGTCAGGATACGATCGGCACCGCTCTGAACGGGCAAGTGCAGGAAGCTCGCCAGCTCTGGCGTGTCACGGTAGACATCAATAATGTCATCAGTGAATTCAATCGGATGGCTGGTGGTAAAGCGGATGCGGTCGATGCCATCAATGGCCGCCACCAGACGCAACAGTTCCGCGAAGCTGCAGAGCTGGTCATCAAAGGTCGTGCCGCGATAGGCATTGACGTTCTGGCCCAGTAAGTTAACTTCTCGCACGCCCTGCGCAGCCAGTTGCGCGATTTCCAACAGAATATCGTCACATGGACGGCTCACTTCCTCGCCTCGGGTGTAAGGCACCACGCAGAAAGTACAGTATTTGTTACAGCCTTCCATAATGGAGACAAAGGCCGTCGGGCCTTCTGCACGCGGTTCTGGCAGACGGTCAAATTTCTCGATTTCCGGGAAGCTGATGTCAATCACCGGGCTTTTCGTCCCGCGCACCTGATTCAGCATCTCTGGCAAGCGATGCAGCGTCTGTGGACCAAATACAATATCCACGCAATTGGCGCGTTCACGCAGGCGTTCACCTTCCTGCGAAGCGACACAGCCGCCGACGCCAATAATCACGTCAGGATTTATCGCTTTCAATTTCTTCCAGCGTCCTAACAGCGCGAAAACCTTCTCCTGCGCCTTCTCACGGATCGAGCAGGTGTTGAGCAGCAGGACATCCGCCTCTTCAGCGTCCTCGGTCAGGGTGTAACCGTGCGTGCTGTTCAGCAGATCGGCCATCTTTGATGAATCGTACTCATTCATCTGACAGCCCCAGGTTTTAATATGCAGTTTTTTGGTCATCGAACTAGCCATTGATTCAGAGCAGGGAAGTGCAGGGCGCGTATTGTAATGCTTTGCTGCTGTTGTGACCAGCACAGCAGGGGCTGAGATTGTGCAGCAAATTTCCGGTACACTTTATCTATCAACGTGATGACGTGAGCTATCACGACAAGCAGAAGGATTAGAGTCAATGCAGGATTCACATTTTGATGTGGTGGTGGTGGGCGGCGGTATGGTCGGTGCCGCGCTGGCTTGTGGACTGGCACAGCAGCAATTTCGTGTGGCGGTGATTGAACGTGCCGAACCCGCTGCGTTTGATGCAGAAAGCCCGCCCGATGTCCGCATTTCCGCGATTGGAGCCTCGTCGGTAGCACTGCTGCGTCAGTTGAATGTGTGGGAACGCGTGCTGGCGATGCGCTGTGCGCCTTATCGCAAGCTCGAAACCTGGGAGTGGCAAAGTGCACATGTGACCTTTGATGCTGCCTCGCTGGGCTTGCCAGAGCTGGGATATATGGTGGAAAACAGCGTGCTGCAACGTGCGCTGTGGGAAAAGATGCAGGAAGAGGGGATCATGCTGATTTGTCCCGCCAGCCTGCAGCAGCTTCAATCGCATCGTGGCGGCTGGCAGGTCCAGCTGGATAATGGTACCACGCTGGATACGCGGCTGGTGGTTGGCGCGGATGGCGCCAACTCGCGCGTGCGCCAGCTGGCGGGTATTGGCGTCCGTGGCTGGCAATACGCGCAGTCCTGCATGCTGATTAGCGTCGAATGTGAGCATGATGCGGGGGATTCGACCTGGCAGCAATTTACGCCAGAGGGGCCACGTGCTTTTCTGCCGCTGTTTGATCGCCACGCTTCTCTGGTGTGGTATGACGCACCGGCGCGTATTCGCCAGCTACAGGCGTTGCCATTGTCACAGCTTGAAAAAGAGATTCACGCCCATTTCCCGGCACGCGTTGGGCGGGTTCAGGTCAAGAAAGCAGCCTCATTCCCGTTGGTTCGTCGCCACGCTACGCGCTATGTTTTGCCGGGATTGGCGCTGGTGGGTGATGCAGCACACACCATCAATCCCCTTGCCGGACAGGGCGTAAACCTCGGGTATCGCGATGTTGATGCGTTGATCAATACGTTGGTGGAGGCGCGCAGCCAGGCTCAGTTATGGTCATCGGATGCGGTGTTAAAGCGCTATCATCGTCAACGCTATAACGATAATTTGCTAATGCAGGGTGGGATGGATCTGTTCTATTTTGCCTTTAGCAACACGCTGGCCCCATTGCGTTTTGTGCGTAATCTGGGATTGATTGCAGCGGAGAATGCCGGAGCGCTGAAACGTAAGGCGCTGAAGTACGCGTTGGGCTTATAGATGGCAGAGCGTCGCAGGGCGCTCCTGGCATTTTCCCGGATGCAGAAAACAATAAAGCCCGCAAAAGCGGGCTTTATTGTGCAATTTGGCTGGGGTGCAGGGATTCGAACCCCGGAATGCTGGTATCAGAAACCAGAGCCTTACCGCTTGGCGACACCCCAATTAATGGCGTTACAAATTATCTTTAATATGGCTGGGGTGCAGGGATTCGAACCCCGGAATGCTGGTATCAGAAACCAGAGCCTTACCGCTTGGCGACACCCCAAAAATTTGGTGGCTACGACGGGATTTGAACCTGTGACCCCATCATTATGAGTGATGTGCTCTAACCAGCTGAGCTACGTAGCCTGAGTTTACTGCTTACTGCATCCGATAATGGCTGGGATACCTGGATTCGAACCAGGGAATGCCGGTATCAAAAACCGGTGCCTTACCGCTTGGCGATATCCCATTTGTCGACTCGCATCCACGAGTAAATATCGGATTGGCTGGGGTACCTGGATTCGAACCAGGGAATGCCGGTATCAAAAACCGGTGCCTTACCGCTTGGCGATACCCCATCCGGCTGCCGAAGACTGAAATGGTGCGGGAGGCGAGACTTGAACTCGCACACCTTGCGGCGCCAGAACCTAAATCTGGTGCGTCTACCAATTTCGCCACTCCCGCGAAAAGATGGTGGCTACGACGGGATTTGAACCTGTGACCCCATCATTATGAGTGATGTGCTCTAACCAGCTGAGCTACGTAGCCATCTTTTTTCGCTAACCTTCATCGGCGTTGCGGGGCGCATTATGCGTATTGAGCTTTGTAGCGTCAACAAGTTTTTTGCCGTTTTTTGCCTTAAAACGCCTGTTTGACTGGCTTGTAACCAGGGTGGCGATTTATTCAGCAGTTTTCTATCGTCACATCGACGATGAAAACAAAAAGGGGCCTTTACAGACCCCTTATCCTACTCATTCACAAGCTTATTTGTAGGCGGACTGATGCACGCCGACAGCACGACCAGATGGGTCATCCATGTTTTTGAAAGCTTCATCCCACTCAATCGCTTTGGCCGATGAACAGGCAACAGATGGACCGCCTGGAACACACTCTGCTGCACTGGCAATCGGGAACAGCTCTTCAAAGATTTCGCGGTACAAATACGCTTCTTTCGAGTTCGGCGTGTTGTACGGGAAACGGAAGTGCGCGGTAGACAACTGCTGATCGGTGATCTGCTTCGCGGCCACTTCTTTCAGGCTATCGATCCAGCTGTAGCCTACGCCATCAGAGAACTGCTCTTTCTGACGCCATGCCACGCTCTCCGGCAGGTAAGAAGAGAAGCATTCACGCAGAATGTGTTTCTCCATTTTGCCGTTGCTGCCGCACATTTTGTCTTCCGGGTTGATGCGCATCGCCACATCAAGGAATTTCTTGTCGAGGAACGGTACGCGCGCTTCAACGCCCCATGCCGACATCGCTTTGTTGGCACGCGCACAGTCAAACATGTGCAGCGCCAGCAGTTTACGCACGTTCTCTTCGTGGAATTCCTGAGCGTTAGGTGCTTTGTGGAAATACAGGTAACCACCAAACACTTCGTCCGCACCTTCACCTGACAGCACCATTTTGATGCCCATTGCCTTGATTTTACGCGACATCAAATACATCGGCGTAGAGGCGCGAATGGTGGTGACGTCATAGGTTTCGATGTGGTAAATCACATCGCGAATCGCATCCAGACCTTCCTGCACGGTGAAGTGAATCTCGTGGTGCACGGTGCCCAGATGTTCCGCCACTGATTTGGCCGCTTTCAGATCAGGTGAGCCTTCCAGACCTACCGCAAAAGAGTGCAGCTGTGGCCACCAGGCATCACTTTTATCTTCATCTTCCACACGTTTTGCCGCAAAGCGCTTCGTCACGGCAGAAATGATAGAGGAGTCGAGGCCGCCAGACAGCAGCACGCCATAAGGCACGTCAGACATCAGGTGGCTTTTCACTGACTCTTCCAGCGCATGCTTCAGGCCCGCAGCGTCAGTGGTGTTCTCGGCAACGGCAGAGAAATCCATCCAGTCGCGCTGCCAGTAACGACGGATTTCGCCATCGCTGCTGCACAGGAAGCTTCCCGGCGGGAATTCTTTGATGGTGCGGCAAACCGGCACCAGCGCTTTCATTTCAGAGGCGACAAACAGGTTTCCGTGCTCATCGTTGCCCATGTACAGTGGGATAATCCCGATGTGGTCACGGCCAATCAGATACTGCTGCTTCACGCTGTCCCACAGAATGAAGGCGAACATACCTTGCAGATCATCGAGGAAATCGAGACCTTTTTCCTGGTACAGCGCGAGGATCACTTCGCAGTCAGAACCGGTCTGAAACGCATAACGATCGCTCAGTTCAGCACGCAAAGCCTGATGGTTGTAGATCTCACCGTTCACGGCCAGTACGTGGGTGTGGTCAGCGTTGTACAGCGGCTGTGCGCCGTTGTTGACGTCAACAATCGATAGGCGCTCATGCACCAGAATGGCTTTGTCATCGGCATACACGCCAGACCAATCCGGTCCACGGTGACGCATCAGACGGGAACACTCCAGCGCTTTCTTGCGCAGTTCAACAGGATCGGATTTCAGATCCAGCACACCAAAAATCGAACACATAACTGACTCCTGATCTCACCTTGCGGCGATGTTATTTCTACGTTTGTCCGGCAGCCTTGACTGCGTGATGTATAAGAAAATGCGCTATCAGGTGGTGTTAACGCAAGTTAAATTGCGATCTTTTGATAAAAAGATTGTTGTGATGGCTTAAAAATTGAATTTCATCTAATTAAATGTCAATTAAATTAAATGGCGTCTAATGAATTGGCGTTTTGGATGATTTCCTGCGCAATTAATGGTGCACAGAATCATAATAAAGGGATGTAAAAACAAACGCCCTGCTCACACGACGTACGGGCAGGGCGATAAGTAAACGCGATAAGAGAAGGTTTAGAACAGGTCGATATCGGCCACTGAAGGGTAAATCCAGTCAGGGCGGAAAGGCATCGCATCAATGTCACTCAGCGTCGAAACCCCGGAGAGCACCAGAATGGTTTCCAGGCCCGCCTGGAATCCGGCCAGAATATCGGTGCGCAGGTTATCGCCGACAATCACCGTCTCTTCCGAGTGGGCATGCATCTTATTTAGCGCAGCACGCATGATATACGGGCTCGGCTTACCGACGTAAAACGGTTTGCGACCGGAGATGGTTTCGATACCGGCGCAGAGTGCACCGCAGGCTGGCACAAAACCGCGTGCGTGGGTATCCGGGTTGGTGGCGATAAAGCGTGCGCCATTAGCGACAAAGAAAGCCGCTTTATGCATCATTTCCCAGTTAAAGGAGCGCGTCTCCCCAACAATCACAAAATCGGGATTCACATCGGTGATGGTAAATCCGGCTTTATACAGTTCGTGAATCAGCGCGCCTTCGCCAATCACGTAGGCTTTTTTGCCTTCCTGACGACGCAGGAAATCGGCTGTCGCCATCGCCGAGGTATAGAACACTGAATCCGGTATCTCGACACCTGCATTGGCAAAACGGTTTGCCAGATCCTGAGCGGTTTGCGACGGATAGTTGGTCAGCACCACCAGCGGCATCTCTTTTTGAAGGATACGCTGCAGAAACTCATTCGCGCCTTTCACGGCGGTATTGTCGTGCATCAACACGCCGTCGATGTCACAGATTACGCTTTTGATGGTCATATTGGCTTCCGGTCGGGCCCGCCAGACGGCAGGCTTCAATTATTCTTCCAGCAGATGCTGCAGCAAAATACCATTCAGCATCGCACGTTTCGCCAGGGCAAAGGCGCCAATAGCGGAACGGTGATCCAGTTCGGAACGCACCACCGGCAGGTTTTTGCGGAAGGCATTCAGCGCCTGGGTATTAATGCAGCCTTCAATTGCTGGGAACAGCACTTTGTCTGCGTCGGTGATTTCCCCCGCCAATACCACCTTTTGTGGATTGAACAGGTTAATGGCAATCGCAATCGCTTTCCCGAGGTAGCGTCCCACGTATTCGATCACTTCGCAGGCCAGCGCGTCTCCCTGATTAGCGGCACGACAGATTTGTGGCATCAGACAGTTATCCAGCGTCAACGTGCTCGGATAGCCCTGATTGAGCAGATGGCGCACGCGATTCTCAATCGCGCCGTTGGCGGCAATCGTTTCCAGACAGCCAAAGTTGCCGCAGTGGCAGCGCTCACCCAATGGATCGACCTGGATGTGGCCAATTTCGCCCACGTTGCCGTTGCTGCCAAGGAAAATATGGCCGTTAGCGATGATGCCCGCGCCGGTACCGCGATGTAAACGCACCAGAATGGAGTCTGCACAGTCACGACTTGCACCGAAATAGTGCTCTGCCAGCGCCAGACTACGGATATCGTGACCGACAAAGCTGGTGACGTTAAAGCGTTTCTGCAAGCTGGATACCAGCGGCCAGTGGCTGACAGCGATGTGCGGCATATAGCGAATAATGCCGTTAATCGGGTCCACCAGGCCTGGCAGAATCACCGCGATCGCGATTAATTCATGAATCTTGCGTTGATGCGCCGCCATAAATGCCGTGATGGCATTGAACAGCGCATTCTCCAGCGTTTCCTGGGTGCGCTCAGGCAGGGGATAATCTTCCTGCGCCAGCGATTTTCCGCTCAGATCGAATAATGTCAGCGTGGCATCATTGCGTCCTAAGCGAACGCCGATGGTATGAAAATGGCGAGTTTCGGTAATGATGGAAATGGCGCGGCGACCACCGGTAGAGGCTTGTTGCTCTACCTCTTTGATCAGGCCGCGCTCAATAAGCTGGCGGGTAATTTTCGTGACGCTGGCGGGCGCAAGCTGGCTGAGATCGGCAATCTGTATACGCGATATCGGCCCTTGTTGATCAATTAGCCGGTAAACGGCTGCACTATTGAGTTGTTTGACAAGATCGACATTTCCTATTTGAGTCTGGCCGCCAGTGGTCATTCAGTACTTACTCGCTGAGGACGTCGTCTCCATTGACTAACGTCTTAGTGATTTGATAATCGCGGGTAAAGACAGTGAGGTTAGCGACTTTTCCTGCTGTCACTGAACCCAGCTGTTTTTCCACACCCATTGCCTGGGCCGGGTAGAGCGTTGCCATGCGCAAAGCTTCATCCAGCGCGATACCACAATGTTCTACGCTGTTTTGCACCGCTTCAATCATGGTGAGCGCAGAACCGCTTAAGGTACCGTTTTCGTCAACGCAAAGGCCGTCGCGATAGTATATTGTTTTGCCTGCAAAAATGAATTTATCAATTGATGCGCCAGCGGGTGCGGTCGCATCCGTTACCAACACCAGCTTGTCACCTTTGATGCGCTTTGCATTACGCACGTTAGCGTAGTGGACATGTAAACCATCCGCAATGATGCCGCAGTATACATCAGGTGAATCAAACAGCGCACCGATCAGACCAGGTTCACGCCCTGCAAAGGTTGGCATGGCATTATAAAGGTGAGTGGCAAAAGAGACACCGGCACTGAAGCCCGCTTTGGCTTCTTCGTAAGTGGCGTTTGAATGGCCCGCAGAGACAATAATGCCGGCATTGCGCAGCTTGCCAATCACATCGGCACCGGCATTTTCTGGCGCCAGCGTCACTTTGGTGATCACGTCTGCGTTGGCGCAAAGAAAATCGACCATCTCCGCATCGGGCAGACGAATCAAATCTGGATTATGGGTACCTTTTTTGGCTTTGTTCAGCCATGGACCTTCCAGGTGCAGACCTAACGCCTGATTAGGGTGTTTGGCCAGATAGGCGCGCATGGTTTCGATGGCACGCTTCATCAAAGCATTGGTGCTGGTGATCAGCGTTGGCAGATAGCTGGTGCAGCCTGATTTTTCGTTGGCACGCTGCATGATTTCCAGCGTTTCCACGCTCAGTGCGTCGATATCATCGTTGAACTGCACGCCGCCGCAGCCGTTTAACTGTAAATCAATAAATCCGGGAGCGATAAACGCACCAGCCACATCCTGCTGTGCAATCGTTGCGTCAAGCGCCTCTCGTGGGCACACTCGCTCAATCAGGCCATCCGCAATCACCACTGCATGATTGTCCAGAATTTCATGACCGGTAAAAATCCGGCCGTTCACTAATGCGTACATCGTTTTTCTCTCCCGGCTAAGCCTGCCGCATTAAGGCAGCAGGTTTTTCACAACGTGTTCTCACACACCTTTCATATTTTCCGCTTCCATTTCGCGGAAATATTTCACGGTTTTCACTTTCAGTTCCATGGTGGCCGGTTCGTCACACACCACCACAGATTTCGCATGCAGCTGCAGACAGCTGATGGTCCACATGTGATTAACGTTACCTTCTACGGCAGCCTGCAACGCCTGCGCTTTCAGATGGCCCGTCACCAGAATCATCACTTCTTCAGCATCCAGTAACGTGCCCACACCTACGGTCAGGGCGTATTTTGGCACCTGATCCACATCACCATTAAAGAAGCGCGAGTTAGCGATACGGGTATCGTGCGTCAGGGTTTTAATGCGGGTGCGGGAAGAGAGTGAAGAAGCCGGCTCGTTAAAGGCAATGTGTCCATCGTTGCCCACGCCGCCCATAAACAGATTAATTTTACCGTAAGAGCGAATCTTCTCTTCGTACTGGCGACATTCTGCGTCAATATCTGGCGCATTGCCATTCAGAAGATTGATATTTTCTGGTTGGATATCAACGTGATCGAAAAAGTTGCGGTACATGAAGCTGTGGTAGCTTTCCGGATGCTCTTTTGGCAGGCCCACGTATTCATCCATATTGAACGTCACCACATGCTTGAAACTAACCTGGCCCGCTTTGTGCATATCAATCAGGTGCTTGTAAGCTTCCAGTGGCGTACCACCGGTTGGCAAGCCCAGCACGAAGGGACGTTCTGCGCTAGGCTTAAACGCATTAATGCGGTTAACAATGTGGCGTGCAGCCCATTTACCCACCTGGGTCGGTGTGGCCAAAGGGATCAGTCTCATGTCTTCACCTCAATTAAGATTAGGAAAATGTTGTCGCCGATGCTGGTTTAGGTTGCTGCCATTAAGCGTAATCGGTTTAAGCGCAACCAGCAGGGAAAAGTGCGACCTGATATTTTTCATCATAAAATAAGTTTGTGGTGGTGGCTAGCATTTCGCAGTGATAAACGTCCATTATGGTGATTAAAGTCACAGTTACTGTGGTTTTAATTTGCGAGGCGAATTAATTTATCTTTACACTGCGCCTCGTGGTGAAAGATGTCATCAAGGTACCGAGCGTAGGGATAATAAAATCAACCCGCGCTACGGCAAAACGCCAGTCTCATAGGGGGAGAAAAAGGTGAGTATTTTAGGATATCTGCAAAAGGTCGGCCGCGCGCTTATGGTGCCGGTAGCGACACTGCCGGCAGCGGCAATCTTGATGGGGGTAGGGTATTGGATTGATCCAGACAGTTGGGGTGCAGGCAATGCGCTGGCCGCTCTGCTGATCAAGTCCGGTTCTGCCATTATCGAAAATATGTCAGTGCTGTTTGCCATCGGTGTGGCTTACGGTATGTCCAAAGATAAAGATGGTGCGGCCGCGTTAACCGGCTTCGTGGGCTTCCTGGTGGTGACGACACTCTGTTCACCTGCCGCAGTAGCGATGATTCAGAAGATTCCGGTCGATCAGGTGCCTGCTGCCTTCGGCAAGATCAACAACCAGTTCGTGGGTATTCTGGTCGGTATTCTCTCCGCTGAAGTGTATAACCGCTTTAGCCATGTTGAGTTGCCCAAAGCGCTGTCGTTCTTCAGCGGGCGCCGTTTGGTGCCGATCCTTGTCTCATTCCTGATGATCGTTGTGGCGTTTATCCTGATGTACATCTGGCCAATCATCTTCGGCGGCCTGGTGAACTTCGGTGAGCACATTCAGAAAATGGGCTCGGTGGGCGCAGGCGTGTACGCCTTCTTTAACCGCTTGCTGATTCCGGTCGGTCTGCATCACGCACTGAACTCCGTATTCTGGTTTGACGTGGCAGGCATTAACGATATTCCTAAGTTCCTTGGCGGTGCACAATCAATCGCGAATGGCACGGGTATCCCGGGCATCACCGGTCGCTATCAGGCGGGCTTCTTCCCGATCATGATGTTTGGCTTGCCGGGTGCAGCATTGGCTATCTTCCACTGCGCACGTCCAGAAAACCGCGCGAAAGTCGGCGGTATTATGCTGGCTGCGGCCTTCGCGGCCTTCTTCACGGGGATCACTGAACCGCTGGAATTCTCCTTCATGTTCGTGGCACCGGTTTTGTATGTGATCCATGCCGTATTGACCGGTATCTCGGTATTTATTGCTGCGAGCATGCACTGGATTGCAGGCTTCGGCTTCAGTGCCGGTTTGGTGGATATGGTGCTGTCAACGCGTAACCCGCTGGCGGTGAATTGGTGGATGCTGATTCCACAAGGTCTGGTGTTCTTCGCCATCTACTATGTGGTGTTCCGTTTCACTATTCAGAAATTCAACCTTATGACCCCGGGCCGCGAATTGTCTGCGGGTGATGAAACTGATGGTTATGACGTTAACGTCGACCATAGTGGTAATGGTGAAAGCCAGACCGAATCACTGGCACGTCGTTACATTGCCGCCATCGGCGGTTCAGACAACCTGACCAACATCGATGCCTGCATTACTCGTCTGCGTCTGAACGTCAAAGACTCAGCCCAGGTGAATGAAGGCGTGGCGAAACGTTTGGGTGCGTCTGGTGTGATTCGTTTGAACAAGCAGAGCGTACAGGTGATTGTCGGCACTCAGGCTGAAAGCATCGCCTCCGCAATGAAAACGGTATTGAGCAAAGGCCCGGTTGCTGCGGCTTCCGCTCCTGCCGCCGCTGCGCCGGTCGCGACTAAACCCCAGGCCGTGTTGAACACTGAAAAAGCGGTGATTGCTACGCTGGTGGCACCAGTGACCGGTGAGATTGTCGCGCTCGACGCGGTGCCGGATGAGGCGTTCGCCAGCAAAGCGGTGGGCGATGGTCTGGCAATCAAACCAACCGACAAAACCGTGGTGGCACCGATTGCCGGTACCGTGGTGAAAATCTTCAACACCAACCATGCGTTCTGTCTGGAAGCCGCTAACGGCGTTGAGATCGTGGTGCACATGGGCCTGGACACCGTGGCGCTGGAAGGAAAAGGCTTCACACGTCTGGTGGAAGAGGGAGCAACCGTCACTGCCGGTCAGCCGATTCTGGAGATGGATCTGGACTTCCTCAACGCCAACGCGCGCTCAATGATTAGCCCGGTGGTGGTCAGCAACAGCGATGATTTCGCCGGACTGAATCTGCTGGCCAGCGGTTCAGTGGTTGCAGGTGTGACACCGTTGTATGAAGTGAAAAACTAAGTCCTTGTGATTTAGCCAGAAGGCAGGAAGCAATTCCTGCCTTTTTTGTTTTAAAACGACCAACAAACGGTTGTTTCCCTCCTGCGCTTTGTGGATCATACTCCGTTACTTCGTGGTACAAATCACCCGCTATTGTTTTGAGGATTTTGAGATGAGTGAGGCTGAAGCCCGCCCAACGAACTTTATTCGTCAGATCATCGACGAAGACTTGGCGAGCGGTAAGCACAGCAGTGTGCATACCCGTTTCCCGCCTGAGCCCAATGGTTATCTGCATATTGGCCATGCGAAATCTATCTGCCTGAACTTTGGTATCGCCCAAGATTATCAAGGACAGTGCAACCTGCGTTTTGACGATACTAACCCGGTGAAAGAAGACCTGGAGTTCGTTGAATCCATCAAGCGTGACGTGCAATGGCTGGGCTTTGAGTGGAGCGGCAACATTCGTTACTCCTCAGACTATTTCGACCAACTGTTTAACTACGCCGTTGAGCTGATCAATAAAGGTCTGGCTTACGTTGATGAGTTGTCTGCGGAAGAGATCCGTGAATATCGCGGCACCCTGACTGCGCCGGGTAAAAACAGCCCGTACCGCGACCGCAGCGTGGAAGAGAACCTCGCGCTGTTCCAGAAAATGCGTGATGGCGGTTTCGAGGAAGGTAAAGCTTGTCTGCGTGCCAAAATCGACATGGCTTCCAGCTTTATCGTGATGCGCGATCCGGTGCTATACCGCATTAAGTTTGCCGATCATCATCAGACCGGTGATAAGTGGTGCATCTACCCGATGTACGACTTTACCCACTGCATTTCGGATGCGATCGAAGGCATTACGCACTCACTGTGTACGCTGGAGTTCCAGGACAACCGTCGTCTGTACGATTGGGTGCTGGACAACATCACCATTCCACAGCATCCGCGCCAGTACGAATTCTCGCGTCTGAATCTGGAATACGCGGTGATGTCGAAGCGTAAGCTGACGCAGCTGGTCACCGAGAAAGTGGTGGAAGGCTGGGATGATCCGCGCATGCTGACCGTTTCAGGCCTGCGCCGTCGTGGTTACAGCGCAGCTTCAATTCGTGAGTTCTGCCGCCGCATCGGCGTGACTAAACAGGACAACATCGTTGAGATGGCGTCACTGGAATCCTGTATTCGTGACGATCTCAATGAGAACGCACCACGCGCGATGGCGGTACTTGACCCGTTGAAAGTGGTGATCGAAAACCTGCCCGCCGGCCACGAAGAAACGCTGACCATGCCTAATCATCCAAACAAGCCGGAGATGGGCACGCGTGAAGTGTCGTTCAGCCGTGAAGTGTGGATCGATCGCGCTGACTTCCGTGAAGAAGCCAACAAACAGTACAAACGTTTGGTTCTGGGCAAAGAAGTGCGTCTGCGCAATGCTTATGTGATTCGTGCTGAGCGTGTGGCGAAAGACGAAGAGGGTAACATTACCTGCATCTATGCCACTTGTGATGTTGACACCCTGAGCAAGGATCCGGCGGATGGTCGCAAAGTGAAAGGTGTGATCCACTGGGTTTCCGCCATTCATGGACTGCCAGCTGAGTTCCGTCTTTACGACCGTCTGTTCAGCGTGCCAAACCCCGCGGCGGCTGAGGATTTCCTCACCACCATTAACCCGAACTCGCTGGAGATCAAACAGGGCTTCGTGGAGTCTGGTTTGCGTGAAGCGGCCACTACCGCAGCTTATCAGTTTGAACGTGAAGGTTATTTCTGTGCCGATAGCGTCTACTCACAGCCGGGTAAATTGGTGTTTAACCGCACGGTTGGACTGCGCGATACTTTCGCGAAGATTGGCGAGTAATATCTTTCGTCGATAGCACAATATGATCATGAAAGGGCGAGCAATCGCCCTTTTTTATTGCCTGTAATTCGCCACGGGCAATCAATTATGCTGAAGGCCGGAAGCTGAGCTTGTTGTCTATTTTGCGAGAATTCTGACTTTAGCAAAATTAACCCATTTGCGAGTGTGAAAAATTGTATTTCAGGTAGGCTATGCGCTTTAAATAGAGCTCTGCGGGTTATCAAAGGAAAAAAAATGACAAGTCTCGCCCTGGAAGCTAAGCATAGTGTGGTGGTATTACATCAGCTTATTGAACGTGTTTTTAACCAGGTAGAAGGCAGTGATGACAGCATGGAACTGCTTTTGTCACACTTTCACCCGGATTTCAAAATGGTGACGCCGCTGGGTAAGCAGCTGGATCTGAATGAGACCGAAGTGCTGTTTCGCAAACTGCACGGTCAGCGGGAAGGGCTGCGCATTGCCACCAGTGAGCATGCCATCATTTCTCAACAGAGCCAGGAAGTGACGATTCAGTATCGTGAACTGCAGATGTTGAACGGCACCCATCAAACGCGCATCTCTTTGGCTGTGCTGGATTGCAGCACCACCATTCCTCGCTGGCGCTACCTCCACGAGACCTTTATCGCTTGATAACAGGCATAAAAAAACCGGTGACCAGCACCGGTTTTTTTATATTGCATAGCACACTCAATTACTTATCGTGGAGCGTCTCGTCTTCGCGGCAGTCTCCCAGTGCACAGTGGCCGTACAAGTACAGGCTGTGGTTACTGAGTTTAATGCCATGGCGAGTGGCAATCTCACGCTGACGCGTTTCGATTGATTCATCGCTGAATTCGATCACTTTGCCACAATCCAGGCAGATCAAGTGGTCATGGTGATGCTGCTGAGTCAGTTCGAATACGGATTTGCCGCCTTCGAAGTTATGACGGGTGACGATACCCGCGTCATCAAACTGGTTAAGAACGCGATATACCGTTGCCAGGCCAATCTCTTCGCCCATATCGATCAGGCGCTTATACAAATCTTCCGCACTGACGTGATGGGACTCGGGGCCCGGTCCCTGAAGCACTTCCAAAATTTTCAATCTTGGGAGAGTGACTTTCAGGCCAGCCTTCTTCAATGCGGAGTTGTTGTCAGTCATTCGGATATTGTCCTGTTACTTTGCATGTCACTTACGGCGCAGGGGCCTTGAATGTTTAGGTCACGCGTATTCTCATTTGCGTCTCATTATAGAACTCAAGCAGTGAAATGAAAACCGGGGTATCGCGCAAATCAACAAAAGTCGTAAGGTTAAACATCGCCTACGTCAGCGCGGAACGGTGTGGTTTGGGTTTCCATTTCACTCAGCCTCAGTCAACAATCAGAGGAATAAGCGGATGACCATTGCGGGTATTCTACAGATTTGCGGGGAAAAGTTAAAAAACCGTAGCTATTATTTTTATAGGAAATTCCTTTGTCCCAATGTGAGCCAGCGCTCACATTGGGGAGGCGAGGCTCAGGCTTCAATGATCTCTTTTAACTGCAGCTCATCAAAAATCTGTTTCACCCAGGCATCAACACGTTCATTGGTCAGCTCAGGTTGACGGTCTTCGTCAATCGCCAGGCCGAGGAAGTGTTTGTCATCGGCCAGACCTTTTGAGGCTTCAAAATGATAGCCCTCAGTCGGCCAGTGGCCCACAATCACCGCGCCATTTGGCTCAATGATGTCGCGAATCGTGCCCATCGCATCACAGAAATATTCTGCGTAGTCTTCCTGGTCGCCACAACCAAACAGCGCCACCAGTTTGCCATTAAAGTCGATCTCTTCCAGCGTAGGGAAGAAGTCATCCCAGTCACACTGTGCTTCGCCGTAATACCAGGTAGGAATGCCCAGCAGCAGGATGTCGAACGCTGCGAGATCTTCTTTAGTGCTCTTAGCAATGTCATGCACTTCGGCGACATCTTTACCCAGTTGTTTCTGGATCATTTTTGCAATGTTTTCAGTGTTGCCGGTATCGCTGCCGAAGAAAATGCCTACGATTGCCATGGGTTAAGTAACCTCTTAAAGCCTGATTGTGAAAGTAAGTCAATTGACTGCACATGTTAGCGAATGATAGCAGACCGTTGAAAAGGGCGGAACGAGTAAAGCTTGAACTTTGTGTTCCTGCGTGCGGTCAGCGCGCTAAGACAGTTTGAGTTGCGCCAGCAGCATTTGTTCAATCAATTCGCTGCGGCTGATGTTTTGTTGCTCGGCCAGCGTGTTCAGGGCGTCAACCGCTTCGCTGGACATTTTCAGCTCAACACGACGCAGCCCTCGCACTTTATCGCGCTTGAGCTGGTTACGTTTGTTGATACGCAACTGTTCGTCACGTGTCAGCAGGCTGGTTTTGGGTCGACCAGGACGCCGCTCGTTTGCAAAAAGATCAAGCGTGGTACGGTCTGTCTGTTCTTTTGCCATGATTTGTGAAACTGAGTGGGCGCGAACGGCGGAAAGGCGCTGCGCGATTTATACATTATCGGCCCGACCACGGCGAAAAAATCATCCGCGGCAAATTTTTAGCGCGACATCATACTCCAGCACCATCCGCGACGCCAACCCTAAACCGCATACGGCAAGCTTTTGCTTTTACAGGTTAAAAAAGCGACGAACTGCGCGCAAAACCGCATCAGGTTTTTCAGCATGTACCCAATGACCGGCCCCGCTAATCACGTGTGCGTGTGCCTGCGGGAACTGACGCAGCAGTGCATCGCGGTGCTGATTGTCGAGGTAAGGAGAATCGCCACCGCGGATAAACAATGCGGGATGTGGCCAGGCGGGAACTTCTTCCCAGCCAGAAATCGTGGTGTAGTTGTCCCACAGCACCGGCACGTTAAAGCGCCACTCACCCTCGACAAAGGACTTGAGGATAAACTGAATCACCCCCTCTTCAGTGACATGTTGACGCATCACCTCGGCCGCTTCGCTACGACGCGTTACACCCGCGGCGGTGACGGCGCGAATACCGGCAAAGATTTCATCGTGGCGGCGGGTTTGGTAATCCACGGGCGCGATATCGATCAGCACCATCTTCTCAATACGTTCGGGGGCCACTGCGCTCAATGCCATGGCGATCTTACCGCCCATCGAGTGGCCTATCACGCCAGCGCGTTCAATCTGGTGTGCATCCAGCGTCTCCACGATATCTTGCGCCATGGCGTGATAATTCATCACCTCACTGCGCTCAGATAAACCATGGTTGCGTACGTCCACTTGTAGCGTGGGGCGAGCATCCCGTACGCCGCGTGCCAGCACGCTAAGGTTATCCAGGCTGCCAAACAGGCCATGAATTAACAGAATCGGGGAAGCTTCAGGGGGAGATTGTTCAGTTTGCAGACGGGCGTTCAAAATCATGGCTAAAGTTCTTACGGTTGTGACCTTGGCTTAGGGTATCATGGATTCACCTGTCCAGGAGCCAGCCGGCCAGGCATTAGGGCATATTCCGACTTTTGCCCTGAAACGACGCCAGCGCTATCGGCTGCCACGGATTTAACTTTATAATCCTTATGTTAGAGCCCGCTCACGTTTTGCACAGCTCGATTTTGCTAAGGCCGTTGCAATAATGCGTGGTTCTGTCATTTGCCAGAATTGTACGGAATAAGATGAAAACGATTGAAGTTGACGAAGAACTCTACCGTTATATTGCCAGCCACACGCAGCACATTGGTGAAAGCGCCTCCGATATTTTGCGCCGCATGCTGAAGTTTACCGCGGGCCAGACCGCACCGACTGCACCTGTCGCTGCGGCTTCGGCTTCGGTCAAGGAAGCGCAGCCAGTGCGCAGCGAAGCGCGTCCTCAGGATCGCGTACGCGCCGTGCGTGAACTGCTGCTCTCTGATGAGTATGCTGAGCAGAATAAGGCGGTTAATCGCTTTATGCTGGTACTGTCAACGCTCTATCGTCTTGATCCAGCAGCCTTTGCTGAAGCCACTGCCTCGCTGCAGGGCCGCACTCGCGTCTATTTTGCGGGTGACGAGCACACACTGCTGCAAAATGGCACCCATACTAAGCCGAAGCACGTTCCCGGCACACCGTACTGGGTGATCACCAATACCAATACAGGCCGCAAATGCAGCATGGTGGAACACATCATGCTGGCGATGCAGTTCCCACAGGAACTGACAGAGAAAGTTCGCGGCACCATTTAAACTGAAGCGTCAGGGAGAAGCGTCAATGGCCAATCACCCCCGTGCCGGGCAGCCTGCCCAGCAGAGCGATTTGATTAACGTTGCACAATTAACCTCGCAGTATTACGTCCTGAAGCCCGATACGGCTAACCCGGACCATGCGGTGAAATTTGGCACTTCTGGCCACCGCGGCAGCGCGGGACGCCAAAGCTTCAATGAAGTGCACATTCTGGCGATTGCGCAAGCCATCGCAGAAGAGCGCAAAAAGAATGGCATCACCGGTCCGTGCTACGTGGGTAAAGATACTCACGCACTGTCTGAGCCGGCGATTCTGTCGGTGCTGGAAGTGCTGGCGGCGAACGGTGTAGATGTGATCGTGCAGCAGGATAATGGCTACACGCCAACGCCGGCGATCTCCAACGCCATTCTGGAACACAACAAACGCGGTGGCGCGCAGGCGGACGGTATCGTCATCACGCCTTCACACAACCCGCCAGAAGATGGTGGCATCAAGTACAACCCGCCAAACGGCGGTCCGGCTGATACCAACGTCACCAAGGTGGTGGAAGATCGCGCTAACCAGCTGATCAAAGGCGAACTGAAAGACGTGAAACGTCTGCCGCTGGATCAGGCCTGGGCAAGCGGCCATATCGTTGAGCAGGATCTGATTCAGCCCTATGTTGAAGGTCTGGCTGAAGTCATTGACTTCCCGGCAATCCAGAAAGCGGGCCTGAAAATCGGCGTTGATCCATTAGGTGGCTCCGGTATCGCTTACTGGCAGCGTATTGCTGAGCACTATAAGTTGGATCTGACCATTGTTAATGATGCGGTCGATCAGACCTTCCGTTTCATGCATCTGGATAAAGATGGCGTGGTGCGTATGGACTGTTCGTCTGAGTGCGCGATGGCGGGTCTGCTGGCGTACAAAGATAAGTTCGATCTGGCGTTCGGTAACGACCCGGATTACGACCGTCACGGCATCGTCACGCCTGCGGGCCTGATGAACCCGAACCATTATCTGGCCGTGGCCATCAATTACCTGTTCCAGCATCGCCCGCAGTGGGGCAAAGATGTTGCTGTGGGTAAAACCCTGGTCTCAAGCGCAATGATTGACCGTGTGGTCAATGACATTGGTCGCAAGCTGGTTGAAGTGCCGGTTGGTTTCAAATGGTTTGTTGATGGCCTGTTTGATGGCAGCTTCGGTTTCGGCGGCGAAGAGAGCGCGGGTGCTTCCTTCCTGCGCTTCGATGGTTCCGCCTGGTCAACCGATAAAGACGGCATCATCCTGTGCCTGCTGGCAGCCGAAATCACTGCGGTGACCGGCAAGAACCCGCAGCAGCACTATGACGAACTGGCAGCACGCTTCGGCGCGCCAAGCTATAACCGTCTGCAGGCGCCGGCGACCTCAGCGCAAAAAGCGGCACTGTCTAAGCTGTCACCGGAAATGGTGAGTGCTGATACGCTGGCGGGCGATCCGATTACTGCACGTCTGACCGCTGCACCGGGCAACGGCGCGTCAATCGGTGGTCTGAAAGTGATGACCGAAAACGGCTGGTTTGCTGCGCGTCCGTCAGGCACGGAAGATGCTTACAAAATCTACTGTGAAAGCTTCCTTGGTGCTGAGCATCGCCAGCAGATCGAGAAAGAGGCGGTAGAGATTGTTAGCGAAGTGCTGAAAAACGCGTAATTAAACGTCGAGGCGCGCTATGTGCGCCTTTTCACGCGTTTTCTATGGAACGACCCATGTGACAACATGGGTCGTTTTTTTATGGCATAAACCGATAGCCGATACCGGTTTCGGTCAGCAGATGGCTGGGTTGGGTGGGATTGCTTTCCAGCTTCTGACGAAGATGTCCCATATAAATGCGCAGATAGTGGCTGTGCTCCACCGCATTCGGCCCCCACACCTGATTCAACAACTGACGTTGCGTCAGAACCTTCCCGGCATTGTTCAGCAACAAACTCAGCAGGCGAAACTCGGTGGGCGTCAGGTGAATTTCCTGTTCATTACGCAGCACGCGGCGCGCAGCCAGATCGACACTCACTTCCCCAAATTTCACGATCGGCTCAGGCTGGCTGCTTTGATGGCGACGTAACGCCACGCGCACGCGGGCCAGTAACTCGCCGATACCAAACGGCTTAGTCAGATAATCATCTGCACCGGCATCCAGTGCATCGATTTTGTCCTGCTCATCACTGCGCGCAGATAGCACAATCACCGGCATGCTGCTCCACTGGCGCACTTCACGGATAAAGTCGTTGCCGTCACCATCCGGCAGCCCAAGATCGAGGATCACTAAATCCGGCTTTCGTGTCGCTGCTTCAATCAGCCCGCGCTGTAATTGCTCCGCTTCCACAATTTTCAAACCTTCGCTTTCCAGCGCCAGGCGCACGAAACGGCGAATCTCTTTTTCATCTTCAACAATCAAGATGGTCGTCACGCTGACTCCTGCCACAGGTAAAGTTAACACGGCACTTTATCAAGAATTGGTCACCGCGTCCGTCATGATGTTTGTAACCTTGCGAGATCCCTACGTTTACAATTATGTAACTTACTTTCAGCTTAAGCCGTAAAGCACAAAAAAAGACCAAAATTAGTGGTCGGATGAGTAGTAAAATTACACAACCAGGCGTAATATCTGAGGCAGATCACATTTCAACGCAAAAATTACCCCAGGAGGCAATCATGTATCAGGCATATCCACTCTATAAAATCGTGTTGCGCCGTTTTCTGGCGGTATTGGTCGGCATACTTGCCTTGCCCGTGATGCTGTTCCGCCAGGATCGTGCCCGTTTCTATAGCTATCTGCACCGCGTCTGGTGTAAGACCAGCACCAAGCCAGTCTGGCTGGCGCAGACAGAAGCGATAGGCAGCATCCACTGGTAAGTGCTCTCTTGGCTCTCTAAGAACCCGGCAGCTTCAATCAAGCGCCGGGTTTTTTTATTCTAAACTTTGTCTGTATTCCCCGGTTACCCGCTGTTATCCCTTGCCGTTTCAGCTACACTTAAACCTCTACAAGAATTTGGAGGTTGTACAAGTATGAGCGAAAAAATTCCTGTCGGTATCAGCGCTTGCCTGCTCGGGGATAAGGTCCGTTTTGACGGTGGCCACAAGCGTTTCGCTTTTGCAACTGAAGAACTGACTCCCTTTATCCGCTTTGAACCGGTGTGTCCGGAAATGGCAATTGGCTTGCCCACGCCGCGTCCCGCACTGCGTCTGGTCAAAGAGTCGGATGATCAAATCCATCTTTGTTTCAGTAAAGATGGCGGGCAAGAGGTGACCGATGAGATGGAACGCTGGTCGGCCGATCGTGTGAAATCGCTGCATCACCTTTGCGGCTATATTCTCTGCGCAAAATCACCCAGCTGCGGTCTTGAGCGCGTGCGCGTCTATCAGCCCGATACCAATGACAATCGCAAAGCGGGCACCGGCGTATTCACTGCCTTTCTGCAAAAAGAGATGCCATGGCTGCCTTTAGAGGAAGATGGCCGTTTACATGATGATGCTATCCGCGAAAACTTTATGGGGCGCGTGTATGCGCTGCATGAGTTCAATGAAATGTGGCGGAGCGGTTTAACCCGCCACAAGCTGATCGCCTTCCATAGTCGATACAAGTTGCTGCTGCTGTCGCATGCGCAGGATGAGTATCGCGAGATGGGGCGTTTTGTGGCGGCGATGGAACATTGGGATTCGCTGGATGATTACGCCTTTGAATACCGGATTCGCCTGATGCATTTGATGTCCCACCAGGCTTCGCGCCGTAATCACACCAATGTGCTGATGCATGTACAGGGCTACTTCCGCCCGCAGTTGTCCTCACCACAGCGCCAGGAACTGGCGCAGCTAATCGATCGTTATCGCACTGGCGTCCAGCCACTGTTGGTTCCCATCACCATGCTGAAACACTATATGGCGGAATATCCGCATCCGTGGCTGGCGCAGCAACGTTACTTTGATCCTTACCCGGAAGCGCTGCGTCTGCGCTACGGACAATAATTTCGGAGCATTATGACCACCCACTTAGTCTGGTTGCGAAACGATCTACGCATCAATGACAACACTGCGCTGGCTGCCGCTTGCCGCGACAGCCATGCCAGGGTGCTGGCGCTGTTTATTGCCACGCCTAAACAGTGGCAGCAACACCATATGGCACCCAAGCAGGCGGCCTTTATTCACCAGAATCTGTGTGCGTTGCAAGACTCACTGGCCGAGCGAGGTATTCCGTTGCATTACCATCAGTGCGATGACTTTGCCGCATCGGTGGATTATCTGAGTGAGTTTTGCGACCAGCATCAGGTGGATGAGCTTTATTACAACTATCAGTACGAGATAAATGAGCGCGAACGTGATGCTGCAGCTGAAAAGCGTCTCGATGCTCAGGGCGTAATTTGTCAGGGCTTTGATGACAGCCTGTTATTGCCGCCGGGCAGCGTGCAGACCGGCAATCACACCATGTTTAAAGTCTTCACGCCGTTCAGCCGCGCCTTTGTCCGTCGACTGCATCAGGGGTTACCGGAGTGTCATCATGCACCGAAAGCGCGCCGTGATGCGCCGATCAGTGCGGGTAAGAAAATCCCTGCTTTTGATTATCCGCAGGAAGATTTCGATGCATCGCTATTTCCGGCTGGGGAAGAGGCAGCGCTGAAGCAATTGCGCCATTTCGGCAAACAATCGGTGCAGCACTATCCCGAGGTGCGCGATTTACCGGCATTAGATGGTACCAGCCGCTTATCGCCTTATCTGGCGATTGGGGTGCTGTCTCCGCGCCAATGTTTGCATCGTATTCTGAAAGAACACCCAGATGCACTGAACGAAGGTAAAGCCTTTACCTGGCTGAATGAACTGATCTGGCGCGAGTTTTACCGTCATCTGATGGTGGCCTTTCCGGCGTTGTGTAAGCACCAGCCGTTTGTGGAGTGGACGCATAACGTACAGTGGCAAAAAAACGATGCACATCTCACGGCCTGGCAGCAGGGCAAAACCGGTTATCCCATCGTCGATGCGGCAATGCGCCAACTCAATACACTGGGCTGGATGCACAATCGCCTGCGCATGATTGTTGCCAGCTTTCTGGTAAAAGACCTGCTGATCGACTGGCATGAAGGTGAGCGCTACTTCATGCAGCAATTGATCGATGGCGATCTGGCGGCCAACAACGGCGGCTGGCAGTGGGCAGCTTCCACCGGCACCGATGCGGCACCTTATTTCCGTATTTTTAATCCCACTACTCAGGGTGAACGCTTCGACGAAAAAGGCGAATTTATCCGCCAGTGGCTGCCAGAGCTGAAAGACGTGCCGGAGAGTGATATTCATCAACCGCAGATTTGGGCGAAGAAAAATAATAAGAAACTCGATTATCCCGCACCAATCGTGGAACATAAGGACGCACGTAAAAAGACACTAGACGCCTTCGAGCGCGCGCGCAGCGCGGCCTGAGGCGGTCAGGGAGCCCTACTAAATGAATCATGTCGAGTTAGAACACATTGTTAATCAGCAGCTGAACACCAGCGCCTTCAGTGACTATGCGCCTAATGGTTTGCAGGTGGAAGGTCGCGCGGAAGTGAAAACTGTCATCACGGGCGTGACCGCGTGTCAGGCGCTGCTCGATGAAGCGGTCAAGCGCAATGCTGACGCTATCCTGGTCCATCACGGTTATTTCTGGAAGAGCGAATCGCCGCTGATTAAAGGAATGAAACGCCAGCGTCTGCATACGCTGCTGGTCAATGATATCAACCTGTATGGCTGGCACCTGCCGCTCGATGCACATCCACAGCTCGGCAACAATGCACAGCTGGCAAAGTTGTTTGATATTGAAGTGAAAGGGGAAATTCAGCCGTTAGTGCCATGGGGCGAGCTGGCTGAACCGTTGAGCGGTGAAGCGCTGGCGGCGAAAATCGCCGAACGCTTAGGTCGTAAACCGTTGCACTGTGGTGATAATGCCCCGGCACTGATCAAACGCGTCGCCTGGTGCAGTGGTGGCGGACAGGGCTTTATCGATAGCGCGGCTGCTTTTGGTGTAGATGCGTTTATCACGGGCGAAGTTTCTGAGCAAACCATTCACAGCGCACGTGAACAAGGCCTGCACTTTTTCGCCGCCGGGCATCATGCCACCGAGCGCGCTGGTATCAAGGCGCTGGGCGAATGGCTGGCGCAGAGCTATGGCCTCGACGTAACCTTTATTGATATCGACAATCCTGCCTGATTTCTCTCTCTCCGCGTCCTTAACCCACGTTAAGGACGCAAATCTGTTGACACATCTCTGTCACTTTCGCATAACTTATTGACTTTCATTATAAGCAAAGCGATTTGTGGACATTTTTTGTCCGCGCCAATCATGACCGGGAGGTGGGTTTTGCAACGAGCACGTTGTTATCTACTGGGTGAGCGAGCGGTGGTGCTGGAGCTGGCCCCCCCCGTTTCACTCGCCAGCCAGCAGCGCATCTGGGGACTGTGCCAGCGCCTGCAGCACAATGAACAGGTTCAGGAAGTGATTCCGGGGATGAATAACCTGACGCTGCTACTGCGCGATCCGCAATTGAATGCGCTGGATGCCATTGAGCGTCTTCAGCGCTGGTGGGAAGAGAGTGAGGAACAGATTCCTGAATCACGTCGGGTGGAGATTCCGGTGGTGTACGGTGGCGCGGGTGGCCCCGATCTGCAAGTGGTGGCTGAGGGGGCCAGCCTGTCGCCAAAACAGGTCGTCGAGCTGCACAGCAGTGTTGATTACGTGGTCTATTTCATCGGCTTCCAGCCTGGTTTTCCCTATCTCGGCGGCTTGGATGAACGTCTGCACACGCCGCGCCGTGCTGAACCGCGAGTTATCGTTCCCAGTGGATCAGTCGGCATCGGTGGCAGTCAGACGGGTATCTACCCATTGGCCGCACCTGGCGGTTGGCAGCTAATTGGCCATACGCCCGTCAGCCTGTTTGACCCCTTACAACACCCGCCGACACTGCTGCGCCCCGGTGACAGCGTGCGCTTTGTGCCGCAACCGGAGGGCGTATGTTAAACATTCTACGCGCCGGATTGATGACCTCGATTCAGGATCAGGGCCGTACCGGCTGGCGGCAATATGGCATTAGCGTTAGCGGCGCTCTCGATCAACCCTCAATGCGCACCGCCAATATGCTGGTGGGCAACCCGGAAGAGAGCGCGGTATTAGAGATTGTGCTCGGCCAGTTCAAAGCGGAATTCAAACGTGACGGCTGGTTTGCACTCACTGGGGCGGGCTGTAATGCCGATCTGGATGGCAAACCGGTGTGGACTGGCTGGCGACTGCCGGTGAAAAAAGGTCAGGTGCTGTCCCTGGCGATGCCGGTGCGCGGTATGCGCAGTTATCTGGCGGTCAATGGCGGTTTCGCCATTGATGAGATGCTCGGTTCACACAGTACCGATCTCAAAGCGGCTTTTGGCGGTTTCCAGGGCCGTAAGCTGCAGGATGGCGATCAGCTGCCGTTGGGCAAACCCTCCCGCACCTTCACAGGCAAAGCGGGCGTTCGTCAGTTGTTGTGGGGCAACCGCATTCGCGCTTTACCGGGCCCGGAGTATAACGAGTTCACGCGCGAAGCGCAGGAAGGTTTCTGGCGCAGCCCGTGGAAGCTGAGTCCGCAGAGCAATCGTATGGGTTACCGCATGCAGGGGCGTCAATTGCAGCGTAAAGCCACGCGTGATTTGTTGTCACATGGGTTAGTGCCCGGCGTGGTGCAGGTGCCGCCTAATGGCCAACCGATTGTGCTCATGGCCGATGCGCAAACTACCGGCGGTTATCCGCGTATCGCCTGTGTTATCGAAGCTGACCTGTATCAACTGGCGCAGATTCGACTCGGCGAACCGATTCACTTTATCCATTGCACTCTGGAAGAAGCGCTGCTGGCGAAGCAGCATCAACAGCGCTCCTTTGACCAAATTGCCTGGGGGCTTGCACATGAAGATTGATCTTAACGCTGACCTCGGCGAAGGCAGCGCCAGCGATCAGGAACTGCTGACGCTGGTGAGTTCGGCCAACATTGCCTGTGGTTTTCACGCTGGTGATGCGCAAACCATGCTGCAATCGGTGCGCTGGGCCAAAGCCTCGGGTGTGGCGATTGGTGCCCATCCCAGCTTCCCGGATCGCGAAAATTTTGGTCGCACCGCGATGCAGTTGCCACCGGAAACGGTGTATGCGCAGATGATCTATCAGATCGGCGCACTGAAGAGCATCGCCGAAAGTGAAGGTGAGCGTTTAGTGCATGTGAAGCCACACGGCATGCTGTACAACCAGGCCGCGGCGGACGCAACGCTCGCCGACGCGATTGCCCGCGCGGTGAAAGCGATCGATCCCGCATTGATTCTGGTCGGTCTGGCGGGCAGTGCTTCCATCAAGGCGGCTGCGCATCATGGCTTGCGCACGCGGGAGGAGGTGTTCGCCGACCGTGGCTATCTGGCAACCGGCGCACTGGTGCCGCGCAGCCAGCCAGGCGCGATGATTGAAGAAGCCGAGCAGGCGCTGGCGCAAACGCTCACTATGGTGCAGCAGCGTCAGGTGAAGAGTATCAGCGGGGAGTGGGTGCCGGTGAATGCAGAAACCGTGTGTCTGCATGGCGATGGTGCACACGCGCTGCAATTTGCGCGCACGTTGCGTGCGGCTTTTGCTAACCATCAAATTACTGTGACCAGCGCATGACAAATAACAACTCGCCCGATCTGTATCGGGCTTTTTATTTCTGATGAGGGGAAAAACATGGATAACGTGGTCAATCTCTGGCCGTTACTCGGCATTGCCGCCATCGTTCTGGGATTCGTGTTGCGCTTTAACCCGGTGCTGGTGGTGATTGTTGCCGGTTTTGTGACCGGCCTGGCCGCGCATCTGCCGCTGGCCGATATTCTGGAGAAACTTGGTTCCGGCTTCCTGAACACCCGCAACTTGCCGCTGATTTTGCTGCTGCCGCTGGCCGTGATCGGTTTGCTGGAGCGCCACGGTTTGAAGGAGCGCGCACAAAGCTGGATCGCGCAGATCAAAACCGCGACGGCGGGCCGTTTGCTGATTGTCTATCTGTTCGTGCGTGAAATCACCGCAGCACTCGGTTTAACCAGCCTCGGAGGTCATCCGCAGATGGTGCGTCCACTGCTGGCACCGATGGCAGAAGGCGCCACAGAAAACCGCTATGGTGAAGTGCCCGATGAAGTGCGCCATCGCTTGCGCGCCATGTCGGCAGCCACCGATAACGTCGGGCTGTTCTTTGGTGAAGATATCTTTGTCGCATTCGGCGCGATTATCTTCATGCACAACTTTATGCAGGAGTCGGCAGGCATTAGCACCGAGCCGCTGCATATCGCTTTGTGGGGTATTCCCACCGCACTCTGTGCCTTCCTGATCCATTCGGCGCGACTGGTGCGCCTTGACCGCCAGCTGGCGCGTGAATTGGGTGCCATTAATCAGCAGGCGTTGCACGCCAAAGGCGGGAAATAATGTTTCAGCAACAATATCTGATGTGGCTGGCAGGGGTGATCCTGCTGGTGGTCGCCGTTCTCTCCTGGCGTGATGCGGCTAACCCAAGACGCTTTACGACCGGTTTATTCTGGGCGCTGTATGGCCTGATGTTCCTGATTGGTGATGGTGCTTATCAACTGATGGGGCAGTGGGCAGGCGATGCCGCTGCGGGTAAACGCATGCTGCACATTGGCGTCGGCATTGCGGTGGTGTTGATGGCGTTAATTGCCGGTTTCGGCGGCGTGCGTCTCGGCAGCTATCATCAGCGCAGCGATCAGCAGAAGCGCGAAAGTGCGAAGCGTTTGCGTAATAAGCTGTTTTTGCCCGCGCTGGCGATTCCGGTGGTCACCGTGATTGGTGTGCTGGCGTTTAACAACATCCCTGGCTTGCAAGATGCTGTGTTTGGCCCGGGTAATCATTCAACGCTGGTGACCCTGTTCTCGATGATGGTCGGCTGCGTGCTGGGCTGGATCATCGCGCTGCAAATCACCCATGAAAAACCGCTGCAGTCGATGCAGGAAACTCGCCGCCTGCTGGATGCAGTGGGTTGGGCATTTATTCTGCCGCAAATTCTTGCCACGCTCGGTCTGTTATTCACCAGCGCGGGCGTCGGCACTGCGATTTCACATCTGACTGAACAGTATCTGGCAGTGGACAATCGCCTGATTGCGGTCGCGGTGTATGCGATTGGCATGGCACTGCTGACCATGGTGATGGGTAATGCGTTTGCCGCCTTCCCGATAGTGACGGCTGGCATTGGGATTCCTATTCTGGTGCTGCAACACGGCGGCAATCCGGCGGTCATGGCGGCAATTGGCATGTTTTCTGGCTATTGCGGCACCTTGATGACGCCGATGGCGGCGAACTTCAACATCGTACCCGCGCGCTTACTGGAGTTGCCGGATCGAAACGGGGTGATCAAGGCTCAGGTGCCAACCGGTGTGCTACTGTTATTGGTCAATGTCTTCCTGCTCTACTTCCTGATGTTCTTATGAGGTCGCAATGAAAACGGTATTGATGACGGCGTTTGAGCCGTTCGGTGGCGAAACCATTAACCCTTCATGGGAAGCGGTGCGCAGTTTTGACGGTAAAGAGATTGCCGGAGCCCGAATTGTGGTGCGCCAGCTACCCGTGGTGTTTGCCACCTGCGGAAAGGTGCTAACGCAAGCGCTGGATGAGATTCAACCTGACCGAGTATTGTGCGTGGGCCAGGCCGGTGGGCGTGTTGATATCACCGTCGAACGTGTGGCGATCAACGTGGATGATGCGCGTATTCCCGACAACGATCAGCAGCAGCCGATCGACCAGCCCATCGTGATGGATGGACCTGCCGCCTATTTTTCCACCTTACCGATTAAAGCGATGGTTGCAGCACTGCGCGAAGTGGGTGTGCCGGCCTCGGTATCGCAAACGGCCGGGACATTTACCTGTAACCACGTGATGTACAGTCTGTTGCACTGGCTGAAGACCACCAACAGTCCGGCGCGCGGGGGCTTTATTCATATTCCCTATATGCCAGAACAGGCGGTGAACCATCCCGGCGTCGCCAGTATGGCGACGGCCAGCGTGATCCTGGCGCTGGAAACCTCGTTGCAGGTGATGCTGAGCACTGAAAATGACATCCGCGTGGTCGGTGGATCGACGCATTAACAGGAGACGTTATGCCTGAAGGACCGGAGATCCGCCGTGCGGCGGATCAACTGGCAGCGGCGATGGAAGGCAGGCCACTCACTGATGTGTGGTTTGCCTTTCCTGAACTGAAAACCTACGAACCGGCACTAATGGGTGAAACCATTACGGCTTTTGAAACACGTGGCAAAGCACTGCTGACGCATTTTTCGAATGGCTTAATTCTCTATAGCCATAATCAATTGTACGGCGTGTGGCGTGTGGTGCCGACCGGCACTGAACCCAACACTTCGCGGCAGTTGCGCGTACGGCTGGCAAACGCCGAACAGACCATCCTGCTCTATAGCGCTTCGGATATTGAACTGCTCAATGCAGATACCGTCGGCGCACATCCCTTTCTGCAGCGCGTGGGGCCTGATGTGCTCGATGCCACTTTAACGGTGGCAGAGGTGCGTGAGCGGCTGCTATCGCCGCGTTTTCGTCGCCGTCAGTTCAGCGGATTGTTACTCGATCAGGCCTTTCTGGCGGGATTGGGTAACTATTTGCGTGTGGAGATTTTATGGCATGCCGGATTGCTGGCGTCGCATCGGGCGCAGGATCTCACTGAGGCACAGCTCAATGCATTAAGTGAGGCGATGCTGGCGGTGCCACGTTTGTCGTATCAGATGCGCGGCAGTATGAAGAAATACCATGCCGATGCGGCGTTTCGCTTTGAGGTGTTTCATCGCCAGGGCAAGAGATGTCGGCGCTGCGGCACGCTGATTGAGAAAGGCACGCTATCGTCGCGGCCATTTTACTGGTGCCCGGGATGTCAGTTTTGACCCCATAATGCGAACAATAAAAAAGCTGCCATCTCAATGAAATGGCAGCCTTTCTTTCACACTCATTTAGCTGTGGGTTACTTTTTCAGCGCCGAGTTAAATGGACGCTCGGTGTAACCGGTATACAGCTGACGTGGACGCGCAATCTTCATGCCTTCGTCGTGCATCTCTTTCCAGTGTGCAATCCAACCCACGGTACGCGCCATCGCGAAGATAACGGTAAACATGGAAGAAGGAATACCCATCGCTTTCAGAATAATGCCAGAGTAGAAATCGACGTTTGGATAGAGTTTACGCTCGATGAAGTACGGGTCGTTCAGCGCGATATGTTCCAGCTCCATCGCCACTTCCAGCAGGTCATCTTTCATACCCAACTCATTCAGCACTTCGTGACAGGTTTCACGCATCACGGTGGCGCGAGGGTCATAGTTTTTGTAAACACGGTGACCGAAGCCCATCAGACGGAACGAATCGTTTTTATCTTTCGCGCGACGTACGAATTCTGGGATGTGCTCAACGGTGCTGATCTCTTCCAGCATACGCAGGGTAGCTTCGTTGGCGCCACCGTGTGCCGGTCCCCACAGTGAAGCGATACCCGCAGCGATACAGGCAAATGGGTTTGCACCAGAAGAACCGGCGGTACGCACGGTTGAGGTAGAGGCGTTCTGCTCATGATCAGCATGCAGAATCAGAATACGGTCCATGGCGCGTTCCAGCACCGGGTTCACTTTGTACTCTTCACACGGTGTGGCGAACATCATATGCAGGAAGTTGCCTGCGTAGGACAGGTCGTTACGTGGGTAAACGAACGGCTGACCAATCGAATATTTGTAGCACATCGCTGCCATGGTCGGCATTTTGGACAGCAGGCGGAAGGCAGCGATTTCACGGTGACGTTCAATGTTGACGTCTAAGGAGTCGTGATAGAACGCCGCCAGGGCGCCAGTGACACCACACATTACCGCCATCGGATGCGAGTCGCGGCGGAAGCCATGGAACAGTCGGGTGATTTGCTCGTGGATCATGGTGTGGCGGGTAACGGTGGTGCGGAATTCTTCAAACTGGGCTTGGGTCGGAGCTTCGCCATTCAGCAGGATGTAACACACTTCGAGGTAGTTGGAGTGGGTTGCCAGTTCGGAAATCGGGAAGCCGCGGTGTAACAGAATGCCTTCATCACCATCAATAAAAGTGATTTTAGATTCGCATGACGCAGTAGAGGTGAAACCGGGATCGAAAGTGAACAGGCCGTGAATGCCAAGTGTGCGGACATCAACAACGTCTTGTCCCAGCGTACCTTGCATCACATCCAGTTCAACGGAAGCATTATCTTGTAGGGTTAGCGTCACTTTTTTATCTGTCATTTTTCGTCTCCATAGCGCCTTAGTAGGTAAGGATCTTAGACACCAGAATAGCCTTCATGTTGTATAAAACCACAATCTTCACAGTATCACTCTGCGGTAACGTTTGTCGTGCAGGGTTACAGGGAGATGTATTAGGGCCAGTCGGTGGCGTTCGGGCATGACATGCTGAACAGCGCGGATGTTAAAGATCCTGTCACGACATAACTTCTTGGTAACCAATAACCTGATGCTTTGTGTTGCTCGTAAAGGCAATGTTACATAACTTGAGCTTAGGGGAAAGTGTATCCCCATAACTTTTGTGCATCATAGGGCTTTAATGCGTTTGTTTGTAACTGAAATGTTGATCTTTTGTCAAATCAGATAATTAAAAATGTATGAATTGTGAAATTCGTGAGTCGGATCACTGTTCAGCCTAAATGTGACCAAAGAGATTGTAGGGGAATTGTAATCAGAATGTGATCCTCCTATACTGCCGCCAGGTCTCCGGAATACCCTGACACCAGGAGCCACCCAGCGTTTTTTTCGCTTCACTTAACACTGGATGTTGCTTTTTTGGTGGCGGTTGCAGTCTGAACACGCGCTGTGCTCTGATGCGACTCAGGTCCGGAGGAAGCAAAATAAAAAAGAGCTGTGTGGGCAAAACCGTGAAAAAACAAAGACCTGTTAACTTGGATCTCTCGACGATCCGGTTTCCCGTTACTGCAATATCGTCCATTCTCCACCGCGTCTCCGGCGTGATCACCTTTGTCGCTCTCGGAATACTGCTCTGGTTACTGGGTCTCTCTCTCTCTTCTCCTGAAGGCTTCCAGCAAGCGGCTTCCATCATGGACAGCTTCTTCGCCAAATTCATCATGTGGGGCATCCTGACTGCGCTGGCGTACCACGTCGTGGGCGGTATTCGTCATATGCTGGCTGATTTTGGCTTTATGGAAGAAACCCTGCAGGTGGGAACCCGTTCCGCGCAAGCGGCTTTTGGTATCACTGTCGTGCTCTCAATTTTGGCTGGAGTCCTCGTATGGTAAGCAATGCTTCTGCATTAGGACGCAACGGTATTCATGACTGGCTGTTACTGCGTGCTGCTGCAATCTTAATGACGCTCTACATCATCTACCTCCTTGGTTTTGTGGTGATGACCGGCACCCTGACCTATGACGCCTGGCACGGCTTCTTCGCCTCTGCCTTCACGAAAGTGTTTACGATACTGACGCTGTTCTCGATTCTGGTCCACGGCTGGATTGGTATGTGGCAGGTCCTGACCGACTACGTTAAACCAGTAGCAACCCGCTTGCTGCTGCAGTTTGTGATTGTAGTCGCGCTGTTGTCGTATGCCGTTTATGGAATCGTTGTTGTGTGGGGTGTGTAAATGAGTTTGCCAGTCAGAGAATTTGATGCCGTGGTGATCGGCGCGGGTGGCGCGGGAATGCGCGCGGCTCTGCAAATCTCCCAATCGGGCCAGACTTGTGCCCTGTTATCCAAAGTTTTCCCAACCCGTTCTCATACCGTATCGGCGCAGGGCGGTATTACCGTTGCGCTGGGTAACACCCATGAAGATAACTGGGAATGGCATATGTACGATACCGTCAAAGGCTCCGACTATATCGGTGACCAGGACGCGATCGAGTATATGTGTCACGTCGGTCCGGAAGCGATTCTGGAACTGGAACACATGGGTCTGCCTTTCTCCCGTCTTGATGACGGCCGCGTATATCAGCGTCCGTTTGGTGGTCAGTCGAAGAACTTCGGCGGTGAGCAGGCGGCGCGTACCGCTGCGGCAGCCGACCGTACTGGTCACGCACT
This sequence comes from Pantoea sp. Seng, assembly GCF_009829935.1. NCBI lineage: Bacteria > Pseudomonadati > Pseudomonadota > Gammaproteobacteria > Enterobacterales > Erwiniaceae > Pantoea > Pantoea sp. Seng. Next base: position 110,957 of record NZ_SZZV01000002.1, on the reverse strand, counting down.
GCTGCATACCCTGTATCAGCAGAACCTGAAAAACAAAACCACCATCTTCTCCGAATGGTATGCGCTGGATCTGGTGAAAAATGAAGACGGTGCGATTGTCGGCTGTACCGCTATCTGCATGGAAACCGGTGAAACCGTTTACTTCAAAGCGAAAGCGACCATTCTGGCAACGGGCGGTGCAGGCCGTATTTACCAGTCCACTACTAACGCGCACATCAACACCGGTGACGGCGTAGGTATGGCGCTGCGTGCCGGTGTGCCGGTGCAGGATATGGAAATGTGGCAGTTCCACCCAACCGGTATCGCCGGTGCGGGTGTGCTGGTCACTGAAGGTTGCCGTGGTGAAGGTGGATACCTGCTGAACAAACACGGCGAACGCTTCATGGAGCGTTATGCGCCAAACGCCAAAGATCTGGCAGGTCGTGACGTGGTCGCACGCTCCATGATGGTGGAAATTCGTGAAGGCCGTGGTTGTGACGGTCCATGGGGCCCGCACATCAAGCTGAAACTCGATCATCTGGGCGCAGAAGTTTTGGAATCGCGTCTGCCGGGTATCCTTGAGCTGTCGCGTACCTTTGCGCACGTCGATCCGGTTAAAGAGCCGATTCCGGTTATTCCAACCTGCCACTACATGATGGGCGGCGTGCCGACCAAAGTGACCGGTCAGGCGCTGCGCGTGAACGAGCAGGGTGAAGACGAAGTGATTCCGGGCCTGTTCGCGGTAGGCGAAATTGCTTGTGTATCAGTACACGGCGCTAACCGTCTCGGCGGTAACTCGTTGCTCGACCTGGTGGTATTTGGCCGCGCGGCGGGTGTGCACCTGCTGGAGTGTCTGGAAGAGCAGGGTGAACTGCGCGAAGCCACGCAGGAAAACATTGATGCCGCCATGGCGCGCTTCAACCGCTGGGAAAACAACACCACGGGTGAAGATCCGGTTGAAATCCGTAAAGCGTTGCAGCGTTGCATGCAGAACAACTTCTCGGTATTCCGCGAAGGTGATGCGATGCGTGAAGGTCTGGAAGAGCTGAAAGTGATTCGTGAACGTCTGAAGTCAGCGCGTCTTGATGACCGTTCGCCAGATTTCAACACCCAACGTATCGAGTGCCTTGAGCTGGATAACCTGATGGAAACCGCGTACGCCACGGCGGTCGCTGCAAACTTCCGTACCGAAAGCCGTGGCGCACACAGCCGCTTCGACTACCCGGAACGTGATGATGCTAACTGGCTGTGTCACAGCCTCTATGTTCCGCAAACGGAAAGCATGACGCGCCGTGAGGTGAACATGCAACCGAAACTGCGTGCGGCCTTCCCGCCGAAAGCGCGTACCTACTAATTGCGGAGATCATCATGAGACTCGAATTTTCTATCTATCGTTACAACCCGGAAGTCGATGACAAACCGCGTATGCAGGAATACACGCTGGAGTCAGAAGACGGTCGTGACATGATGTTGCTGGACGCGTTGATTCGTCTGAAAGAGAAGGACCCAACGCTGGCCTTCCGTCGCTCATGCCGTGAAGGTGTTTGCGGTTCTGACGGCCTCAACATGAACGGCAAAAACGGCTTGGCCTGCATCACGCCAGTCTCCGCGCTGGGTAATGGCACGAAGAAAATTGTTATCCGTCCACTGCCTGGTTTGCCGGTGATCCGCGACCTCGTCGTTGATATGGGACAATTCTATACGCAGTATGAGAAGATTAAGCCTTTCCTGTTGAATAATGGGGAAAATCCGCCAGCACGCGAGCATCTGCAGACCCCGGCAGACCGTGAGCACCTGGATGGATTGTACGAGTGTATTCTGTGCGCTTGCTGCTCGACCTCGTGCCCATCGTTCTGGTGGAACCCGGACAAGTTCATCGGTCCGGCAGGTTTGTTAGCCGCTTACCGTTTCCTGATCGACAGCCGCGATACCGAAACCGATGCGCGTCTGGACAATCTGAACGATGCTTTCAGTGTATTCCGCTGTCACAGCATCATGAACTGTGTGAGCGTGTGCCCGAAAGGACTAAACCCGACGCGCGCTATCGGCCATATTAAGTCGATGCTGCTGCAACGCGGGGCGTAACACACTGAAGTCACTGTCCGGGAACTTAAGGTTCCCGGCAGTTTACGGAAGCCTTTATAAGCGCGGTACTGACCACGCTTATAAAGGTTCCCTTACGGGCCAGGCGCCGGTTGCGCACAGGTTCGTATCGCTGAACTCACTACGGCAAGCCGCGAAAGCGGCAACAAATGAAACCTCATAAAAAGCAGATTAATGCTTAAGGGATCACAATGCAGAACAGCGCGATGAAACCCTGGCTGGACTCCTCCTGGCTGGCCGGCGCGAACCAATCCTACATAGAGCAACTCTATGAGGATTTCCTGACCGATCCTGACTCAGTTGATGAAATGTGGCGCGAGCTGTTCCAACAGCTGCCCGGCACTGGCGTGAAACCTGAGCAGTTTCACTCCACCACGCGTGATTACTTCCGCCGCCTGGCAAAAGATGCGACCCGCTACACATCCTCAGTCACCGATCCGGCTACTAATTCCAAACAGGTTAAAGTGCTGCAGCTGATCAATGCGTTCCGCTTCCGCGGCCATCAGCACGCTAACCTCGATCCGCTCGGCCTGTGGAAACAGGATCGGGTGGCGGATCTTGACCCTTCTTATCACGATCTCACCGACGCCGATTTTCAGGAAAGCTTTAACGTAGGTTCCTTTGCCATTGGTAAAGAGACCATGAAGCTGGCTGATCTGTTCGCGGCGCTGCAGCAGACCTATTGTGGCTCGATTGGTGCAGAGTACATGCACATCAACAACACCGATGAGAAACGCTGGATTCAGCAGCGTCTGGAATCGGTGGTCGGCCATGCGTCATTCAGCAGCGACGAGAAAAAAGGTTTCCTGAAAGAGCTGACCGCGGCTGAAGGTCTGGAAAAATACCTCGGCGCGAAATTCCCGGGTGCAAAACGCTTCTCACTGGAAGGCGGTGATGCTCTGGTGCCGATGCTGCGCGAAATGATTCGCCATGCAGGCAAAAGCGGTACGCGTGAAGTGGTACTGGGGATGGCACACCGTGGTCGTCTCAACGTCCTGATCAACGTACTGGGTAAAAAGCCACAGGATCTGTTTGACGAATTCTCCGGCAAACACAAAGAGCACCTCGGCACCGGCGACGTGAAGTACCACATGGGCTTCTCGTCTGACGTTGAAACCGAAGGTGGTTTAGTGCACCTGGCGCTGGCGTTTAACCCGTCACACCTCGAAATCGTAAGCCCAGTGGTCATGGGTTCGGTGCGTGCACGTCTGGATCGTCTGGCTGAGCCAAGCAGCAACAAAGTTCTGCCGATCACCATCCACGGTGATGCGGCGGTGATCGGCCAGGGCGTGGTGCAGGAAACCCTGAACATGTCTGCGGCGCGCGGTTACGAAGTGGGCGGTACCGTTCGCATCGTGATTAACAACCAGGTAGGTTTCACCACCTCGAACCCGAAAGATGCGCGTTCAACGCCTTACTGCACCGACATCGGCAAGATGGTGCTGGCGCCAATCTTCCACGTGAATGCGGACGATCCAGAAGCGGTGGCCTTCGTGACTCGCCTGGCGCTGGATTATCGCAACACCTTTAAACGCGACGTGTTTATCGATCTGGTGTGCTACCGCCGTCACGGCCATAACGAAGCGGATGAGCCAAGTGCAACCCAGCCGCTGATGTACCAGAAAATCAAGAAACATCCAACGCCACGTAAGATCTACGCCGATCAGCTGGAGAGCGAAGGTGTGGCGACGTTAGAAGATGCGACCGAACTGGTCAATCTCTACCGTGATGCGTTGGATGAAGGCGAATGCGTGGTGCCAGAATGGCGTCCGATGAGCCTGCACTCCTTCACATGGTCGCCGTACCTGAACCACGAGTGGGATGAAAACTATCCTGCCACGGTTGAGTACAAACGTCTGCAAGAGCTAGCGCGCCGCATCAGCAGCGTACCGGAAGCCGTCGAAGTGCAGTCGCGCGTGGCGAAGATTTACAATGACCGTAAAGAAATGGCGGAAGGCAACAAGCCATTTGACTGGGGCGGCGCGGAAAACCTGGCGTACGCCACGCTGGTTGACGAAGGTATTCCTGTCCGTCTGTCGGGTGAAGACTCCGGCCGTGGCACCTTCTTCCACCGTCATGCGGTGATCCACAACCAAACCAACGGCTCAACCTACACCCCGCTGCACCATGTCCATAACGGCCAGGGTCAGTTCAAGGTCTGGGATTCCGTGCTGTCAGAAGAAGCGGTACTGGCCTTTGAATACGGCTATGCCACCGCAGAACCGCGCGTGCTGACCATTTGGGAAGCGCAGTTCGGCGACTTCGCCAACGGTGCTCAGGTGGTGATCGACCAGTTCATCAGCTCCGGCGAGCAGAAGTGGGGCCGTATGTGTGGCCTCGTGATGCTGCTGCCACACGGTTATGAAGGTCAGGGGCCAGAGCACTCCTCTGCGCGTCTGGAGCGCTATCTGCAACTCTGTGCTGAACAGAACATGCAGGTATGCGTGCCATCAACGCCAGCACAGGTTTACCACATGCTGCGCCGCCAAGCGCTGCGCGGTATGCGCCGTCCGCTGATTGTGATGTCACCGAAATCGCTGTTGCGCCATCCACTGGCGGTCTCCAGCCTGGAAGAGCTGGCCAATGGCAGCTTCCAACCGGCGATTGGCGAGATTGACGATCTAGATCCGAAACAAGTGAAACGCGTGGTGATGTGTTCCGGTAAGGTTTATTACGATCTGCTGGAACAGCGTCGCAAGAATGAGCAGACCGATGTCGCCATCGTGCGTATCGAACAGCTCTATCCGTTCCCGCACAAAGTAGTGCAGGACGTATTGAAAAATTATGCGCATGTGCAGGATTTCGTCTGGTGTCAGGAAGAGCCACTGAACCAGGGCGCATGGTATTGCAGTCAGCATCATTTCCGCGAAGTGGTTCCCTTCGGTGCGTCACTGCGTTACGCAGGTCGTCCGGCTTCTGCTTCACCAGCCGTGGGCTACATGTCCGTACATCAACAACAGCAGCAAGACCTGGTTAACGACGCGCTGAACCTTGGTTAATTAAAAGGAAAGAAAATGAGTAGCGTAGAAATTCTGGTTCCCGATTTGCCTGAATCCGTAGCGGATGCAACGGTTGCAACCTGGCACAAAAAACCCGGCGATGCGGTCAGTCGCGATGAAGTACTGGTTGAGATTGAAACGGACAAAGTTGTGCTTGAAGTGCCTGCTTCAGCAGACGGTGTACTGGAAGCGATTCTGGAAGACGAAGGCGCTACGGTGCTCTCGCGCCAGCTGTTAGGCCGCCTGGTGGAAGGCAACAGCGGTGGTAAAGAGACCTCTGCGAAAGTAGAAACGAAAGAAGCGACACCAGAACAGCGTAAAACCGCGTCTCTGGAAGAAGAGAGCAACGATGCGCTGAGCCCAGCGGTTCGTCGCCTGATCGCTGAAAACAACCTCGACGCGAGCCAGATTAAAGGCACCGGTGTGGGTGGTCGTCTGACGCGTGAAGATGTTGAGAAGCATGTCGCGAAGAAAGCTGACGGCGCGAAAGCGGCGCCTGCAGCAGCGGCCACGGCACCACAGGCTGCTGTGGCTAACCGCAGCGAAAAACGCGTACCAATGACGCGTCTGCGTAAGCGTGTGGCTGAGCGTCTGCTGGAAGCGAAAAACAGCACCGCGATGCTGACCACTTTCAACGAAATCAACATGAAGCCGATCATGGATCTGCGCAAGCAGTACGGCGACGCGTTTGAGAAACGTCACGGTGTGCGTCTGGGCTTCATGTCCTTCTACATCAAAGCGGTGGTTGAAGCCCTGAAACGCTATCCAGAAGTGAACGCTTCTATCGATGGCGAAGATGTGGTTTACCACAACTACTTCGACGTCAGCATCGCGGTGTCTACGCCGCGCGGCCTGGTAACCCCAGTGCTGAAAGATGTTGATGCGCTGAGCATGGCTGACATCGAGAAGAAAATTAAAGAACTGGCGGTGAAAGGCCGTGACGGTAAGCTGACGGTTGACGAGCTGACCGGCGGTAACTTCACCATCACCAACGGCGGTGTGTTCGGTTCCCTGATGTCTACGCCGATCATCAACCCACCGCAGAGCGCGATTCTGGGCATGCACGCGATCAAGGAGCGCCCGATGGCGGTCAATGGTCAGGTTGTGATCCTGCCAATGATGTATCTGGCACTCTCTTATGACCACCGTCTGATCGATGGTCGCGAATCCGTGGGCTATCTGGTCGCGGTGAAAGAGATGCTGGAAGATCCGGCGCGTCTGCTGCTGGACGTCTAATTTTCGCCGGGCGCATCGCACAACGGTGCGCCCAAACTCATATCTGAATGGATAGAACATCATGAACTTACATGAATACCAGGCGAAGCAGTTGTTTGCTCGCTATGGCATGCCAGCTCCAACTGGTTACGCCTGCGCTACGCCACGTGAAGCAGAAGAAGCCGCCTCTAAAATTGGCGCAGGTCCGTGGGTAGTAAAATGTCAGGTACATGCCGGTGGCCGCGGTAAAGCGGGTGGCGTGAAAGTGGTGAACAGCAAGGAAGATATCCGTGCATTTGCTGAGCATTGGTTGGGCAAGCGTCTGGTGACCTACCAAACTGATGCTGATGGCCAGCCGGTAAACCAGATTCTGGTTGAAGCCGCGACTGACATCGACCAGGAACTCTATCTGGGTGCGGTGGTTGACCGTGCTACCCGTCGCGTGATCTTCATGGCTTCCACCGAAGGCGGCGTGGAAATCGAGAAAGTGGCGGAAGAAACCCCGCACCTGATCCACAAAATGGCATTGGATCCGCTGGCCGGACCTCAGCCATACCAGGGTCGTGAGTTGGCGTTCAAACTGGGCCTGTCCGGTAAGCAAGTTAGCCAGTTCACCAAAATCTTCATGGGTCTGGCGACCATGTTCCTGGAACGCGATCTGGCGATGGTTGAGATCAACCCGCTGGTGATCACCAAGCAGGGCGACCTGATCTGCCTCGATGGCAAACTGGGCGCCGACGGTAACGCATTGTTCCGTCAGCCTGAGCTGCGTGAAATGCGCGATCCAAGCCAGGAAGATCCACGTGAAGCACATGCAACACAGTGGGAACTGAACTACGTTGCGCTGGATGGCAACATCGGCTGTATGGTGAACGGTGCCGGTCTGGCAATGGGTACCATGGACATCGTGAAACACCACGGTGGCCAGCCAGCTAACTTCCTTGATGTCGGCGGCGGCGCGACCAAAGAGCGCGTAACCGAAGCCTTCAAAATCATCCTGTCTGACGATGCTGTTAAAGCAGTATTCGTTAACATCTTCGGCGGCATCGTGCGTTGCGACCTGATCGCAGACGGCATCATCGGTGCAGTTGCAGAAGTGGGTGTGAACGTGCCAGTGGTGGTACGTCTGGAAGGTAACAACGCCGAACTGGGCGCGCAGAAACTGGCGGACAGCGGTCTGAACATCATTGCAGCAACCAGCCTGACAGACGCTGCGCAGCGTGTTGTTGCTGCCGCGGAGGGTAAATAATGTCCATTCTTATCGACAAAAACACCAAAGTCATTTGCCAGGGTTTCACCGGTGGCCAGGGGACTTTCCACTCTGAGCAGGCTTTGGCCTATGGTACGCAACTGGTTGGCGGTGTCACGCCAGGCAAAGGCGGCACCACACATCTGGGTCTGCCAGTGTTTAACACCGTGCGTGAAGCGGTAGAAGCCACTGGCGCCACTGCTACCGTGATCTACGTTCCAGCCCCGTTCTGCAAAGACGGTATCCTGGAAGCCATCGACGCAGGCATCAAACTGATCATCACCATCACCGAAGGTATCCCAACGCTGGATATGCTGACCGTGAAAGTGAAGCTGGATGAAGCTGGCGTGCGCATGATTGGCCCGAACTGCCCAGGTGTGATCACCCCAGGCGAATGTAAGATCGGTATCATGCCAGGTCACATTCACCAGCCAGGTCGCGTAGGTATCGTGTCTCGTTCAGGCACCCTGACCTATGAAGCGGTTAAGCAGACCACTGACATCGGCTATGGCCAGTCAACCTGCGTCGGTATCGGTGGTGACCCGATCCCAGGTTCAAACTTCATCGATATCCTGAAAATGTTCCAGGATGACCCACAGACCGAAGTGATCGTCATGATCGGTGAGATCGGTGGTAGCGCGGAAGAAGAAGCCGCAGCCTTCATTAAAGAGCACGTGACTAAGCCGGTTGTCGGCTACATCGCGGGTGTAACTGCACCGAAAGGCAAACGTATGGGCCACGCAGGCGCCATCATTGCTGGTGGTAAAGGCACCGCTGACGAGAAATTCGCCGCGCTGGAAGCGGCCGGTGTGAAAACCGTACGCAGCCTGGCTGACATTGGCGACGCTGTTAAAGCCGTTCTGCCAATCAAATAAGTCATCACTGTTGATGTGCATGAAGCCACCTTCGGGTGGCTTTTTTTATGTCTGGAAGAGAGGGATAGCCAGTGGCAACAGCGCCCTGTGCAGAGGCACACAAAAAGCAGGGAAAAACCGTAACGGAGATACAATCTGCGGCTATGCTTACTGAGTTGGTAAGGTAAAGATAGGAAAATGTGCGTGATCTCACAGGGGAAATTAAACCTGAGTATCCGGTATTAACGTTAAAAAAATACGGGAGAAGTAATTATTTCCTTAATTGCATCACGCGTTCATGACAACTAATTAACAACAACGCTAACACTACATATCTGAAAAATTATTGTCTTAATCCAGATCAATAAAGCGTGAGATATAACAAACTTTACTGCTGGCATCACGCACGACAAACGGTATAAATTGCGCTGCATCAATTCAGTCTTTTCCGCGAATTTTCAGGAGTTTGAGCCAGGCGTTGTTAGCGCAATTCTGCCGCCTTCTTGGATCACACTCCTGCTCGAAACAGATTGAAGCGATCGGTTTTTCGGGAAATTTTCACCACTGTTACTCACTCATTTCGGGCTACAGATTTCTCTGTTCTGTCAGTAATAAAACTGGAATCAATAATCAGTCGTTCCTGGATCTTATTCTGCACGTCAATGTTCGCTGTTTACCGTTGTCAGCCGCAGAGTAAATTCATGCGAGGAGCAAGGAGTCATCATGTTAGATATTGTCGAGCTGTCGCGTTTACAGTTTGCCCTGACGGCGATGTACCATTTCCTGTTCGTCCCCTTAACGCTGGGTATGGCGTTTTTGTTGGCGATCATGGAAACCGTATATGTCCTGACGGGTAAGCAAATTTATAAAGACATGACCAAGTTCTGGGGCAAGTTGTTCGGTATCAACTTTGCGCTGGGTGTCGCAACCGGTCTCACCATGGAGTTTCAGTTCGGGACCAACTGGTCATATTACTCCCACTACGTCGGCGATATCTTTGGTGCGCCGCTCGCCATTGAAGGCTTGATGGCGTTCTTCCTTGAATCCACCTTTGTTGGTCTGTTCTTCTTCGGTTGGGATCGCCTTGGCAAAGTCCAGCACCTGGCGGTAACCTGGCTGGTGGCGCTCGGTTCTAACATGTCTGCGCTGTGGATTCTGGTGGCGAACGGTTGGATGCAAAACCCGATCGCTTCTGAATTCAATTTCGAAACCATGCGCATGGAGATGGTGAGCTTCTCCGAGCTGGTGCTCAACCCGGTTGCGCAGGTGAAATTTGTCCACACTGTGGCGGCAGGTTACACCGCTGGCGCGATGTTCGTGCTGGGTATCAGTGCCTGGTATCTGCTGAAAGGCCGCGATGTGGCTTTCGCTAAGCGCTCATTCGGTATTGCAGCCAGCTTTGGCATGGCCGCGATTCTGTCCGTTATCGTGCTGGGTGATGAATCCGGTTATGAAATGGGTGACGTGCAGAAAACCAAACTGGCGGCAATTGAAGCCGAGTGGGAAACGCAGCCTGCACCTGCGGCCTTCACGCTGTTTGGTATTCCCGATCAGGATTCGCAGGAGAACAAGTACGCGATTCAAATCCCGTATTTGCTCGGGCTGATCGCGACGCGATCGGTGGATACACCGGTCACCGGTCTGAAAGATCTGCTGTCGCAACATGAAGTGCGTATCCGCAACGGCATGAAAGCCTACGCGTTGCTGAATGAACTGCGCGCGGGCAGCAAAGATCCTGCGGTGCGTAGCCAGTTCGAAGCCAGCAAACAGGATCTCGGTTATGGCTTGCTGCTGAAGCGCTACACCCCGGATGTGGCGAATGCGACTGAAGCGCAGATTCAGAAAGCGACACAGGATTCGATTCCACGTGTGGCTCCGCTCTATTTCGCCTTCCGCATCATGGTGCTGTGTGGCGTGTTGCTGCTGGGTATTATCGCTCTGTCATTCCTGAGTGTGATTCGCAACCGCATTGGTAAGAGCCGCTGGCTGCTCAAGGCGGCGCTGTACGGTATTCCGCTGCCATGGATTGCCATTGAATCGGGCTGGTTTGTTGCTGAGTACGGTCGTCAGCCTTGGGCGATTGGTGAAGTGTTGCCAACCGCCGTAGCGAACTCCTCACTGACCGTTGGCGATCTGCTGTTCTCAATGATTCTGATTTGCGGTCTCTACACCATTTTCCTGGTGGCGGAAATGTACCTGATGTTCAAGTTCGCCCGTCTGGGACCCAGCAGCCTGAAGACTGGCCGCTACCATCATGAGACCGTGAAAGCGGCTGCTCAGCCCGTTCGTGGATAAGGAGAGCAACCATGTTTGATTATGAAGTATTGCGCTTTGTCTGGTGGTTGCTGATTGGCGTGCTGCTAATTGGCTTTGCGGTTACCGACGGGTTTGATATGGGGGTCGGTATGCTGACGCGCATCCTTGGCCGTACCGATACCGAACGACGTATCATGATTAACAGCATCGCCCCGCACTGGGACGGCAACCAGGTATGGCTGATCACCGCGGGTGGCGCGCTGTTTGCCGCCTGGCCAATGGTTTACGCCGCCGCGTTTTCCGGCTTCTATGTGGCGATGATTTTGGTGCTGGCTTCGCTGTTCTTCCGCCCGGTGGGTTTTGACTACCGTTCGAAGATTGAGGACATGCGCTGGCGCAACACCTGGGACTGGGGCATTTTCATCGGCAGCTTTGTACCACCACTGGTGATTGGCGTGGCCTTCGGCAACTTGCTGCAGGGCGTACCTTTCCATGCGGATGAGTATCTGCGTCTGTTCTACACCGGTAACTTCTTCCAGTTACTCAATCCGTTTGGCTTGCTGGCGGGTGTGATCAGCGTCGCGATGATCCTGACACAAGGTGCGACCTATCTGCAGATGCGTACCAACGGCGATCTGCACCTGCGAGCGCGCGGCACCGCGCAAATCAGTGCGCTGGTGATGATGGTGTGCTTCGTATTAGCCGGTGTGTGGGTGAAATACGGAATAGATGGCTATGTGGTGAAAAGCGTCATCGATCATCACGCTGCATCCAACCCGCTGGGCAAAGAAGTGGTGCGTGAAGCCGGTGCGTGGATGGTGAACTTTGAACAGACGCCAATCCTGTGGCTGTTCCCGCTGCTTGGCGTGGTACTGCCGCTGCTGACCGTGCTCTGTTCGCGCATGGAGAAGGGCGCCTGGGCGTTTGTCTTTTCTTCATTGACGCTGGCATGCGTCATCATGACTGCAGGCATCGCGATGTTCCCGTTCATTATGCCTTCCAGCACCGTGCCGGGCACTAGCCTGACTATGTGGGATGCCACCTCAAGCCTGCTGACGCTGAAAGTGATGACCTTCGCCGCCATCATCTTTGTCCCGATTATCCTCGCCTATACCGCGTGGTGTTATTACAAGATGTTTGGCCGTATCACCAAAGAACACATTGAGAGCAATACGCACTCCCTGTACTGATTAAGGAGATTGAGCATGTGGTATTTTGCCTGGATTCTTGGCACTTTGCTGGCCTGTGCGTTTGGCGTGATCACGGCGCTGGCGATTGAGCAAGCAGAAGAGAGTGGCGCAAAGGATAAACAACACTGATGCGCACACTGATTCAGACGCTGTATCGTCTGATGGACAAGGGCCCGTTACGGGCCCTTTCGCTGATACTGGCGCTGTGGCTGGCGGGCTGTGTTATCTGGCAACCGTCACGCTTTGCCGCCCGCACGAGCGACTTAGCCATCTGGCATGGATTATTGATGATTTGGGCGGTGTGCACCGGCGTGATTCATGGTACGGGCCTCCGTCCATTGCAAACGCGCTGGCGAGCCGTGTTTTCACCGTTGCCTGCGATGATCGTACTGATTCTGGGAATCTATTGGTTCTATCATTGAGCCCCCAAGGCTGTTTTTTATCCGCTTTATTCGGGCGCTGACGTGAGTTTATGTCAGCGCCTGGTCAAGAAATATCCTGAAATTCCTTCCAGTTGTTAACGTGTGATAATTATTTTCTCCTGGCTCTGGCGGACCATTCCCAAGCCGATCTCACTTGCGTATAGTAGCAACGTTTAAAATGAGACCGGGATGTAGAGTGAGTACAACGCTGTTTCGCTGGCCGGTTAGGGTCTATTACGAAGACACCGACGCCGGTGGTGTGGTTTACCACGCCAGTTATCTTGCTTTCTATGAACGAGCACGTACCGAGATGTTGCGCCAGCACCATTTCAATCAACAAGCCCTGTTAGAAGAACAGGTGGCGTTTGTGGTACGACGCATGACGATAGACTTTGTTGCCGCAGCACGTCTTGACGATCTTCTGGATATCCAGAGTGAAGTGACCGCCATGACTCGCGCCACCATGACCTTCTCGCAGCGTATCGTGAATGCAGAAGGCAAAGTGCTGAATGAAGCAGAAGTCCTGATTGCCTGCATCAACCCACATCTAATGAAGCCGATTGCGCTTCCCAAGTCTATTGTCGCGGAGTTCAAGCAGTGACTGACATGAATGTTCTTGATTTGTTCCTGAAGGCGAGCCTTCTGGTCAAACTTATCATGTTGATTTTGATCGGCTTTTCTATTGCCTCATGGGCGATCATTATTCAGCGCACGCGCATCCTGAATGCGGCGGGTCGCGAAGCCGAAGCCTTTGAAGATAAGTTCTGGTCAGGCATCGAGTTATCGCGCCTGTACCAGGAAAGCCAGGGACGCCGCGATGAGCTGGGCGGATCTGAGCAAATTTTCTATTCGGGCTTCAAAGAGTTTGCCCGTTTGCACCGTGCTAACAACCACGCGCCAGAAGCGGTGGTCGAGGGAGCCAGCCGTGCGATGCGCATCTCAATGAACCGTGAACTGGAAGCGCTGGAAAACCACATTCCTTTCCTTGGCACCGTTGGTTCCATCAGCCCGTATATCGGTCTGTTCGGTACGGTGTGGGGGATCATGCACGCCTTTATCGCGCTTGGCGCGGTGAAACAGGCGACGTTGCAGATGGTTGCGCCGGGTATTGCCGAAGCGCTGATCGCCACTGCCATCGGTTTGTTCGCGGCCATTCCTGCCGTTATGGCGTATAACCGTCTGAACCAGCGCGTCAACAAGCTGGAGCAGGGCTACGACAACTTTATGGAAGAGTTCACGGCTATCCTGCATCGTCAGGCTTTCTCCACCGACAACACGAAGTAAGTCGAGGTTAACGATGGCCAGAACCCGTGGTCGCGGGCGCCGCGACCTTAAGTCGGAAATCAACATAGTTCCACTGCTGGACGTACTGTTGGTGTTGCTGCTCATCTTCATGGCAACTGCGCCGATTATTACGCAAAGCGTGGAAGTGGACCTGCCTGATGCGACCGACTCGAAAACGGTCTCAACGGATGATAATCCCCCGGTCATTGTTGAAGTGGCTGGCGTCGGGCAATACAGCCTGGTAGTGGATCACGATCGTATGACGCAGCTGCCGCCGGAACAGGTGGTAAGCGAAGCACAGCGCCGCATTGAAGCCAATCCGAAGACGGTGTTCCTGATTGGTGGAGCGAAAGACGTGCCTTACGACGAAATCATCAAGGCGTTGAACCTGTTACATCAGGCAGGCGTGAAATCTGTCGGTTTGATGACACAGCCGATTTAAAGCGAACCGTTTTTGGGATCCGAGAGTGTCGAAGGTAACCGAGCAGAACGACAAGTTAAAACGCGCGATAATCATTTCGGTGATTCTGCACATCGTGCTGATCGCCCTGCTGATCTGGAGCTCGTTTAACGAAAAGATCGAATCCAGCGGCGGTGGCGGCGGCAGTGACATTGATGCCGTGATGGTCGATTCCGGCGCGGTGGTTGAACAGTACAACCGCCAGCAGAATCAGCAACGCGACAGCCAGCGTGCCGAGCAGCAGCGTCAGAAACAGTCGCAGCAGCAGGCCGAAGAGTTACAGCAGAAGCAAGCCGCTGAGCAGCAGCGTCTGAAAGAGCTGGAAAAAGAGCGTTTGCAGGCGCAGCAGGAAGCCAAAGAGCAGGCCAAACAGCAAGCTGAGCAACAGAAAGCCGCTGAAGCGGCCGCGAAGCAGGCGCAGGATCAGCAGAAAGCTGCAGAAGCGGCTGCCGCAAAAGCTAAGGCCGACGCCAAAGCTGAAGCGGATGCGCAAGCTAAAGCGGCGGCAGATGCCAAAGCCAAAGCGGTAGAAGAGGCGAAGCAGGCTGCAGCGGACGCGAAGAAGAAAGCGGACGAACAGGCCAAAGCAGCGGCTGCTGAAGCGGCGAAAGAGAAAGCGGTAGAGCAAGCCAAAGCCGCCGCCGAAGCGAAAGCGCAAGCTGCCGCAGAGGCCAAAGCGCAGGCTGCAGCTGATGCGAAGGCGAAAGCCGCTCAGGAAGCCAAAGAGGCTAAAGAGCAAGCTGCCGCAGAAGCAAAAGAGAAAGCCGCTGAGGCAGCGAAAGAGAAAGCGGCTGCCGATGCGAAAGCGAAAGCTGATGCAGCAGCCAAAGCGAAAGCAGCCGCAGATGCTAAAAAGAAAGCCGCTTCTGAAGCTGCCAAGAATGAAAGTGATGTTGATGACCTGTTAGGTGGTCTCTCGTCCGGTAAGAATGCACCGAAAAGTGGCACGGCTTCTGGCGGTGCGGCAGGGCAGGGGAATCAGAAGAAAGCGGGTGCATCAGGCGCTGAGATTAACTCTTACATGGGACAGGTCGTTGGTGCGATTCAAAGTCGCTTCTACGATGCGGATACCTTTAAGGGTAAAGAGTGTAATCTGCGTATCAAATTGGCACCTGACGGTTTGCTGATTGATGTCAAAGCAGAAGGTGGCGACCCGGCATTGTGCCAGGCCGCAATCACCGCCGCGAAGCAGGCTCGAATTCCTAAGCCGCCATCGCAAGCGGTGTATGAAGTGTTTAAAAACGCCCCAATGCGTTTCAAACCGGAATAATGCAGTAACTCACGGCAGGTTGAACTAAGGTTAGCTTGCCGTAATTTATGAACACTCGTGTTTTTCAGGAACTGTGCGAATTATCGTGGACTCAGGTTCAGATAAGGGAGAAAAGATGAAGCAGGCACTTCGTGTAACCTTAGGTTTTTTTGTACTGCTGTGGGCAGCCATGCTGCACGCAGAAGTGCGCATTGAAATTACGCAGGGCGTGAACACCGCACGTCCAATTGGTGTGGTACCGTTCAAATGGGCTGGCCCAGGCGCGGCGCCAGAAGACATTGGCGGCATCGTCGCGGCTGACTTGCGCAATAGCGGTAAATTCAACCCGCTGGATCGTTCACGTCTGCCACAGCAGCCGACCAGCGCGCAGGAAGTGCAACCTGCTGCCTGGAGCGCATTGGGTATTGATGCGGTTGTCGTGGGCCAGGTCACGCCAAACCCGGACGGTAGCTACCAGATCGCTTACCAGCTGGTGGACACTGGCGGTGCACCGGGCACGGTGCTGGCGCAGAACTCTTACAAAGTCACTAAGCAATGGCTGCGTTATGCAGGCCACACTGCCAGTGATGAAGTGTTTGAGAAGCTGACGGGTATCAAAGGCGCATTCCGTACGCGTATTGCTTACGTGGTGCAGACCAACGGCGGTCAGTTCCCGTATGAGCTGCGTGTGTCCGACTACGATGGCTACAACCAGTTTACCGTGCATCGTTCACCTGAACCGCTGATGTCTCCGGCCTGGTCTCCAGACGGCAGCAAAGTGGCTTACGTGACCTTTGAGAGCGGCAAATCGGCGCTGGTAGTGCAAACGCTGGCAAACGGTGCGATTCGTCAGGTCGCTTCTTATCCACGTCACAACGGTGCACCGGCCTTCTCGCCGGACGGCTCTAAACTGGCGTTCGCGCTGTCTAAAACCGGCAGCCTGAACCTGTATGTGATGGATTTGGCTTCTGGCCAGACGCGTCAGGTGACCGATGGTCGCTACAACAGCACCGAACCGACCTGGTTCCCGGACAGCCAGACACTGGCTTACACTTCGGATCAGGCAGGTGCGCCTCAGATTTATAAGATTGGTATTAACGGCGGTGCGCCACAACGTATTACCTGGGAAGGTGCGCAGAACCAGGATGCGGATGTGTCAACTGACGGCAAAACCATGGTGATGATCAGCAGCGCCGGTGGTGCTCAGCATGTCGCCAAACAGGATCTGGTAACGGGAGCCGTTCAAACAATAACGGACACGTTCCTGGATGAGACGCCAAGTCTGGCGCCTAACGGCACGATGGTAATCTATAGCTCTACTCAGGGGATGGGTTCCGTGTTGCAGTTGGTTTCAACAGATGGGCGTTTCAAAGCGCGTCTTCCGGCAACCGATGGACAGGTCAAATTCCCTGCCTGGTCGCCGTATCTGTAATGCATGAGTCCCCTGCATAGCGGGGGATGACAATGTATAGCAAACAAAATAATAGGATAAAGAAATGCAACTGAACAAAGTGCTGAAGGGTTTGATGCTGGCTCTGCCGGTAATCGCGGTAGCTGCATGTAGCTCGCACAAAAACAACAACAACGACCAGACTGGTATGGGCGCAGACAACGGCGCTTACGGTGCTGGCCAGAACGGTAACATGTCTTCTGACGAGCAAGCGCGTCTGCAGATGCAGCAGCTGCAGCAGAACAACATCGTTTACTTCGGTCTGGATAAGTACGACGTGTCTTCTGACTATGCTCAGATGCTGGATCAGCACGCTAACTTCCTGCGTGGCAACCCGTCTTACAAAGTGACCATCGAAGGTCATGCGGATGAGCGCGGTACTCCAGAGTACAACATCGCCCTGGGCGAACGTCGTGCTAACGCCGTTAAAATGTACCTGCAGGGTAAAGGCGTTTCTGCTGACCAGATGTCTATCGTTTCTTACGGTAAAGAAAAACCAGCTGTACTGGGTCATGACGAAGCGGCTTACGCTAAAAACCGTCGTGCCGTACTGGTTTACTAAGAGCATTACATGATGAGTAACTTCAGACTTCATCTATTGAGTCTGTCGTTACTGGTTGGCGTAGCGGCCCCCTGGGCCGCTAATGCCCAGGCGTCAATCAGTAGCGTTGGCTCAGGCTCGGTCGAAGACCGTGTCACCAATCTTGAACGTATCTCCAATGCCCAGGCTCAGCTTCTGCAGCAGTTGCAGCAGCAGATGAGTGACAACCAAAGCGATATCGATTCGCTGCGCGGCCAAATCCAGCAGAACAGCTATCAACTTAATCAGGTGATTGAGCGCCAGAAGCAGCTCTATCAGCAGATCGATACGTTGAGCAGCGGTAATGCGGGGGCACAGGCGAGCGGTGGCGGTGATGCCGCAGCGGCGGGCGCAGGTGCAGCAGCGGGAAACGCTGATGCAGGTGGTAGCAATGCCAGTGGAAGTTCCGCTGCCCCTGCACAAACCGGCGATGCGAATACCGATTACAATGCGGCAGTTGCGCTGATTCTTGAGAAGAAACAGTTCGATCAGGCCATCACGGCCCTGCAGGCGTGGGTGAAGAAGTATCCTGACTCCACCTACCAGCCCAATGCCAATTACTGGCTCGGTCAGTTGTATTACAACAAGGGCAAGAAAGATGATGCCGCTTATTATTTTGCCACTGTGGTAAAGAATTACGCGAAATCGCCGAAAGCCCCGGAAGCGCTGTTTAAGGTTGGCGTGATCATGCAAGAGAAGAACGATACGGCGAAAGCTAAAGCGGTCTATCAACAAGTGATCAAACAATTCCCGACCAGCGAATCTGCCAAACTGGCGCAAAAGCGTCTGGCTGGGATGTAATTTGTGCAGCAGAGACCGGATTTCGTATGATTTCTGGTCTTGCAGCATGAAAGGTAAGCAATTGAGTGATTTGGTGATAAATAAGGGTTGCGCCCTCCCGCTAAATCAGTAATATATGCCGCCGTTGCCCGGGCAGTTTAACAAAGCGTCCGGCAGCCTGAAGATGGGTCGTTAGCTCAGTTGGTAGAGCAGTTGACTTTTAATCAATTGGTCGCAGGTTCGAATCCTGCACGACCCACCATCTTAACCTGCTGTATGTTAGATGTTTTCTTCAGAAGCTTCACAACCTTGATGGGTCGTTAGCTCAGTTGGTAGAGCAGTTGACTTTTAATCAATTGGTCGCAGGTTCGAATCCTGCACGACCCACCATCAAGTTTAAAGTTGTAAGCCGCTCCTCGAGCGGGTCGTTAGCTCAGTTGGTAGAGCAGTTGACTTTTAATCAATTGGTCGCAGGTTCGAATCCTGCACGACCCACCACTATGTAGAAAGGCGCCCTAAAGGCGCCTTTTTGCTTTTCTGCGTTTCTCAAATCTTCACTTCTCAAAAATTTTAGCTGAACTTGCTATGAGTCTGTGCGTCAGCCCGTCAAGGCGGGACGGATCGCGAAGGAGTCTCACATCCCTGTGGATCGGCCTCGCCATCCATGGCTCGGACGCTTTGCTCTTCCGCTCCCGCCTTGCCGGACTTATGTGGCTTTGGTTAATGCTTTTAAAAAACCGCAGAGATGTGCCATGAAGGCGGCAATAAGGGGCGGTGAAGTAAAGCTTGTGGCGCAGGGATGCGCCACCAGAGCCTACGGGGATGTATTCACGGCGTCTTTACGCAACCGCCCCTTATTGTCGACTGGAACGCTCTGTCGTTGTTTACTAGCAGCTAGAATGCACGACGGATGACCCCATTCCCAAAACGTACGCACACTCATGCCTTTTTCTTTTTGTCAGCCGATTTATCAGGCGTCAAACTCTTCCAGATATGCAACACCGCATAGCTGCGCCACGGGCGCCAAACCTGCGATAACTGCTCTGCCACTTTGGCACTCACCCCACCAAGATTATTACGAATCGCAATATCCTCTTTAGGGAACGCATCCGGCCAGCGCAGGGCGCGCATGGCGATATAACTCGCCGTCCATGGCCCTACGCCTTTCAATGCCAGCAGCTGCTGCTGAACCACGTCAGGATTCACCGCGCCATTAAAGCGCAGCGCACCGGAGGCGCATGCCTGTGCCAGCGCCTGAATCGCCTGCGAGCGGGCGCTCACAATACCGAGGCTAGCAATATCATCAATGGTTGCGCTAGCGAGGGATTCCGCCGTCGGAGGCAGGCGAGAAAGTTCCGGCCATGGTGTCACTAATGGCTCGCCGAAACGCTGCGCCACACGACTGCTCAAGTTGGTCGCAGCCTTAACCGTCACCTGCTGGCCAAGAATTGCGCGCACCCCCAACTCAAAGCCATCAAACGCCCCAGGAACGCGTAACCCAGGATAACGTGCCAGACTCTCAGCTAACAACGGATCCTGGCTTAGCTGCTCGCTGATGCGTTGTGGTTGGGCATCGAGATCAAACAGGTCGCGCAGGCGACGCAGCAGAGCAGGCAAAACCGGCGTCAAGGTGGTGGTGAACTGCACCTTGAGTGCCTGCTTCTCAGGCAAATGGCTGACGCGTACCCAGCCCCGACAGCTCCCCAGCGCCACGGTGCGGTGATAAGCACCTTCACTGACCCACTCGGCCTCTTTCATCACACGCTGCTGAAGAAAATCCAAAATGGCATCCCAGTCATAAGGGGGGCGATAACTCAGACGCAATTCCGCGCTCTCTTGTACGGTGGTCACGCTCTCTGGTTGACTCTGCTTGCGCAGACGCGAAGGCGTCATACGGTAGCGTGCCTGAAACACATCATTAAAGCGGCGCAAACTGCGAAAGCCACTGGCGTAGGCGATTTCGGTAACGGGCAATGAAGTCTCCGTCAGGAGTTGCTTCGCCAGCAGCATACGCCGCGTTTGGCGCAGCTCCAGCGGTGACACGCCCAGCTCCTGCTGGATCACGCGGCGTAGCTGGCGTTCACTCAGGTCAAACTCGTTGGCAATTTCGGCCAGGGTCTCTTGCTCTTCCAACAGGCCTTCTTCAATACGACGAATCAAGCGATCGGCGATGCGGTGATGTCTATCGACCGGTGCGAAGCCCGGCGCTAACTCAGGACGGCAGCGCAGGCAGGGTCTGAAATGCGCTTTCTCGGCGGCTTCGGCGCTGCCAAAAAACAGGCAGTTCTTCTGCATCGGCGCTTTCACCGGACAAATGGGCCGACAGTAAATGCCGGTCGAGGTCACGCCAACAAAGAACACGCCGTCGAAACGACTGTCGCGCGAGGTCAGCGCCTGGTATGCAATCTCGGGATCAAACATCATCGTCTCCAGCTAATAAACCGGCTATACCTTTCCTACTTTAAAGCGCAGAAACGCTGGCTGCTCTCGATCATCCGAATCACGTACTTGATAAAGTCATCGGGATGATGGACCTCCTAAAGGAGGTTCCCCTGCAGGCCAGCGCGGTTCAAATCGACTGTTCGATGAGTCTCTCGTTTGCCGCCTTCTTGCGCCTTGCATTGTTTTGGGTATCGTCGCGCAAGTGGCAAAGCAAAACTCGCTGCTTTCGGACAGCTAACCAGTTTATGCTCATGACCGAAAACAGCCAGTTTATCGCGGCAGAAGTGCGATAATGACACACTGATTTATGCCGGAGTTGCCTTATGTATCATGCCAAAATCATTCCCACGCCAGTTGGTGAGCTGACGTTGATTGCGACCGATAACGGGTTATCAGCGATTCTGTGGGAAAACGAAGGCTCGCAACGCGTGCCGCTGAAACCCATCAGCCGTAACGATCAGCATCCGATCCTGTGTGAGGCCGAACGCCAGCTGCGCGAATATTTTGCCGGAGAGCGCCAGCAGTTCGACATGCCTTACGACACGGTCGGCACTGAATTCCAGAAAAAAGTCTGGCAAGCGCTGCTCACCATTCCGTTTGGTGAAACCCGTAGCTATCAGCAAATCGCGGAACAGATCGGCAACCCGAAAGCCATGCGCGCGGTGGGGGCGGCCAACGGTAAAAATCCTCTGTCGATCATGGCGCCCTGCCATCGGGTGATTGGCAGCAACGGTAAGCTCACTGGTTTCGCGGGCGGTCTGGCGGTCAAAGCGTTCTTGCTGGAACTGGAAAACCCGCAGAAATCGTTAGGTGGCTTGTAAACCGCATAAAAAAGAGACGACACTCTCGCGCAATTCCGCTATCGTGTTTAGCATATAAAACACGATAGCGGTTTTGATGCCGCATCATCGCTGTAACAGGCGATTTTGTTAAATTGAGAAAACGAGAGCCGTGTCATGAGTCTGATGTTCGATCCTGAAAGCGCGATTTATCCCTTTCCGCCGAAACCGGCGCGTCTCAGCCAGGATGAAAAATCCCACTACATCTCTGAAATCAAACGCTTATTAAAAGAGCGCGATGCGGTGCTGGTCGCGCATTACTACACCGATCCTGAAATTCAGGCGCTGGCGGAAGAGACCGGCGGCTGCGTCTCGGACTCACTGGAAATGGCGCGCTTCGGCAGCACCCATCCGGCAAAAACGCTGCTGGTGGCGGGCGTGCGTTTTATGGGCGAAACCGCCAAAATTCTCAGCCCGGAAAAAACCGTGTTGATGCCGACGCTGCATGCAGAGTGTTCACTCGATCTTGGTTGCCCCATTGAGGAGTTCAATCGCTTCTGTGATGAACATCCGGACCGCACGGTGGTGGTGTACGCCAACACCTCGGCCGCCGTCAAAGCGCGCGCGGATTGGGTTGTCACCTCCAGTATTGCGGTTGAGCTGATTGAACATCTCGACAGCCTTGGTGAGAAAATTATCTGGGCACCGGATCGCCATCTGGGCCGTTACGTCACCCAACAGACCAAAGCAGACGTGCTGTGCTGGCAGGGCGCGTGCATCGTGCATGACGAGTTCAAAACTCAGGCCCTGCAGCGCATGAAAACGCTCTATCCGGAGGCCGCGATCCTCGTACATCCGGAATCCCCACAGGCGATCGTCGATCTGGCGGATGCTGTCGGCTCCACCAGCCAGCTGATTCAGGCGGCGAAAAACCTGCCGCATCCGCAAATGATCGTTGCCACCGATCGCGGCATCTTCTACAAGATGCAGCAGGCGGTGCCGGACAAAGAACTGCTGGAAGCGCCGACGGCAGGTGAGGGCGCGACCTGTCGCAGCTGCGCGCACTGTCCGTGGATGGCGATGAATGGCCTGAAAGCCATTGCCGAAGGGCTGGAGCACGGCGGCAGCGAGCATGAAATCCATGTCGATGATGCGCTGCGCGAAGCCGCATTGATACCGCTTAACCGCATGCTAGACTTTGCAGCACAACTCAAACTCAAGGTGAAAGGGAACGCGTAAGGCGGCTTTCATACAGGTGCAGATCATGGACTTCTTCAGCACACAAAATATTTTGGTTCACATTCCTATTGGCGTGGGTGGCTACGACCTGTCATGGATCGAGGCGGTGGGCACCCTTGCGGGTCTGCTGTGTATCTGGCTCGCCAGCCAGGAAAAGATCATCAACTACTTCTTCGGGCTGATTAACGTCACCTTGTTTGCGGTGATCTTCTTCCAGATTCAGCTGTATGCCAGCTTACTGCTGCAACTGTTCTTCTTCGTCGCCAATGTTTACGGCTGGTACGCGTGGAGTCGTCAGAACACCGCCAATGAAGCCGCACTGAAGATTCGCTGGTTGCCGTTGCCGAAGGCGCTTGGTTGGGGCGCAGCGTGCATAATCGCCATTGCGCTGATGACGTTGTATATCGATCCGGTTTTCGCGTTTCTGACTCAAACCGCCGTGGGCATCATGCAGGGCCTTGGCCTGAACGTGGTGATGCCGCAACTGCAGCCGGATGCCTTCCCGTTCTGGGATTCCTGCATGATGGTGCTGTCGATTGTGGCGATGATTCTGATGACGCGGAAATACGTCGAGAACTGGCTACTATGGGTGGTGATCAACGTGATTAGTGTGATGATCTTTGCCCGTCAGGGCGTGTATGCAATGTCGCTGGAATACGCGATTCTGACGTTGATCGCGCTTAACGGTTCCCGCTTGTGGATGCAAAGTGCGCGCGAACACGGGTCGCGCGCGCTGTCGAATCAGTGATGGTGATGGGCGTGACCATCCAGCGTGAGATGTTCATGTGAGTGATGATGCGAGCTCTGCTCCGCGCAGAGTTCGCAATCATGACCGGTACAAGGCTGATACTCCATCTGCACCGTGGCATGCGCAATCTGATAGTGCTTGTGCAGATACTGATGAATACGCACCAGCAGCCCGTCGTGATCGTAAGGTGGGATCACCTGCACATGTAATGTCAGCACCGGCTTCTCTCCCACCTGCCACACATGTATATGATGCACATTGCGCACTTCCGCGATGTTGCGTGTCAGCTCGCGTGCCAGTTTATCCACGTTAATCCCGCTCGGCGCGCCCTCCAGTAGCTCATGCAGACTTTCCCGCAGCAACGACCACGCGCTGCGTACCACCAATAGCGAAACCAGCAGTGAGAGGATCGGGTCGATCGGTGTCCAGCCGGTCAGCATGATAATGATAGCGGCAACAATCGCGCCAACGGAGCCGAGCAGATCGCCCAGCACATGCAGCGCCGCCGCACGTACGTTGAGATTTTTTTCTTCACTGCCACGATGTAACAGCCAGAAAGAGAGCAGATTAGCCAGCAAACCGGCAATCGCAATCCCCAACATTAATCCGCCAGCAACCGGCTGAGGTTGATAGAAACGGCGCAGCGCTTCCCAGACAATCAGTGCCGTAATCACCAGCAGCGCGATGGCATTCACAAAGGCGGCAAGTGTGGTGAGGCGCAGTAAGCCAAAGGTGTGGCGGGCGCTGGGTTTGCGCTGAGCAAACTGCACGGCCAGCAGCGCCATCAACAGCGCGGCGGCGTCAGTGAGCATATGTCCGGCATCCGCCAGCAGCGCCAGCGAACCCGATACCACGCCACCAATCACTTCGGCAATCATAAACAGCGCGGTGACGCCAAACGCCGCCGCCAGACGCGTACGATTGCTGTTATGCGCGCCGTGAGAATGAGTGTGTGCCATAACTTTCCAGTTGTTCCAGTAACCTGTTCGTTAATGATATCAGTAAATTGAGGGCATCATCGTCCAGACGCTGCTGTTTTGCCTGATCGGTGAGCTGCTGACAACGTTCGGCCATCTCATCCATGCCGAGCAACAGCCAGCTGCCTTTCATGCGATGGGCGGCACGCTCGACAGCGGGCCAGTCATGCTCGACGCTGGCCGCCAGTAGCGCATCGCGATCCTGCTGCAGCGTGCGTTGCAGTGTCTGGCAAATGCGCGGGATAAAGGCCTCATTGTGCTGGGCCAGAATCATTAAACTGTCGGGCAGTTGTCGGAGAGGATCGCGCACCGTGCGTGTCAGCAGAGCCGCGAGATCATCCAGCTCAATCGGTTTCAACAACAGCGCTTCGTCTTCTTGCAACGCTACCTTGAGCAGTTGCACGTCGGCGGAGCAGAGTACGCGCAGTGCTGGTTTGCTGCGTCGCTGCTGGCGGCGGCGTAAGATGCGCAGCAGTGTTAATCCATCCGGGCGTGGCATCATCTGGTCAATCAACAGCACATCAAACGGCTGAAGCGCATCGGCGCGCAACAGGCTACGCCCCTCTTCGAACACCTGCGCCGTGATAGCGAATCGAGCCAGCTGCTGCTGCAAGACCAACAGATTGGTGGGATGGTCATCAACAATCGCCACCCGCAGATGCGGATAGCGCGGCCAGGCAGCATGGCGTTCGGTGGGCGCATCCTCACAGAGGTCGAGCGGCAATATCACCTTCACTGTGGTGCCTTGTTCCGGCGCAGAAGTCAGCGTTAACTGGCCGCCCATACGTTGCACGATCTCGCGGCAGATAAATAAACCCAGGCCGCTGCCCTGCACGGCGTGGCTTTTGCCCGACGGTGCCTGATACCAGGGTTCAAACAGCTGCGCTTGTTCGCTGAGTGGAATACCGCTGCCGCTGTCGGCGACCGTTAACTGAATCTGATCGGTGACGGCGAGCGACAGCCTGACTTCACCCTGGCGCGTGAACTTCAGCGCGTTGGCCACCAGATTGTTCACCACCTGCTGCAGGCGATCGCCATCCAGCATCACGCGCGTCGGCAAGGGCGTGAGCGCCTCAACCAACAATATCGGACCGGATTCGCGCATCAAAGGGTGATAGAACTGCAGCTGTTGCTGCAGCCAATCTGCCAGATGGAGCGGATGCGGTGCCAGGCGAAAACTCTGATTCTCAATGCGTGCATGGTCTTGCAGATCGTTCAGTAGCGCCATCAGCGAGCGCGCACTGCTGTGCATCAGTGTCAAATGCTCGCTAGGATGCTGCTGCTGTTCGAGTTCCAGCAGGCCGAGAATCGCCTGCATTGGCGTGCGCAATTCGTGGCTGGCGGTGGCCAGAAACTGACTTTTGGCGGCGTTAGCGCGCTCTGCTTGTTCACGCTGCAGGCGATCGCGCCGCTGTTGCAGGTAGCGGCGCAGCAGCAGCACTAACAGCAGCAAAATGATCATCCCGGCCGCCATCAAAATCATCAGCGGCACATTGCGCATCGCCATAGTGGTGCCTGGCTGGGGCGGCTGCGACCAGTTAATGCGCATCTGATTGAGCGTATCCGCTGGGATTTGCTGCAGTGCATGATCCAGCAACCCCTGGAGTTGCGGCTGATCCTGGCTTACCTGAGGTGCCAGCGGCCAGGCAACATCGCTGGCGGCAAAGGCTAAATGGACACGATTATCCGCGTGGCTGGCCATGCGCCAGCGTGCAGACAGGACATTATCTACCAGTGCATCAATCTGACCGCTGTTCAGGGCTTGCCAGAGCTGGGCACGGTCATCGAACAGTTGGGGCGTGATGTTCTCAGGCAGAAGCCGTTGCGCCAGGTCGGCGCGCAGTACGCCCACTCGCTGATGTTGCAGGGATTGCCAGCTCATCGGCTGCTGCGTATTAAGCGTGTAAATCCCCCAAATCGCGCGCCACACTGGCAATGTGTTGCTGCTGGTATCGTCGCCGTTCAGGGGTTGTAGCAAATTCAGCATCACCTGATGTTGCTGCATCAACGTCTGCGCCTGTTGGGGATTGCTCACCCAGCGCGGTGTGAAACGCAGCCCGGTGCTTTGGCTTAACGCATTAAGCAGATCAATACCAAAGCCGCGAGCATTGCCGTTGCCATCGCGATAGCTCCAGGGGGCATTATCCACTTCTGCGGCATAAGGAATCTCGCTCTGTGCGGACAGCCATTGCTTCTCAGCAGCCGACAGCATCAGCGTTTGCGTATCCTGATAACGCAGCAAAGGCGGGCTCCAGCGCTGTTGCACGCGATTACTGAACTCCGCGGGCAGCAGGCGCAGCTGGGTATTGAGCCAGTGGATCAGCGTGGGATCGCGCGCCAGTGCGCGTAGCGACAGTTCACCGGCGCCGGGATCGGCGGTGATCTGGTAAATCTGCCCCTGTTGCAGCTGATTAAGCAGAAAGCCGGCGCTGGTTTCATCCGCCACCAGATAGTCACTCTGCTGATTGAGCAGCGCATACAGCGCCTGTAAATCGCCTGGCAGGCTGTGCCAGCGATGGTTTTGCACAAAGGCATCAGGCAGTTGTGCCAGTGTGGCTTCCGCGATGGTGAGCTGGGCATTTTCACTGTTGAACATCACCGCGCGTTGATTATCACGATTGCGGTAAATGCGGATCGGACTGTTAACCCAGCTGTCGCTGACCAGGATGTTTTCCGGCAGCTGTGCATGTTCGTTGCTCAATACGAAATCGACCTCACCGCGCTCCAGTGCCGCCAGCTGCTGGGAACGATCGGCGTAACTTTGCAGGCTAAAGCGCGTGCCGGTGAGTTGGCTCAGCGCGCTAAGGTAATCGGCATCAATCCCCCAGATACGATCGCCAATGCGCATCGCCCAGGGCGCGCTGTTTTGCGCCGGGACGGCAACGCGTAAGGTGGGTTGCGGCCATGGCTCGACATGCGGTGCGGGCATCATGGCGGGGAGCATCACGCTGCTGGCGGGCTGTAAGTCGGCGCGAGCCGTTAAGCTGATCAACAGCAGACACAGCCACAAGATGACTTTCACTGTTGGGCTTTCCACAGTTCGGCCAGCTCCACCACCGACTGCACGCCGGTTTTCTCCAGAATGTTTTTCTTGTGGGTGCTGACGGTTTTATTGCTGATATGCAGTTGCTCGCCAATCTGCAAATTAGACAGCCCGCGCACTAGCAGTGCGACGATTTGCTGTTCTTTCTCGGTGAGCGGCAGCTCGATACGCTCGGGCAGCGGCGGAAAAGCTTGCTGCCCGCCGAGCACCGCCAGAATCGCACTCAGCAATTGCGCCATGCTCTGGCTTTTTACCACATAGCCCGCCGCACCAAGCGACACGGCACTCAGCAAGGTGTGGCGACTCTGCTGTGCGGAATAGATTAACACCGGGCAATTTGGATCGCGGGCGCGCAGACGGCGCAATAATTCGAGGCCATCGCTGTCCGGCAAGCCAATATCGAGCACGATGAGATCAAATTGATGGTGCTGTAAAAGCTGGCGCGCTTCAGCTTCAGTCGCGGCGGCGTGCAGTTTTACCGGGATAGGGGAGTGAACACAGGCCGCTTCCAGAGCGACTTCAACTAACGGATGGTCATCAATAAGCAGCAGTGAAGCCATGAAACAGTTCCTCTGAATTTCATGGTTTTAGCATAGCGGAAAAGCAGGTGCGGAAATACAAAGGGAGAGCCGAAGCTCTCCCTTTGTGTGACTAAAAAAAGATTACTGTGAAGTGCCGTCAGTTTTCTTGTTGACGTCTCCACCACCTTCCTTCGTTTCAACTTTTTTATTTACATCCGGGCATTTACCATCTTTACACATGGTATTTTTGTGAACTTCTTCAGCGGACATATTGCTGGAATCAGTGCCGGAAGTCGCCGCACTGTTAGCATTGGTGCTACCGTTATTGATTTTGCTGTTATCAACATTATTCGGTGGCAGATTCTGTTTAGCGCCACCTGCAGCCGCGCCAGCTTCCGCTGAGGCATTCGCTTCACCATTATTATTCGCTGCAGCCATTGCTGCACCGCTGCCCAGGGTCATCGCTGCCGTCAGAAAGATAATTGCAAACTTATTCATCATTATGCTCCTTTAATCGATGGAGAGTTGCCGTCAAACACCACGGGTGCTGAGTGACGAAAATAACGTACCGTGACGGAATATAATTCCATCGTTAACGCTTCGCTTAAAAATTAAATAGCGCAAGAACCTCATTCCTCAGTGCTTACGTTTAAAAAGCTTAGTTCATGAGCGTATAAATGCAAATTTCACAGAAGCATTTATGCGAGCGTGGAATTTACACTCGCAGCCTGAAGGGATACATTTAACGGGTTGCGCCCGGCGAACGCGGGGCCAGAAATTTGAATGGAATTATGTATGGATTATCAGAACGACGATTTACGCATCAGAGAAATCAAAGAATTATTACCGCCTGTTGCTTTGCTCGAAAAATTCCCCGCTACCGATAAAGCCGCTGAAACCGTTGCTCAGGCACGTCAGGCTATTCACCGCATTCTGCACGGCCAGGACGATCGCCTGCTGGTGGTGATCGGTCCTTGCTCAATCCACGATACCGAAGCCGCTAAAGAGTACGCGAGCCGTCTGCTGACGCTGCGTGACGAGCTGAAAGGTGAGCTGGAAGTGGTCATGCGTGTTTATTTCGAAAAACCGCGTACCACTGTGGGGTGGAAAGGGCTGATCAACGATCCGTTTATGGATGGCAGCTTCCAGATCAACGATGGCCTGCGTCTGGCGCGTAAGCTGTTGGTGGATATCAACGACATCGGTCTGCCAGCGGCAGGCGAGTTCCTTGATATGATCACCCCACAATATATGGCGGATCTGATGAGCTGGGGCGCGATTGGTGCGCGTACCACCGAATCCCAGGTGCATCGTGAACTCTCTTCCGGTTTATCTTGCCCGGTCGGCTTCAAAAACGGCACCGATGGCACCATCAAAGTGGCCATCGACGCGATTGGTGCCGCCAGCGCGCCGCATTGCTTCCTCTCCGTCACCAAATTCGGTCATTCGGCGATTGTCGAAACCAGCGGTAACGAAGATTGCCATATCATTCTGCGCGGCGGCAAAGAGCCGAACTACAGCGCAGAACACGTGGCAGCGGTGAAAACCGGTCTGGAGAAAGCGGGCTTGCGTCCGCAGGTGATGATCGACTTTAGCCATGCCAACAGCAGCAAGCAGTTCCAGCGTCAGATGGTGGTCGCTGATGATGTGGCGCAGCAGATCGCGGGCGGTGAGCAGGCGATTACTGGCGTGATGATCGAGAGCCATCTGGTGGAAGGGAATCAGAGCCTCGACAGCGGTAAAGAGCTGGTTTACGGCCAGAGCGTCACCGATGCCTGCATCGGCTGGGAAGACACCGAGAAAGCCTTGCGTCAACTGGCGCAGGCGATCAAACAACGCCGCGGCTAATTGCTTAACGCGCAATAAAAAAGGCCAGACTCGCGTCTGGCCTTTTTGTTTTTAAGCCGGGAATTACCTGGCTTTACCCTGGTTAGCCACTGCTGCAGCTTTCGCGGCAATCTCGTCGGCATCACCTAGGTAGTAACGCTTCAGCGGTTTGAAGTTCTCATCGAACTCATACACCAACGGCACGCCAGTTGGGATGTTCAGTTCGAGGATTTCATCTTCGCTAAGGTTATCGAGGTATTTTACCAACGCACGCAGTGAGTTACCGTGTGCTGCAATGATCACTTTCTCACCGCTTTTGATGCGCGGCAGAATGCTTTCATTCCAGTAAGGAATAACACGTTCGATGGTCAGTGCCAGGCTCTCGGTGGTTGGCAGCTGTGCGTCGGTCAGTGATGCGTAACGTGGGTCGTGGCCCGGGAAACGCTCATCCGCACGATCCAGTTCTGGTGGGGTGATGGCAAAGCCACGACGCCACTGTTTTACCTGATCGTCGCCGTATTTGGCGGCGGTTTCAGCTTTATCCAGACCCTGCAGCGCACCGTAGTGACGCTCGTTCAGACGCCAGGTTTTCTCAACCGGCAGCCACGCCTGATCCAGCTCATCCAGCACGTTCCACAGGGTGTGGATGGCGCGTTTCAGCACGGAGGTATAAGCGAAATCAAACACGAAACCTTCTTTCTTCAGCAGCTGACCGGCTGCTTTGGCTTCGGTGCGACCTTTGTCTGACAGATCCACGTCATACCATCCGGTGAAGCGGTTTTCCTGGTTCCACTGGCTTTCGCCGTGTCGCACCAGAACCAGCTTAGTTACGGCCATAGCTTAACTCCTTAATGCTTGATGTTTCGATGATTATAGAAACCGGCTGCGGCCACCTGAAAAGCGGCACACTGATAGCGCCATACCATAGCGGAAAACAACGCACGGCGTAAGCCTGTCGCTAACGCAGTGCGCGTTTTTCATCCGCTGGCTTACTGCGGTGTGAAGCGATAACGCGTCACAGACTGCCAGCGATCGCCGGGTTGCAGCCAGCAATCAGGCTGCGGCCACTCGGTATGGTTGGGCGAATCCGGTAAAAATTCACTCTCCAACGCGATGCCCTGGAAAGCAGTATAGCTGCCCTGTTCACGGGCGCGTGTTCCATCCAGATAGTTGCCGGAATAGAACTGCAGCGCCGGTGCGGCGGTAAACACGGTCAGCGCCAGTTTGCCATCGGCCGACCACAGTTCGGCGGCGGGCTGAGTGCTGTCGCCAGCGGTGCTGAGCAGAAACGCGTGGTCATAGCCTTTCACCGCTTTTTGATCGTCATCGGCGAGGAAGTCATCCATCACACACTTCGGTTGATTGAAATCGAAGCTGGTGCCGGCCACGGCTTTCAGTGGCGCGTTAGGGATGCCTTCGCTATCGACCGGTAAGTAACGATCCGCGTGCAGTTGTAAGCGATGCTGGCGTGCATCGCCATGATGCGCGTCAAGATTGAAGTAAGCATGGTTGGTGAGGTTCACCGGGCAGGGCTTGTCGGTCTGCGCGTCATAGGTGATCGACAGGCAGTTATCATCGTCAAGATGGTAAATCACTTCGGCAATCAGGTTGCCAGGGAAACCCTGATCGCCATCGGGTGAATCGATACGATAGTGCACTTCGGTCTCGCTCTGGCTGACAATTTGCCAGCGGCGCTTATCGAAGCCTTCCGGTCCGCCGTGCAGTTGATGCGCACCCTGATTAGCGGCCAGCAGCAGATTTAGCGGCTTAAGCTCAGCCGAAGCGATGCGGTTGGCGTAGCGGCCCACCGTCGCGCCAAGGTAAGCATCCTGATGCAGATAGTCCGATGGTGTGGCGCAGCCGAGCAGCGCTTCACGCACGCTGCCATCCTGCATCGGCACGCGCGCGGAGAGCCAGGTCGCGCCCCAATCCATAAAAGTGACCACCATGCCGTTGCGATTGCGTAGCACGGTCATGCGCCACGGTTGCCCGTCTGGCGCATGAGAGTTGACGTCGCTTACCATTGGCCCGCTCCTGCTGACGCTTTGCACACGTAGAAGGTTTCTTTGATGCCGGTCTGCGCTTCGTATTTTTCGGCAACCGCGGCTTTCACCTGATCCACCAGTTCGGTTGGCATCAGTGCCACGATGCAGCCGCCAAAGCCGCCGCCGGTCATACGCACGCCGCCACGCGGACCGAGCTCTGCCTTGACGATCTCCACCAGCTGATCGATAGGCGGTACGGTGATTTCGAAATCATCACGCATTGAGGCGTGGGATTCGGCCATCAGTTCACCCATGCGCTTCAGATCGCCACTGCTCAGCGCATCGGCGGCTTCCAGCGTACGGGCATTTTCGGTGATGACATGGCGCACACGTTTTGCCACCAGCGCATCCAGCTGCGATTCCGACGCGGCAAACTCTTCCAGCGTGACATCGCGCAGCGCCGGTTTGTTGAAGAAGCGTGCACCGGTTTCGCACTGCTCACGGCGGGTGTTGTACTCGCTGCCCACCAGGCTGCGGCGGAAGTTGGAGTTGATGATCACCACCGCGACATCTTCCGGCATCGAGACGGCGCGTGTGCCGAGTGTGCGGCAGTCCAGCAGCATGGCGTGATCGGGCTGACCCAGCGCAGAAATCAGCTGGTCCATAATGCCGCAATTGCAACCAACGAACTGGTTTTCCGCTTCCTGACCGTTAACCGCAATCGCAGCGCCGTCCAGCTTCAGCTGATAGAGCTGCTGGAACACGGTGCCGACCGCCACTTCCAGTGACGCCGATGAACTCAGGCCCGCACCCTGTGGCACGTTGCCACTGATCACCAGATCCGCACCGCCAAAGCTGGCATCACGCTTCTGCAGATGTTTCACCACACCGCGCACGTAGTTGGCCCACATCGGCTCTTTTAACGCTTCAATCGGCGCATCCAGTGAGAAGCTGTCCTGCTGATTGTCATAATCAACCGCGACCACGCGCACCTGGCGGTCGTCACGTTTGGCGCAGGCAATCACCGTCTGGTAATCAATGGCGCACGGCAGCACAAAGCCGTCGTTGTAATCGGTGTGCTCACCAATCAGATTCACGCGGCCTGGCGCCTGAATGCTGTGCGTCGGTTGATAGCCAAAGGTATCAGCGAAAACCTGTTGAGTAGTGGACTTTAATGACATTTATTGCGCCTCGCGGAAATGGATATCGCTGACAGAACGCAGACGTTCTGCTGCCTGTTCCGCCGTTAAATCACGTTGGGTTTCGGCCAGCATTTCGTAGCCAACCATAAATTTACGTACCGTGGCCGAACGCAGCAGCGGCGGATAGAAATGAGCATGTAACTGCCAGTGCTCGTTGGCTTCGCCATTAAAGGGCGCGCCGTGCCAGCCCATCGAGTAGGGGAAGGAGCACTGGAACAGGTTGTCATAGCGGCTGGTGAGCTGCTTGAGCGCCAGCGCCAGATCGCTGCGCTGGGCAGCGGTCAAATCTGTGATGCGTTTGATGTGGGCTTTTGGTAGCAGCAGGGTTTCAAACGGCCACGCGGCCCACCACGGCACCACGGCCAGCCAGTGTTCGGTTTCTACCACGGTGCGGCTGCCATCTTTTAGCTCACGCGCGACGTAATCCACCAGCATCGGCGAACCTTTTTCGTCAAAGTAGCGGCGCTGATTATCATCTTCTTTTTGCGCTTCATTAGGCAGAAAACTGTTAGCCCAGATCTGGCCGTGCGGATGGGGATTTGAGCAGCCCATCGCTGCGCCTTTGTTCTCAAACACCTGCACCCATGGATAGTGCTGACCGAGATCGGCGGTCTGCTCTTGCCAGGTGCGCACAATATCTTCCAGTCCACTGAGCGGCAGTTCCGGCAGCGTTTTACTGTGGTCAGGTGAGAAGCAAATTACCCGGCTGGTGCCGCGTGCGCTCTCACAGCGCATCAGCAGATCGTCGCTTTGCGGCGCATCGGGTGTATCGGTCATCAGCGCGGCAAAGTCGTTGGTGAAAACATAGGTGGTTTTATAATCGGGGTTTTTATCCCCGGTGATGCGGGTGTTGCCGGCACACAGGAAGCAATCAGGATCGTGCGCAGGCAGTTGTTCCAGCGCAGGCGTTTCCTGCGCACCCTGCCATGGACGCTTGGCACGATGCGGTGAGACCAACACCCACTGATCGATCAATGGGTTATAACGGCGATGCGGATGATCAACCGGATTAAATTTTTCCATAACGAGTCCTGGTAAACGGCAAACGGATCAAAATCACTGCGATCAAGGTAGCACAAAGGCGGGCCCCAAAGCGTGATCCAGTCTGGATAAATGGTATCGTTTACACAAGGTGACGATTCTCATTTTGTGGGGTTATAACGCGCGTTTGCTGAAATACCAGGCGGGTAAATGGTAGCGGTTACATCGGCTATTCAATGAGGTGAATATCAATGCGCACGCGACAATGTAAAAGGGTTTAGCAGAAGACCGGATTGAAGCATAAATATGCCCCTACGATGCAGGGGCGGGGTTGATGACGATGAGGTTATCGCAAATCATCCTGCTGGAATCCGTATCCTTCATCCTGCTTCACAAAGCTCAGGCGATGAGTAATACACTGCGGCGCATCTTCGGCATGGTGTGAGACAAACAGTAACTGCGTTCGTCCTTCACCAATCAGCACATCAACAAAGCGGCGCACCAGCTGGCGGTTAATTGGATCGAGCCCCTGCAGCGGCTCATCCAGAATGAGCAGGGTAGGATGTTTGACCAGCGCACGCGCAATCAGCACCAGGCGCTGCTGGCCCCATGACAAACCGTGGAACGGCGCATCGGCCAGATGATTGTCCATACCCAATAAGGCCAGCCACTGGCGCGCCAGCGCTTTCTGCCGATCCGAAGCGGGTTGATACAAGCCGATCGAATCGAAAAAGCCGGACAGCACCACGGTGCGCACGTTGCAGCTGACGCGATAATCGAGATGCAAACTGCTGCTGACGTAACCAATGTGCTGTTTGATGTCCCAAATGGTTTCACCGCTGCCGCGACGGATACCAAACAGGGTTAAGTCGTTGCTGTAGCCTTGCGAATGATCGCCGGTCACCAGACTCAACAGAGTGGATTTACCCGCGCCGTTGGGCCCCACAATTTGCCAGTGCTCGCCGGGATTCACCTGCCAGCTCAGCCCATCGATCACCGCTTTATCGTTATACGACACCACGCCATTACGCAGAACAACACGCGGCGCATCTTCCGCCAGTTGTGGTAACTGATCCGGTGCATCCGCTTCTGGCAACGCCATGCCGTCGAGTTTCTCACTGTGTGCCAGTTGCGCAACCAGTGCTTCTGCCAGTATCGCCTGGCGTTCGCCCACGTGGGTCAGGGTGCACTCGGCCAGCACACCGACCTGTTGCACAAAGTCAGGAATATCGTCAAAGCGGTTGAGCACCAGCACCACGGTAAAGCCATGCAGGTGCAGATCGCTCAGCGTCTCCGCCAGGCTGGCGCGTGAGGCAACATCTAATCCATCGAAAGGTTCATCGAGAATCAATAAATCGGGCTGCGCCATCAGCGCCTGGCACAGCAGGGTTTTGCGGGTTTCGCCGGTGGAGAGGTATTTGAAGCGGCGATCGAGCAGATAGGTGATGCCAAACTGCTGGGCCAGCGCCTGACACCTCGCCTCATCCTTCACTTCATCCTGAATGATCTGTGCGGCGGTGCGGCCAGTATCGTCTTCGCCTTCACTCAGCAGATCGGTGTTGTTGCGTTCCCACTCCTGCGCCACCAGCTTTTGCAGCTGCTCCAGCGAGAGGCGCGTGCGACGCTGAAAGTCCTGGGTAACCGCGCCTTTACCCGGCAAGAGTTCACCAGAAAGTGCGCGCGCCAGGGCGGATTTACCGCTGCCGTTGGCGCCGACAAAGGCCCAGCTTTCGCCGCTTTTGAGAGTCAGATCGTTGAGGGACAGTGCTCGGGTGTCGCTAAGGTGAAATATGCCTTGCGAAATTTGCAATGAAGCCATGATTCATTCCGTTTTATGCATCGTGTTACTCAGTTGTAGCGAGCGACGCAGACGAAGTCAAATCATGGCCTGGTTTTCAGAGCAGTGTGGCGATGATGGCGTGTTCCGCATTAAAACTGGCGGTTACGCTGCTGCCAGGCTGCAGATTCTGCTGTTGCACCTGCGCGTTGTTCACCGTTGCACACAGGGTTTCACCACTCGGCAATGTCATCAACACTTCGCTGACCTGTTCACCTGGCTCGATGGCGCTGATCGTTACCTGCAATTGATTATCGCTGTTTACCACATCCCGGCTCACCTGAATCCACGGTGCTTTGATCAGCACCAGCACTTCTTTGCCACTGTCGAGCTGCAGACGTTCGGCACTGCGTTCGGTGATTGC
Organism: Pantoea sp. Seng; assembly: GCF_009829935.1. Taxonomy (NCBI): domain Bacteria; kingdom Pseudomonadati; phylum Pseudomonadota; class Gammaproteobacteria; order Enterobacterales; family Erwiniaceae; genus Pantoea; species Pantoea sp. Seng. Next base: position 74,942 of record NZ_SZZV01000002.1, on the reverse strand, counting down.
CACCTGCAAACGCGTGACGCCGTCGGCCAGCTGAACCTCAATGTGCTGCTGCACCTGATGGTGATCGCGCGCCATCACCGTGCCAAATAGCTGATTGCGCGCACTGGTTTGCAGGGAGAAACGCGCAATCGCCGCCAGTAAACTGTCGAGCGGCAGGCTGTCGTTTTGCAGCGCATCAAAAGCTTTCTGCTGGATCTGCTCCATCAGGTGAAACAGCTGAATCAGACGCTCGCCATAGCGCGTCAGCTGCGCGCCGCCGCCGCCTTTGCCTCCGGTGGCACGGTCGACTAAGGTTTTATCAGCCATCTGATTCATGTCGTTGATGGCATCCCAGGCACTTTTGTAGCTGATGCCCGCTAATTTAGCGCCCTGGCTGATGGAGCCGGTTTCCTGCACGCGTTTCAGCAGTTCGATGCGACGAGGGTCGGCAAACAGCTTCTGCTGAAGACGAATGTGAAGAGAAAGTTCTGCCTGCATGTCAGCTCCTTAAGTGAGTACGACAAGTGTAAGGCCAAAAGTAAAAGCACGAAAAGGGCAGTGCGTTTTTTTCCCTAACCGTTACAATCACTTTTTTATTTTCTGCGTGAGGTTTCCATGCTGGAACTGCTTAAAAGCCTGGCTGTGGCTGTCATCATGGTGCCAATTGTGATGGCCATTATGCTCGGTCTGATTTACGGCCTGGGTGAAGTGTTCAACGTCATCTCCAAATTTGGCCGCCGCGACGATCGTCCTGCCAACAGCTCGCAACACTGATTTTACAAGCGCCCGCACTCAGCGGGCGTTTTTTCTTTAACTTCCCCTCAATCCTGCCGATATTAAGTTCATGACAGCATTTGTTCCCACGTTGTATTATCGAATATATAACGTAACAAGGAGTAAAAAATGCTGAAAATCAATTACCGCTGGGCTGCTATTACCGTACTCACTGTTTCCATGGCCGGTCACGCTGTGGCGGCAGAGAAGATCACCGTGTTTGCTGCGGCATCGTTAACCAATGCGATGCAGGATATTGCCACGCAATATCAGAAAAAGAGCGGCGTTGAAGTGGTATCGTCCTTCGCTTCATCCTCGACGCTGGCGCGCCAGATCGAACAGGGGGCACCGGCCGATCTGTTTATCTCTGCTGACCAGCAGTGGATGGACTATGCGGTGGATAAAAAGAGTGTGGTGGAGAACACCCGCTACACCTTGCTGGGCAATGATTTAGTGTTGGTGGCACCGAAAAGCGACAGCGCAAAAGCGGTGACTATCAATGCAAAAACTGACTGGAAAAGTTTTTTGAAAGGCGAACGTCTGGCGGTGGGCGATCCGGATCATGTCCCGGCCGGGATTTATGCCAAAGAAGCGCTGCAAAAGCTGGGCGCGTGGGATACGGTGTCGCCGCAGCTTGCACCGGCTAACAACGTCCGTGCCGCATTGGCGCTGGTCGAACGCAATGAATCACCGTATGGCATCGTGTACGGTTCTGATGCGGTTGCCAGTGACAAAGTGCAGGTAGTAGGACGCTTCCCGGACGATAGCCACAAGCCAGTGGAATATCCGATGGCGGTGGTAAAAGATCATCAGAACGCAACGGTTGAAGCCTTCTACAAATATTTGCAGGGGCCGGACGCCGCTGCTGTGTTTAAACAGTATGGATTTGCGCCGAAGAAATGATACTCAGTGATCCCGAATGGGAGGCCGTGTTTCTCAGCTTAAAAGTTTCCAGCGTAGCGGTGCTGTTTAGCTTGCCGTTTGGCATCATGATGGCCTGGATTCTGGCACGTTGCCGGTTTCCAGGTAAAACCTTACTCGACAGTCTTATCCATTTGCCGCTGGTATTGCCACCGGTGGTGGTGGGATATCTGTTGCTGATTGCACTGGGCCGACGTGGATTCATCGGCGAGTGGCTTTACGACTGGTTCGGTTTCACCCTGGCCTTTAGCTGGCGTGGGGCGGTATTGGCTTCGGCCGTGATGGCTTTTCCGCTGATGGTGCGGGCGATTCGTCTGGCACTGGAAGCGGTGGATACCAAACTGGAACAGGCAGCACGCACGCTCGGTGCCGGTCGCTGGCGCGTGTTCTTCACTATCACCTTGCCGCTTACGCTACCGGGCATCATTGTCGGTACCGTTCTCGCTTTCGCCCGTTCACTGGGTGAGTTTGGCGCCACCATCACCTTCGTTTCGAATATCCCCGGCGAGACGCGCACCATTCCCTCGGCGATGTTCACCCTGATTGAAACCCCCGGCGCAGAAGGCACTGCCGCACGCTTGTGTGCGGTGGCCATTGCGCTGGCGCTGTTATCGCTTGTGGCCTCTGAGCTGTTGGCACGTTGGGGCCGTAAGCGGCTGGGGGCAGCCTGATGCTTAATCTCAATATTTCCCAGTTGCTGGGCGATCACCAACTGAACGTCAACGTGCAGGTTCCCGGCAGCGGCATTACGGCTGTTTTTGGTGTATCCGGTGCGGGCAAAACGTCGCTGATCAACGCGATTGGCGGTTTGACACAGCCGCAAAGCGGCCAGATTCAGCTCAACGATCGTCTGCTGTTTGATTCGGCGACGCAGGTCAATCTGCCGCCGGAAAAACGCCGCGTTGGCTATGTGTTCCAGGACGCTCGGCTGTTTCCGCACTATCGGGTGCGCGGCAATTTGCAATATGGCATGGCTGCTGCCATGAAGCCGCAGTTTAACGCGCTGGTGGCATTACTGGGCCTTGAGCCTCTGCTGAGCCGTTTTCCGGCCTCGTTGTCAGGCGGCGAGAAACAGCGCGTGGCGATTGGCCGCGCGCTGCTCACCGCGCCAGATATTTTGTTGATGGATGAGCCGCTGGCGTCGCTGGATTTACCACGCAAGCGCGAATTGATGCCGTATTTGCAAAAGCTGGCGAAACAGGTCGATATTCCGATTCTCTACGTCTCGCACAGCCTGGATGAAATTCTGCAACTGGCGGACAACGTGCTGGTGCTCGACAACGGCAAAGTCAAAGCCTTTGGTTCGCTGGAGAAGGTGTGGAGCAGTGCAGCCATGCGCCCGTGGCTGCCGATAGCCGATCGCAGCAGCGTGCTCAGAGTGCAGGTTCTGGAACAGCATCCCGATTACCCGATGACGGCACTCTCTTTAGGGGATCAGCATATCTGGGTAAGCCGCGTCAACCAGCCGCTGAAAACCGCACTGCGCATTCGTATCGCTTCTGGTGATGTGTCGCTGGCCTTGCAGCCGCCGCAAAACACCTCGGTGCGCAATATCCTGCCAGCTCAGGTGGTCGAGTTATTGGAGATTGACGATCAGGTGGAAGTGAAGTTGCGCATTGGCATTAGCGAACTGTGGGCGCGAATTTCGCCGTGGGCGCGAGATGAGCTGGGGATCCGGCCCGATCAATGGCTGTATGCGCAAATTAAGAGTGTGGCGATCACGGCTTGACCTTAGGGTCATCAAGGGCGATCAGACAAAATGTGTGCGATGTGCGGATGAAAGCACCCGGTGTGACCCTCATTATTAACGATAAGGTGCAGCAGCGGCCGCACCTTAAGCATTCGCAAGGTGCGCCGTGGTGCGCACCGCGAACATCCTGTGCTTACAGGACTTCCTGATAAATCACTTCGGCAATACCTGGCTCCAGATTGGTGCCAATCACCTTTTTGCTGCGCGCTTTAATCGCCTCATCAGCATTGCCCATCGCCACGCCTAAACCGACCTGCTCCAGCATACTGAGATCGTTGTAGTTATCGCCGAACGCCAGCACATCCTGCATGCTGAAGCCCTGGCTCTCTACCCACTGTGCCAGACGCTTGCCTTTGCTGTTGCCCGCCTGAGCGATATCCACCTGATCGTGCCATGACCACTCACACGCCAGGCCGAGTTCGGCTTCAGTGCGTTCAGCAAACTGCTGCAATGCACGGGTGTCAGGGTGGGAAAGAGCGAACTTCCAGATGGATTGCGCATCCAGCGCCGCCTGCGCCAGGCTTGGCACCTGCAGGAACAGAGGACGCTGCGCTTCCGGTAGGGATTGTGCCCAGTTCAGGGTGCGGGTCACATGGCCTGTCGGCTCCTGATACAGCATCGCATCATCGACATACAGCAGGCCGTGAATGTTCTCCTGATCGAGCATCTCAATCACGCGGGTCGCCTGGCTTTTTTCCAGCGGATCGGAAGCCAATACTTTTTTCGCCTGATAATCGTACAAGTAGGTGCCGTTACAGCAGATTGCGGGTGTATCCAGCTGCAGCGCCTGATAAAAAGGATGAATGGCGCAGTGGTGGCGACCGGTCACAATCAGCACTTTGACCCCCGCCTGTTGTGCGCGGGCTAAAGCTTCGATCGATTCAGGCAAAATGGTTTTAGTAGGGGTCAGCAGGGTGCCGTCGAGGTCAAGGGCGATTACGCGGTAGCTCATTACACTTTCCGTCCGGGAGTTAGCAAAGCATTGAGTCTACACCCGGCAGCGGCCCTGAGACAAAAAACAGGGCACAAATGAATCCAGCGCGGCAAAATGAAACGCGCTACAGTTATCCCTTTCATCAGGCAGCGAATAAGGAAAAACGCATGAAACAAGTCGTGTATACCGCCAGTCCCGAGAGCCAGCAGATCCATGCGTGGCAGTTGCAGGAAGATGGCGCACTGACGTTATTGCAGGTCACGGATGTGGCCGGTCAGGTGCAGCCGATGGTGGTGAGCCCGAAGAAAGATTTCCTCTATGTCGGTGTTCGTCCGAATTTTCGCGTATTAGCGTATCGCATTGCGGCCGACGGTTCTCTGAGTCTGGCGGGTGAAGCGCCACTGCCGGGCAGCCCAACGCATATTTCGACCGATCGCCAGGGTAAATTCCTGTTCTGCGGTTCTTACAATGATGCATGCGTCAGCATCAGCCCGATCGACAGCGATGGTTTGCCGCAAGCCCCAAGCCAGGTGATTGGCGGCATGGATGGCTGCCATTCAGCCAATATCGATCTCAGCAACCAAACGCTGTTTGTGCCAGCACTGAAGCAGGATCGTATTTGCCTGTTCCAGCTTAACGCCGATGGCACTCTGGCACCGCGCGAGCAAGCACAGGTCACCACAGTTGAAGGTGCGGGTCCGCGCCATATGGCATTCCATCCAAATGGCGCGTACGGCTATGTGGTGAATGAACTTGATAGCACCGTGGATGTGTGGGCACTGAACAACGTGCATGGTCAGGTTGAGCGTGTGCAGAGTCTGGATATGATGCCAAAAGATTTCAGCGACACGCGCTGGGCGGCTGATATCCATATCACGCCAGACGGCCGTTTCCTCTATGCCTGTGACCGCACCAGCAGCACCCTTACTGCATTTAGCATCAGCGAAGATGGTTCAGTGCTGGCGATTGAAGGTTATCAGCCAACCGAAACCCAGCCGCGCGGCTTCAATATTGATAACAGCGGTCAGTATCTGGTGGCGGCAGGACAGAAGTCGCACCATATCGAAGTCTACAAGATTGCCGATCGCGGTCTGTTGCAACCGCTGGCGCGTTACGCGGTGGGACAAGGCCCGATGTGGGTGGTGATTCACACCCTGGATTGATGATAAAACGGCGCCATTCGGCGCCGTTCTCATTTTAAGAATACAGAACTGTGATCGACGCGCTTGCCAGTGCATGGAAGTGCACATTAAAGCCGACCATGGCGCCGCTCGCGCCGGCGTCGACATCAATCTTATCGGTGTCCATCGCGTGCACAGTAAAGATATAGCGATGCGGATCACCCTGTGGTGGTGCTGCGCCACCGTAACCGGTTTGACCGAAGTCGGTACGGGTTTGAATCGCACCCTGCGGCACCTCGACCACGCCTGAACCGGAACCTTGTGGCAGCTCGGTGACGTCAGCCGGAATATTTGCCACTACCCAGTGCCACCAGCCAGAACCGGTGGGGGCATCCGGATCGAAGCAGGTCACGACAAAGCTCTTTGTCCCTGCAGGCACCTCATCCCACGCCAAATGGGGAGACAGATTGTCACCCTGACGTCCCATCCCATTGAAAACGTGACGTTCGGGCATTTTATCGCCGTCTTTAAAATCCTGGCTAACTACGCGCATGACTTCTCCTTTTTCCGTTGTGCAGTGTGCTCTCCATCATGGTGGAAAACGCGCTCCACTTCCAGTTCGCTTAGGCCAGGAAATGTGCCTCAACGTCCAATGCCGCGCGCACCGCCTGGGTTAACTGCGCCAACTCTGCGGCAGAAATCAGATAAGGTGGCATCAGATAGATCAGCTTGCCGAACGGACGGATCCACACGCCACGTTCGACAAAGAACTGCTGCAGCGCCGCCATATTGACCGGTGAACGCGTTTCAATCACACCAATCGCGCCCAGCACACGCGCATCGGCCACCGCATGATGTTCACGCAACGGCAGCAGCTCACGACGCAGTTGCTGTTCAATCGCCGCCACCTGCGCAGGCCAAAGTCCCTCGTTGATCATCGTCAGGCTTTCAACGGCCACCGCAGAAGCCAGCGGATTGCCCATAAAGGTCGGGCCATGCATAAAGCAACCTGCCGCACTGCGGCTAATGGTGTCGGCCACTTCGCGCGTGGTCAACGTGGCGGAGAGCGTCATGGTGCCGCCGGTCAGCGCTTTACCGAGGCAGAGAATATCTGGCGTAATCCCGGCGTGTTCACAGGCAAACAGCTTGCCGCTGCGGCCAAAGCCGGTGGCGATTTCATCGGCAATCAGCAGGATACCGTAGCGGTCGCACAGCTCACGCACCTGTTGCAGGTAGCGCGGGTGATAGAAACGCATACCGCCTGCGCCTTGCACAATCGGTTCAAGGATCACCGCGGCAATGTCGCGATGGTGCGTCTCGGCTAACCGGGCGAAATCAGCGAAGTCCGCATCGTTCCACTCGTCATCAAAACCGCACTGCGGCGCAGCGGCAAACAGATGCTCGGGCAGATAGCCGCGCCACAGACTGTGCATCGAATTTTCCGGATCGCACACCGACATCGCGGCAAAAGTATCGCCGTGATAGCCACGTTTTAACGTCAGGAATTTCTGTCGCGTTCTACCGCGCCCCAGCCAGTACTGCAACGCCATTTTCATCGATACTTCAACGGCAATCGACCCCGAATCGGCGAGGAACACGCACTCCAGCGCTTCAGGGGTCATCTCGACCAGTTGACGGCTCAATGCCACTGCCGACGGATGGGTAATGCCGCCAAACATCACGTGCGACATCTGTGCCATTTGTTGCTGCATCGCCTGATTGAGGCGCGGATGGTTATAGCCATGAATCGCTGCCCACCATGACGACATACCGTCGACCAGTTCACGTCCATCGGCCAATTGAAGCTGGCAACCGTGCGCTGCCACCACCGGATAACAGGGCAGGGGATCGCGCATTGACGTATAAGGATGCCAGATATGCTGGCGGTCAAAGTTGAGGTCGTCTTGGGTGAACATCAATCTTGTAAACCATTTTGAAAAGATTTAGTTTACAAGTATAACCACGTTAATCGTCGGGATGAACCCCTTTTTTTTGGAGTAAGCAATGGAAAACCGCTGGACACTGACACAAGCCCAGGCTCTGTTCGATAAACCTTTCCTTGAGCTGATGTTCGAAGCGCAGCAAGTTCACCGTCAGCATTTTGACCCGCGTCAGGTGCAGGTCAGTACGCTGCTGTCGATCAAAACCGGTGCCTGCCCGGAAGATTGTAAATACTGCCCGCAGAGTGCGCGCTACAAAACCGGGCTGGAGTCCGAGCGGCTGATGGAAGTGGAAGCGGTGCTGGAGTCGGCGCGTAAAGCCAAAGCGGCAGGATCGAGCCGCTTCTGCATGGGCGCTGCGTGGAAAAACCCGCACGAACGCGACATGCCGTATCTGGAGCAGATGGTGCAGGGCGTTAAAGCCATGGGCATGGAAACCTGCATGACGCTGGGCACGCTGGATAACACCCAGGCGGAGCGTTTGGCCAGCGCCGGGCTGGATTTCTACAACCACAACCTCGATACCTCGCCGGAATTCTACGGCAGCATCATCACCACCCGCAGCTATCAGGAACGCCTGGATACGCTGGATAAAGTGCGCGGCGCAGGCATCAAAGTCTGTTCTGGCGGCATCGTCGGCCTGGGTGAAACCGTGAAAGATCGTGCCGGCTTGCTGGTGCAGCTAGCGAACCTGCCGACCCCGCCAGAAAGCGTGCCGATCAACATGCTGGTGAAGGTGAAAGGCACGCCACTGGCCGATAACGATGACGTTGAGCCGTTCGACTTTATCCGCACTATCGCCGTGGCGCGTATCATGATGCCATCGTCACACGTCCGCCTGTCCGCAGGTCGTGAACAGATGAGCGAACAGACGCAGGCGATGTGCTTTATGGCCGGTGCTAACTCGATTTTCTACGGCTGCAAGCTGCTGACCACGCCAAACCCGGAAGAGGACAAAGATCTGATCCTGTTCCGCAAGCTGGGCCTGAATCCAGAACACACCGCCACTACTGCCGGTGATAACGAACAGCAGTATCAGCTCAGTGAGCAGCTGGTGCACGCTGATACCGAGCAGTTCTACAACGCGGCGGTGTGATGAGCTGGTCATCTCGCATCGAACAGGCGCTGGCGGCGCGACGTGATGCCGATGGCTGGCGTCTGCGACGCCGGGTTGAACACAACAGCGTCCGCGAGATAACCCTGGAGGGGCGTTCATACCGTCACTTCTCCAGCAATGATTATCTCGGGCTGAGCCAGCATCCAGCGGTGATTGCGGCCTGGCAACAGGGCGCAGCAGAAGCGGGTGCGGGAGCGGGCGCGTCGGGTCATGTGACGGGCTATAGCCGTCATCATGCGCAGTTAGAAGAGCAACTGGCTGACTGGCTGGGTTACAAGCGTGCGCTGCTGTTTATCTCTGGCTTTGCCGCCAACCAGGCGGTGATCCACCTGCTGGCTGAAAAGCAGGATCGCATTCTTGCTGATAAGCTGGCGCATGCTTCATTACTGGATGCTGCCAGCCACAGCCCGGCCACACTACGCCGCTTTGCGCACAACCAGCCGGAGAGTCTGGCAAAACTGCTGGCTAGCCCGTCGGAAGGCGGTACGCTGGTGGTGACCGAAGGCGTATTCAGCATGGATGGCGACAGCGCACCGCTCGCTGCCCTTGCTGAAGAGACGCGCCGCGCCAACGGCTGGCTGCTGGTGGATGATGCGCACGGCATTGGCGTGCACGGTGAGCAGGGGCGCGGCAGTTGCTGGCAGCAGGGTGTGAAGCCGGAATTGCTGATTGTCACGTTTGGCAAGGGCTTTGGCGTCAGCGGTGCAGCGCTGCTGAGTGACGATGCCACAGCGGATTACGTCGAGCAGTTTTCACGCCATCTGATCTACTCCACCGCGATGCCACCGGCACAGTGTTGTGCGCTGCTGGCGGCGCTGCACCAGATCCAGCAGGGCGATGAACTGCGTGAGCGGCTGAATAGTCATATTGCGCGATTCCGGGCGGGTGCCGCTGATTTGCCCTGGCAACTGATGCCATCAGCCAGTGCTATTCAGCCGTTGATCGTCGGGGAAAACAGCGCGGCGCTGGCGTTGTCACAACGACTGGCACAAGCGGGATGCTGGGTTAGCGCCATTCGGCCGCCAACGGTGCCGCCGGGCACGGCGCGGCTGCGCATTACGCTCACTGCTGCCCATCATAACGACGATATTGATCGTCTGCTGGAGGCGCTGTATGACGCTGCAGGTTAACAAGCAGGCGGTCGCCAAAGCGTTTGGCCGTGCCGCACAGCATTACGAGCAGCATGCCGAGCTGCAACGGCAGAGCGGCGATGCGCTACTGGCGCTGGCACCCGCGGGCTTCGGGCCGCATCTGCTGGATGCGGGCTGTGGCACCGGTTGGTACAGCCGCTACTGGCGCGATCGTGGGCGCGAACTGACGGCGCTGGATCTCTCCAGTGCGATGCTGGACGCCGCGCGTGAGCTGCGCTCGGCGCAGCACTATCTGCAAGGCGATATCGATAACCTGCCGCTGCCGGATGCGTGCGTCGATGGCGTGTGGAGCAATCTGGCGGTGCAGTGGAGCAGCGATCTGCGCCTGGCGTTGCAGCAGTTTTTGCGCGTCACACGGCCGGGTGGCAGCGTGCTGTTCTCAACCTTGCTCGATGGCTCCCTGCATGAAGTGCATGAAGCTTGGGCTCGGTTAGATAGCCGTCAGCACGCCAATCGTTTTCTCAGCGCAGCGCAGTTCTCTGCCGCTCTCACAGGCTTACCGGCGCAGTGCCAGCCGCAGACTATCACGTTGCATTTCCCCAGCGCGCTGAGTGCCATGCGTTCTTTGAAAGGCATTGGTGCTACGCATCTGCACGACGGCCGTGGCGCACAGCCGCTCACACGCTCGCAGCTCACGCAACTGGAGCAGCACTGGCCGCAGGATACGCAAGGTTATCGTCTTAGTTATCACTTGATGTACGGAGTTTTGAGCAAATGACACGCTGGTTTATTACCGGAACGGATACCGAAGTGGGCAAAACGGTCGCCAGTGGCGCACTGTTGCAGGCGGCAAGCGCAGCAGGTTTACGCACCGCAGGATACAAGCCCGTAGCCTCGGGCTGCGAGATCACCCCAGAGGGCGTGCGTAACAGTGATGCGCTGGCGTTGCAACGCTACAGCAGCCTGGCGCTCAGCTATGAGCAGGTGAATCCACTGGCATTTGTCGAGCCGACGTCACCGCATATTGTCAGCGCGGAAGAGGGCAGGCCGATTGAGTTTTCTGCGCTGTCAGCCGGATTGCGTGCGCTGGAGCAGCAGGCCGAATGGGTATTGGTTGAAGGTGCGGGCGGCTGGTTTACGCCATTATCCGAGACGCAGACCTATGCTGACTGGGTCGAAGCGGAACAACTGCCGGTGATTCTGGTGGTGGGGGTGAAGCTAGGTTGTATTAACCACGCGATGCTGACAGCGGAAGCGGTGAAGGCGCGAGGGTTGCGGTTAGCCGGTTGGATTGCCAATGATATTCAGCCGCCAGGTAAACGACATGCCGAGTACATGGCCACGCTGCGTCAACGTATTGATGCACCGTTCCTCGGTGAAATTCCCTATCTGGACAGCGAAGCACAACAGGCCGAGTGCGGTCAGTATTTAACGTTGCCGCAGTCATGAGCCTGTTTCAGATGCGCATTCATGCGCACTCTACTTCATATCGCCCGTAGGATAGTTATGGATGGCGATTCGATGTCAGGTACGCAACAGTGCGCACCTGACATCATTTCGTCCGTAGGGCCGCCATAGACCAGCACCTTCAATGTCAGAATGTGATGCAACATTTTGGCTGCAGTTCATCGATGGCGACCACATCATCATGTCGCTGTCAGCCACTTATTCACCGTCACATCATCCAGCAAAGCGACTTTACCCTGCGCCACATTGCGACCACGGTGAAGCAGCAGGAAATAGTCTGCCACGCGGCGGATGAAGGAGACATGCTGCTCCAGCAGTAAAATGGTCAGGCCGTAATCGCGATTAAGACGGCGTATCAGGTTGCCCATCTCCTCTTCCAGCCACGGCGACATTCCTTCGGTCGGCTCATCCAGAATCAGCAGTTTAGGTTGCAGCACCAATGCTCGCGCCAGTGCCAGCTGCTGCTGTTGATCCATCGGCAATTCGCCACTGCGCTGATGACGCAAGGAATAGAGTGCCGGGAACAGGTCAAACACCATTTCAGGAATGGCACGGCTGCGATCGTCCTGAGCGGCCATCAGCGCGATCATTAAATTATCTTCCACGCTCATCTGCGAAAAGATATGGCGACCTTGCGGCACATAGCCAATTCCCATGCGCGCACGCTGTTCGGCGGGCTGCAGCAACAAATTCTCGGGTGGCGAGCCATCTTCCTGCCAGATCATTGAGCCACTGTTAATGGGCAAGCGACCCATAATGCAGTTCACCAGCGTGGTTTTGCCCATGCCTGGACTGCCCAGCACACCCGTACAGGTGCCGGGCGGCAGATCGAGATCCACATCCCACAGGATATGGTTGTGACCGTAAAACTGATTCACCGAACGTAAACTCAGCATCTGACATACTCCTTCCAGATTATTTGCCTGAATGCTTCCGCTCTGTGTCGTCTGGCATACAGTCGTGCACGATTAAGGTGGACACTGCTGTTGATGGCCTGCAAGGCAAGCCGTATGGACTCGTTACTCCATCGTTAAACTACTGCAATTACCAGGCCAGGTTAATGGAACGGGATATTCTGAGTCAGAATCCAGCGAAAGCGGGCTTAAAAGGTGAGAAATACTTAATAATCCCGCTGAGTAATAACCTGACTGCACTTTGACGGTGCTGAATGCTTAACGTTTCTGGTGCATCTGTTCATTGATAAGGCAATCACTGAAGATATAAGTGGTCTTAAGGCACGGTATTTACGAGAACAATGGTGCTTGACTTGCCAAAAGGATAGTTAAAGCGGTTTAAGGCAGGCGGAAAAAAAACGAAAAAAAAAATATTTCGCACGCCAGGATAAGAGCGGGGAAAATTATACACAGCTGATGGGCTCGGGGCTGGATTCAGTTATCCACTATTCCTGTGGATAACCTTGTGCATTAGCGACTGAAAACCGCGTGGAAGCGAGGAAATACGCGGCCTGCATACATTATGCTGCGAAACTGGGCTTTGAACTCATTACCAATAAAATCAGCAGGTTAATTAAAAGCAAGCCTGAGATTTTTCTGCCTTGTCATCGGACTGCAATTTAATGACGCTCTCTTGACAAATGTTAAAAGCGTCACGGCTCTGGGGATAACCTTGCGCAACAAGCTTTTGCCTTTTGCCGCTTAAATTGCACTGAAGCGAGACAGCTGCTTTCCCCGTTATCGTGCAAGATATCTGTAAATATATCCAGTATTTTTTTCTGGCAAATTCGTCATAGCAGAGTAGAATTATCAGCCTGCTCGCTGACATCTTCTGCAGGAACCGCAAAACCATGAGTAAAGCCTTCAAACTCAACTCTGATTTCAAACCTTCAGGCGACCAGCCCGAGGCCATTCGTCGTCTTGAAGAGGGGCTGGAGGATGGTCTCGCACATCAAACCCTACTGGGGGTAACCGGATCGGGTAAAACCTTTACCATCGCCAACGTGATTGCCGATCTCAATCGCCCGACGATGGTGATGGCACCAAACAAAACGCTGGCGGCGCAGTTATACGGTGAAATGAAAGAGTTCTTCCCGGATAACGCCGTGGAGTTTTTTGTCTCTTATTACGATTACTACCAGCCTGAAGCCTATGTGCCGAGTTCTGACACCTTCATTGAGAAGGATGCGGCGGTGAACGAGCACATTGAACAGATGCGTCTCTCAGCCACCAAAGCGATGCTGGAGCGCCGTGATGTGATTGTGGTGGCCTCGGTCTCGGCGATTTACGGCCTGGGCGATCCCGATCTCTATCTGAAAATGATGCTGCACCTTACGCGCGGCATGATTATCGACCAGCGCAGCATTCTGCGCCGTCTGGCGGAACTGCAGTATACCCGCAACGATCAGGTGTTCCAGCGTGGCACCTTCCGCGTGCGTGGCGAAGTGATCGACATCTTTCCGGCTGAATCCGACGACATCGGCTTGCGTGTCGAACTGTTTGACGAAGAAGTTGAGCGTCTGTCGCTGTTCGATCCGTTGACCGGGCAGATTGAGTCCGTGATCCCGCGTTTCACTATCTATCCGAAAACGCACTACGTGACGCCACGCGAACGTATTCTGCAGGCGATGGAAGAGATCAAAGTCGAGCTGGTGGATCGTCGCAAGGTGCTGCTGGAGAACAATAAACTGCTGGAAGAGCAGCGCATCAGCCAGCGTACCCAGTTCGATCTCGAAATGATGAACGAACTCGGCTACTGCTCTGGCATTGAAAACTACTCGCGCTATCTCTCGGGTCGCGGTCCGGGCGAGCCACCGCCGACCTTATTTGACTACCTGCCCGCCGATGGATTGCTGGTGGTGGACGAATCGCACGTTACCATCCCCCAGATTGGCGGCATGTATCGCGGCGACCGCGCACGTAAAGAGACGCTGGTAGAATATGGCTTCCGCTTGCCTTCGGCGCTGGATAACCGTCCGATGCGTTTTGAAGAGTTTGAAGCGCTGGCACCGCAAACCATCTATGTTTCGGCCACGCCAGGTAACTATGAGCTGGAAAAATCCGGTGACGAAGTGATTGATCAGGTGGTACGTCCCACCGGGCTACTGGATCCGATTCTGGAAGTGCGTCCGGTCGCCACTCAGGTGGATGACTTACTATCAGAAATTCGCAAACGCGTGGCGATCAATGAACGTGTGCTGGTCACTACGCTGACCAAACGCATGGCGGAAGATCTTACCGAATATCTGGTGGAGCACGGCGAGAAGGTGCGCTATCTGCACTCCGATATCGATACGGTTGAACGTATGGAGATCATTCGTGATTTGCGTCTCGGTGAGTTCGATGTGCTGGTGGGCATCAACTTACTGCGCGAAGGTCTCGACATGCCGGAAGTGTCGCTGGTGGCGATCCTCGATGCGGATAAAGAGGGCTTCCTGCGTTCCGAACGCTCACTGATTCAGACTATTGGCCGTGCGGCGCGTAACATCAACGGTAAGGCGATTCTGTACGCTGATAAGATCACCCCTTCGATGGAACGCGCGATGGGCGAAACCGAACGTCGTCGAGAGAAGCAGCAGCGTTACAACGAAGAGAATGGCATTGTGCCGCAGGGCCTCAACAAGAAAATCACCGATATTCTTGAGCTGGGCAAAAACGTGGTGAAAACGCGCGGTAAGGGCAAAACCGCCTCACGTGTGGCGGCAGAAGAAGAGGCCAATTATCTGGCGCTGACGCCACAAGCCATGCAGAAGAAAATTCACGAGCTGGAAGTGCAGATGCAGCAGCACGCGCAGAATCTGGAGTTCGAAGAGGCCGCCAGTGTGCGCGACCAGTTGCACCAGCTGCGCGAGTTGTTTATCGCCGCCTCCTGACGGTGCAGAAAGACGTATCATTCGGATCGACTGAGCACATACGTGTTAACTATGTGCCCGGTCTGATCTGCTACCCATGTGCCAGGTCGTACCTGAATTGCGACCCTAGGTAAGATCCTTAAAATTCGCCCTCGTAGGGTGCGCATTTATGCGTACTGCCTGCGCGAGGTTAAACTGCCTGAATCGCGTGTTCTAGCGCAATTCGCAGCAGCTGGCGATCGTGACGATACTTGATATCGGCGGCCTCCAGCGGTTCGCGTACAATCAGGCGATCTTCCACGCCGCTGACGTCCGCTGACGGGCTGACCACCACGGCATCTATCACTCGCCTGCCGATGGCTTTTTCCATCATCGCCAGTTTATCCGCCACCGTCAGGCTGGCGGCCGGGCTTAACTCACGTCCAAGATTGCCAATAAACACCATGGTGGCGGGCGTACGGCGCAGCGCGCGTGCCATCTCCTCCATCAGCAGAATTGGCATCAGGCTGGTGTAAAAACTGCCTGGGCCAATCAGGATCAAATCCGCTTCCGCAATCGCATCCAGTGCTTCTTTAGTGGGAGTGACATTGGGATGCAGCATCAACTCTTGCGGCGGTAGCTTCATTTCATCAATTGCCGTTTCGCCATACACCATATTGCCTTCGCAATCCTGCGCCACCAGGTCTACCGGTTGCTCCGACATCGGAATCAAGAAGGCATCGACTTTGAGCAGATTGCGAATGATGTTGATGGCTTCCAGCGGCCGCACGCTAAGGTGATCGAGCGCTTTGAGCATCAGATTACCGAGGTTGTGACCGGCCAGTTCGCCGTTACCGGCAAAACGGTATTCAAACATTGCCGAGGCTACGCTCGGTTCCATGATCAACTGGTTCAGGCAATTACGCATATCTCCCCAGGCAATACCGCCTTCCGAACGACGAATGCGTCCGGTGGATCCGCCGTTATCGGTGGTGGTCACGATGCCGGTCAGGCGTGAGCCCAGCGGTGCCAGCGCCGACATCACACGACCCAGGCCGTGCCCGCCGCCCAGTGCTACCACGCGATCCAAATCTGCCAGGGTACGATTCATGCTGTTCCTTTTAACGGACAACTGCAGGTTGTCATGCAGTTGAAGTGATGTGTATCAATATCTGTCGCGCATTTTACCGTATCCTGCGGAGAAAATGCGGTGAAAAAAACGTTATGTATCAATATATATAGCGAAATTCACTGATGGATGCGAGAGAGAAATCGCGCTACCATTCGAATTAACCGTGTTGTACATAATGACAACAGACTCCCAAGCCTTGCATGCCTAAGTCATAACGATATGGATGCCTGGCCGCAGCATCGCTGCCAGGGTGCAGAAAGAAATGACTGCATCTCCCGTATTTGGAAAGGTGTTCAGGTGCCACAATTTACAGATGCCTATGCGCGCAGCTTCTACTATCTGCGCCTGTCGGTCACGGATGTCTGCAACTTCCGTTGTACCTACTGTTTACCCGATGGTTATAAACCGAACGGTAATCACAACAAAAGTTTCCTCTCGCTGGACGAGATTCGCCGCGTGACGCGTGCCTTTGCGGCCGCGGGCACGGAAAAAGTGCGTCTCACCGGCGGCGAACCCTCTATGCGCCGCGACTTCACCGATATCATCGCAGCAGTGCGTGAAAACGCCGCCATTCGCCAGATCGCCATGACCACCAACGGTTACCGAATGGCGCGAGACGTGCGCGCGTGGCGTGATGCCGGGCTCACTCACATTAACGTTAGTGTCGATAGCCTTGATGCGCGCCAGTTTCACGCCATCACCGGCCAGGACAAATTCGCGGAAGTGATGGCCGGAATTGATGCCGCGTTTGACGCCGGGTTCGAGAAGGTCAAAGTCAACAGCGTGCTGATGCGCGATCTCAACAGCTACAGCCTGGCGACCTTCCTCGACTGGATCCGCATCCGTCCAATTCAGCTGCGCTTTATCGAACTGATGGAAACCGGCGAGGGCGGTGATCTGTTCCGTCGTCATCACATCTCGGGTGAGGTGATTCGCGATCAGCTGATCATGCAGGGTTGGCAGCTTCAGCCGCGTGGACGCAGTGACGGTCCGGCGCAGGTGTTCCGCCATCCTGACTATCAGGGCGAAGTCGGTTTGATCATGCCCTACGAAAAAGATTTCTGCGCCAGTTGCAACCGTCTGCGCGTGTCAGCCATGGGCAATCTTCATCTGTGCCTGTTCGGCGACGGCGGCGTCTCGCTGCGCGATTTACTGGCATCCGACGATCAGCAGGGCGAGCTACAGGCCCGCATCGCCCACAGTCTCGGGCAGAAAAAGCAGACGCATTTCCTGCATCAGGGCAACACCGGCATCACACAAAACCTCTCATTCATTGGCGGCTAAACACAGGAGTTACAGCCATGGGTAAACCTACCGGCGAGTTTGTCGCCTTGAATGTGGCGGTGATGACCGTCTCGGACAGCCGTGATGCCAGCAATGATAGCTCGGGCGACTACTTGCGTGAGGCACTGACAGAAGCCGGGCATCAGGTGGTGGATCGCGCGATTGTGCCTGACAACCGTTACCGTATTCGCGCCACCGTGTCGCGCTGGATTGCCAGTGATGATGTGCAGGTGGTGATCGTCAATGGCGGCACCGGATTTAACAGCAAAAACAGTACGCCGGAAGCGCTGCTGCCGCTGTTCGACCGTGAAATTGACGGCTTTGGCGAACTGTTCCGGATGATCTCATACGAAGAGATTGGCAGTTCCACGCTGCAATCACGCGCGGTGGCCGGGCTGGCGAACCAGACGCTGATTTTCGCCGTGCCGGGATCAACCAATGCCTGCCGTAGCGGTTGGGAACGCATTATTGAAGAACAGTTGGATGCGCGCACGCGTCCCTGTAATTTTGTCTCTCATTTGAAGAAGTTGTAAGCATGTCATCATTAACTCATATCAATGCCGCTGGTGAAGCCCATATGGTGGATGTCTCCGGCAAAACTGAAACGGTGCGTGAAGCCCAGGCTGAAGCACTGGTGCTGATGAGCGCGGAAACGCTGCAGATGATCATCGACGGCAGCCATCATAAAGGCGATGTGTTCGCCACGGCACGCATCGCCGGTATCCAGGCCGCGAAACGCACCTGGGAGTTGATCCCGCTGTGCCATCCGCTGATGTTGAGCAAGGTGGAAGTGACGCTGGTGGCCGAGCCTGAGCACAACCGCGTGCGCGTCACCTCTCGTTGCCGTCTGACCGGAAAAACCGGCGTGGAAATGGAAGCGCTGACCGCCGCATCGGTGGCCGCGCTGACCATTTACGACATGTGCAAAGCGGTGCAGAAAGATATCGTGATCGATCAGTTGCGTTTGCTCAGCAAAAGCGGCGGCAAATCCGGCGATTTTCAGGCGGTGGCACATGATTAAGGTGCTGTTTTTTGCCCAGGTGCGTGAATTGACCGGCATCAGCGCGTTAGAGCTGAAACCGGAATATCAGGATGTAGCAACCTTGCGTGCAGCGCTGGCGGAGAGGAACGATCGCTGGGCGCTGGCGCTGGAGTCCGGCAAATTGCTGGCAGCGGTCAATCAGACGCTGGTGCCGATGAGCCATCCGCTGCGTGCGGGTGATGAAGTGGCGTTCTTCCCGCCGGTCACCGGAGGATGAGCATGGCCACTCGTATTCGCGTTGGCGTTGAGCCTTTTGATGTCGGCGAGGAGTATCGCCAACTCGCCGCGCATGACAGTGATGGCGCGGTGGCCACCTTTACCGGCAAAGTGCGCAATCACAATCTCGGTGACAGCGTGGCCGCTTTAACCCTGGAACACTATCCGGGTATGACGGAAAAAGCGCTGGCGGAAATAGTCGAAGAGGCGCGTCAGCGCTGGGCGTTGCAGCAGGTGACGGTGATCCATCGCGTGGGCGAACTGTTCCCTGGTGATGAAATTGTGTTTGTTGGCGTCAGCAGCGCCCATCGCAGTAGCGCATTTGCTGCTACCGAGTTCATCATGGATTACCTGAAAACCCGTGCGCCGTTCTGGAAGCGTGAAGCCACCGAACAGGGCGATCGTTGGGTCGATGCGCGCGACAGCGACCATCAAGCCGCCGAACGCTGGAAGTAGCGCGTAAAACCGACCTGCTCTGATAGCCGTAGCGAGTTGAAAACGTTAAGGTACGGGTTTTGCTGGCCTGTCAGGGAACAAGATGAATACCACTAAAATGCTCAAAGGCGCGGCGCTGCTCACCGCGCTGGTACTGGCCGGATGTAGTACCAAAAAAGAACCGCAGGCCCCCGCGCGGCAACCTGCCGACGTCAAATCTCAGATTCAAAAGTTACTGCCGAGCGATGTCAGCCAAAAAAGCGCCTGGGCGGACGACATCTACACCGCGTTTCGCGTCCAGCAGATCGATCCCAGCGCCAGTAACGTCTGTGCGGTGATCGCGGTCACCGATCAGGAGTCCAATTTCAGTGCCGATGCGCCTGTGCCCGGTTTACCCAAAATCGCCTGGGGTGAAATTGACCGCCGCGCCGCCAAAGTCCACGTTCCGGCGTTCCTGGTGCGCACCGCCTTACTGATTAAATCGCCCACCGGCCAAAGCTACGCCGCGCGACTGGATAAAGTGCGCAGTGAGAAAGAGCTGAGCGCAATTTTCGATGATTTCATCGATATGGTGCCGATGGGGCAGAAGCTGTTTGGCAATCTCAATCCGATTCACACCGGCGGCCCGATGCAGGTCAGCATTGAATTTGCCGAAGCGCATGCCAAAGGTTATCCGTATTCGATTGATGGCTCGATTCGCCGTGAAGTCTTCACGCGTCGCGGCGGCATCTACTTTGGCACAATGCATCTGCTCGGCTATCCGGCGGATTACAGCCAGATGCTGTACCGTTTTGCCGATTTCAATGCCGGTTGGTACGCCAGCCGCAACGCCGCTTTTCAGGCAGCCGTAGCGCGCGCCAGCGGCATTAAACTGGCGCTGGATGGTGACTTAATTATGTACGGCAGCGAGCAAGCGGGTTCCACCGAATTAGCGGTGCGCACGCTGAGCAAGCAACTGGATATGAGCAATCGGGAAATCCGTCGCGACCTGGAGAAGGGCGATACGGAAAGCTTCAGCAGCAGCACGCTCTGGAAGCAGACGTTTATTCTGGCTGATAAAATGGCCGGTAAACGCCTGCCGCGCGAGATGCTGCCGGGCATTAAACTGGAGAGCCCGAAAATCACCCGCAATCTGACCACCGCCTGGTTTGCCCAGCGCGTAAATGGCCGATATCAGCAGTGCTTGACGCGCCGTTGACGCAATGCGGTGTAGACTCCACACTTAGAGCGTTTGTCTAACTTAAAGAGGTGCATCATGGACCGATATCCACGTAATGATTCAATCGTGCAGCAGGCGTCAACCGGGCTGCAGACATATATGGCGCAGGTCTATGGCTGGATGACCTGCGGCTTGCTGCTGACCGCGTTTGTCTCCTGGTTTGCAGCGCGCACGCCGGCGGTGATGGAGCTGGTGTTTGCAAATCGCATCACCTTCTTCGGGCTGATCATTGTGCAGCTGGCGGTAGTCTTTGTGCTGTCGGGCATGGTGCATCGTCTGAGCAGTACCTTAGCCACCGGGCTGTTTATGCTATATTCAGCGCTAACGGGCCTGACGCTGGCGAGTATTTTCCTCGTCTACACTTATTCCTCTATCGCCAGCACCTTCTTCGTGACGGCGGGCATGTTCGGTGCCATGAGCTTCTACGGTTACACCACCAAGCGCGATCTCAGCCGCTTTGGCAGCCTGCTGTTTATGGCGCTGATTGGTATTGTGCTGGCGTCACTGGTGAACTTCTGGCTGAAAAGCCCGGCGCTGATGTGGGCGATCACCTATATCGGCGTAGTGGTGTTTGTCGGTCTGACCGCTTATGACACCCAGAAACTGAAATCGATTGGCGAGACCATCAACGTCAATGACAAAGAGAATCTGCGTCGCTACTCAATCATGGGGGCATTGACGCTGTATCTCGACTTCATCAACCTGTTCCTGATGCTGCTGCGTATTTTCGGCAACCGTCGTTAACTCTGCAGCACCGCTTCTGGCTGGTATCAATGCGCCCCCTGCAACATCCGAACAGGATGCTTTTAGGGGGCGCAATTCAAGACAGGCAACATGCATCAATGTAAATCTGCACAGAATTTTGTCGGGTGCGCTATTGATGGCGCCCACCGCGCGCGAGTGATTTCTCCCCGATTATCCCGCGTCTGATTTGGCCATCTTTTGTTCATTCTTCTGCCGCAGATGTTTAGCGCGACTCTCCAGCATCAGATACAACACCAGCGCCAGCAGCAGCGGCAAAATAAAGTACAGCACGCGATAGGCCAGCAGGGCGGCAATGATGGTGCCGTGCGAAACATGCTCGCCAGCCAGCAGCGCCAGAAATACCGCTTCCAGCACCCCGATGCCCGCAGGAATATGAATGATCACCCCTGCAATACTGCTGATCAGCAGCACCCCCAGTACTTGCGGATAATCCACCTGACGCGCCAGCAGCAGCCAGATAATGGTGCCCATCACCAGCCAGTTTGCACTTGAAACGGCAAACTGAATCAGCGCCATGCGCAACGACGGCAGCTGTAGATGTTGCCCCTTTATCGTCCAGCGACGTTTTTTCGCAAAGGCACAGGCCCACAAATAAATCGCCACCAGCACTAACAGCACGGCACCTATAATGCGCAAGGTGTTTTCGCCAATAAACCAGCGCGGCGGAATCGGCACCATGCCGGCGACAAACACCACGCCCGCCAGCAGGAGATAGCCCAGCCAGTTGGTGGCGATGCTCATGGAAAAGATGCGTGTAATGGTGCCACCGGGCAGGCCGAGGCGGGAATAGAGGCGATAGCGCATCGCCACGCCGCCGACCCAGGTGCTGAGCGTCAGGTTAAAGGCGTAGCAGATAAACGACACCAGCATCACCTGACGCTTCGCCAGTTTGTGTCCACAGTAGGCGCGACCGATTAAGTCATACACGCCATAGGTGAGATAGCTGACCACCACCAGCGCCGCTGCGCCCAGCACCACATAGCGGTTGTAGCCGACGATCACCTGATACACGTCCTGCCAGTTCACTTTGCGCGCGTAGATCACCAGCAGTACGATCACCGCAATAAAGAACAGCCAGGTGAGGATTTTCTTTGTCCATTGCCAGCGAGAATGTTTTTTGCTCATCAGTGTTTCGCTCCTTCGTTGCCGGTTTCGACCCGATCCTGGGTTTCCATTTCCGGTTGCACGGGGGGATCAACCTGCGCCAGTAAAGGCGTATGCGCGGGCAACCAACCGGCAATGGCCGGGAAGTGACGCAGGAAATGGAACACAATCACGCTTTTAGTGAGATGCCACCAGGTGCGCGGCGGCAATTTGTCATCCTGCACACGCACACAATCGTGCTGAAGCAAGGCTTCCAGATTGTCACGCAGCGTCTGATTGAAAGTGCGATCGTGCACGATGAGATTGGCTTCCAGATTGAGCGATAAGCTCAACGGATCAAGATTGCTGGAGCCCACGGTGGCCCAGTGCTGATCCTGCACCGCAATTTTGCCGTGCAGTGGACGGCGGCAATATTCATAAACCTCAACCCCGGCATCCACCAGATAGTTATAGAGCATCTCGGCGCCCACTTTAACAATCGGCATATCCGGTTCACCCTGCACGATCAGCCGTACACGCACGCCACGCTGTGCGGCACTGCGCATTTCACGTAACAGGCGATAGCCAGGGAAGAAATAGGCATTAGCGATGATGACGTCCTGTTTGGCCTTGCGCAGCATATCGAGATAGTGCTGCTCAATGTCGTCGCGATGGTCGTCATTGTCGCGGTAAACAAATAACACCTGCGCCTCACCGGGCATCGCATTAACCGCCAGCCGCTGTGAACGTCCTCCCCACCAGCGTCGCGTGGTCTGCTTGCTACCGATGGCCTGCTGTACATAGCGAGCAATATCCAGCACCACCGGCCCCGTCACCTCGACCGCATAATCCTGCTTCGCCTCCGGGCCGTAATCGGTATTGTGCTCTGCAGAGAAGTTGATGCCGCCCACAAAGGCGAGGGCATCATCGACCACCACGATTTTACGATGCAGACGACGGAACACGTTGGTGCGCATGCCCAGCACCAGCGGGCGCGGATCGTAATAGAGAAAACGCACCCCGGCTTCCGTAAGCGTGTTCACAAAGGCGTCGGAGAGATCGTGTGAACCATAGCCATCCACCATCACTTCGACTTTCACGCCACGCTGCGCTGCTGCAAGCAGATCGCTATGCAGCGCGTTGCCGACGTCGTCTTCAAACAGAATAAACGTCTCCAGCAGCAGCGAACGCTCGGCACGCTGAATGGCTGCTGAAACGCAGGGGAAGAACTGCTCGCCGTTCTCCAGCAACCGCAACTGATTGCCCTCACGCCAGCTGAAATTCATAGGAAGATCTCCACGGCAAGGGGGGCGTGATCGGAAAGGTGTGACCAGGGTTTGACCGGCAGCGCCCAGGGCTGGCTCACGGTGGCGTTGCGGATATAAATACGATCCAGTCGCAGTAGCGGAAAACGTGCCGGGAAGGTACGTGCCGGGCGGCCGTTTTTCATGCTAAACACTTCCTGCAATCCCGCGCTGCGCTTCAGGAAGCGATTGGCGTGCACTTGCCAGTCGTTGAAATCTCCGGCCACCACCAGCGGCGCATCATGCGGCAGGGCATTGATGCGATCGCTCATCATCTTCATCTGCGCCTGGCGATGCTGTGCTTTAAGCCCTAAATGCACACAGATGACATGCAGCGGATCGGGGCGATCCGGCAGGCGAATCTGGCAGTGCAACATGCCGCGCTTTTCGCTTCCCGCCACAGAAATATCGAGATTTTCATATTCAATAATGGGGAAACGTGACAATATCGCGTTCCCGTGATGTCCCTCGGGATAAACTGCGTTACGGCCATAGGCAAAATCATGCCACATGGTATCGGCCAGATACTCGTAATGAGAGTTTTCCGGCCAGTTCTCAATGTGCAGTGAATGGATAGCGTGGGTGCCCATCACCTCTTGCAGGAAGACAATATCCGCCGAGGTGGCGCGGACTGCGTCACGCAATTCCGGCAGGATAAAGCGACGGTTAAAGCTGGTGAACCCCTTGTGGGTATTGATCGTCAGGACTTTAAATGAAAATCCTTGCGTGTTTTGTGGCATACTTCGACGCGCTCCTTTTCATCATCAACAGCACAAAGTGTAGTCTTTGTCACAAATGGATGGTGATGGACGCAGAAAATTAGGGCGTTATCCGAAATTTGCTTTACATTGAGGAAATCCGTCTGGCCGCAGCCAGATACACTTGGGCGACCTGTTGGGTCTGCCAGGAGAAGAGAATGAAATGGTCTAATCGTGTTCAGATCGTTACCGGTCAAACCTGTTTGCATATTGCGATGCACCTGTTGGTGATCGCCGCGCTGGTTTGGGGCTGGAAGCACAAGGCGCTGGTTGAAGTGAGCAGTACCCTGGTAGCAGCTTATGCGGTGGTGTTTATCGCCATGCTGGCTCTGCAGCGTAGTGCCCGTTTACGTCGCATGGGTGACGCGCTGGAAGAAGTCACGACAACGTACTACTTCGGAGCGGCGATGCTGACGCTGTTCCTGATCTCGCGCTTCATCCACAACAACCTGTTGATCGGTTGCCTGGGCGTGGTGATGTTGGTGGGTCCGGCGCTGGTATCACTGCTGGCGAAAGAACCCGCGCATCGCGTGGAGAAAAAGCGCAGCTAAGCGAAAGCTCAGTTGCGAACCGAAAGGAGCCCCATGCGGCTCCTTTTGTTATGAGCAGCGCAATAACGGTCACAGAGAGCAACGGCGCAACTCGTGCCACGACGGGAAGACTACCAACATCATGTTACAGCGCCGTGACTATTGTCAGTCGCGGTGGCAGCGGAAACCTGCTAAACTCCCGCCCTTACGCATGGTAGTTTGTGCCCTTTTCACACGTGAGCCCACCAGGCTTGCGTCATATACCCCCTGAAAACTACATCGCTGACGGCGAACAGGGCGGTTCGGAGTAATACACCTGCATGTCATTTGACTCTCTCGGCTTAAGTGCCGATATTTTGCGTGCGGTAGCGGAACAAGGCTACCAGGAACCGACGCCGATTCAGCGTCAGGCTATTCCCGTGGTGCTGGCAGGTCGTGACCTGTTGGCAAGCGCCCAAACCGGTACCGGTAAAACCGCCGGTTTCACGCTGCCACTGTTGCAGCGTCTCACTGCGAATCCCTCTAACGCGCGCGGCCGTCGTCCGGTGCGTGCGTTGATCCTCACCCCAACCCGTGAACTGGCGGCGCAGGTGGGCGAGAACGTTCGTGAATACAGTCAGTATCTTAATATCCGCTCACTGGTGGTCTTCGGTGGCGTGAGCATCAACCCGCAGATGATGAAACTGCGCGGGGGTGTGGATGTGCTGGTGGCGACGCCAGGCCGTCTGCTGGATCTGGCGCATCAAAATGCGGTCGATCTGTCACAGGTTGAAATTCTGGTGCTGGATGAAGCGGATCGCATGCTCGATATGGGCTTCATCCACGACATTCGCCGTGTACTGGCGCGTCTGCCGGCAAAACGTCAGAACCTGCTGTTCTCTGCCACCTTCTCTGATGAGATCAAAACCCTGGCGGAAAAACTGCTGACCAACCCAGAGCAGGTTGAAGTGGCGCGTCGTAACACCGCCTCTGAGCAAGTTTCACAGCAAGTACACTTCGTTGATAAGAAGCGTAAGCGGGAACTGCTGTCGCTGATGATTGGTCGCGACAACTGGCAGCAAGTGCTGGTGTTCACCCGTACCAAACACGGCGCCAACCATCTGGCTGAACAGCTGAACAAAGATGGCATCACCGCAGCGGCAATCCACGGTAACAAAAGCCAGGGCGCGCGTACCCGCGCGTTAGCTGACTTCAAATCCGGTGGCATTCGTGTGCTGGTGGCAACGGATATCGCCGCGCGTGGTCTGGATATCGAAGAATTACCACACGTGGTGAACTACGAGCTGCCAAACGTGGCGGAAGATTACGTCCACCGTATTGGTCGTACCGGCCGTGCTGCGGCAACCGGCGCTGCGCTGTCACTGGTGTGTGTCGATGAACACAAACTGCTGCGTGATATCGAACGCCTGCTGAAGCGTGAAATTCCGCGCATTGAGCTGGAAGGTTTCGAAGTGGACCCTAGCATCAAAGCGGAACCGATCCAGAACGGTCGCCAGCAGCAGGGTCGCGGCCAGGGCCGTGGTCAGGGTGGCCAGGGACGTGGGCAGGGCGGTAACGTCTCTCGTCCGCACAGTGGCAACGGTCAGCGTCCACAGGGTGGCAATGGTGCACGTCCACAGGGCGAAGCGCGTCCTGCACGTCGTCAGGGCAGCAGTGCCGCTCAAAACGCGCCAGCCGCCAACAGCGGTCGTCGTCGTCCGGCAGCAAAAAAGAGCGGGAACATCTAACGCGATGAGGGTATTACTGGCGCCGATGGAGGGCGTGCTGGATTCGCTGGTACGCGAACTGCTCTCCGGGGTAAATGATTATGATCTGTGCGTTACTGAGTTTTTACGCGTGGTCGATCAGCTGCTGCCAGTAAAATCCTTCTACCGTTTGTGTCCCGAGCTGCACAACAGCAGCCGAACGGCTTCCGGTACGCGCGTGCGTATGCAGCTACTCGGGCAATATCCTGAGTGGCTGGCAGAAAACGCCGCGCGTGCGGTAGAACTCGGCTCCTGGGGCGTCGATCTCAACTGCGGCTGTCCATCAAAACTGGTGAACGGCAGCGGCGGCGGCGCCACCTTACTCAAGGATCCTGAGCTGATTTATCGCGGCGCGAAAGCGATGCGCGAAGCCGTGCCCGATCATCTTCCCGTCACGGTGAAAGTGCGTCTGGGATGGGATTCGGGAGAGCGCCGCTTTGAAATTGCCGACGCGGTGCAGCAGGCCGGGGCCAGCGAACTGGTGGTGCACGGCCGCACCAAAGAAGATGGCTACCGCGCTGAGAGCATCAACTGGCAGGCGATTGGTGAAATTCGCCAGCGTCTGTCGATTCCGGTGATCGCCAACGGTGAGATCTGGAGCTGGCAGGATGCGCAAGACTGTCTGCGCATCACCGGTTGCGACGCGGTGATGCTGGGGCGCGGTGCGCTCAACATCCCGAACCTCGGCCGTGTGGTGAAATACAACGAAGCGCCGATGCCGTGGCCGGATGTGGTCGAACTGCTGCTGAAGTACACGCAGTTGGAGAAGCAGGGCGATACCGGCATGTATCACGTCGCCCGCATCAAACAGTGGCTCGGTTATCTGCGTAAAGCCTATAACGAAGCCGATGGGCTGTTCAGTGAGATCCGCACTCTGCGCGTATCTGCTGAGATTGCCACGGCAATTGAACGCCACGCCCTTCAGTTAACCGCACCGGTTTAACCCTTTTTCATTTAAACGCCGTGGTGTAGTGCATCTGCTTGCTGGCTGAATAGAAGTGGGCAAGTTGCTCGCTGAATTTCCCCGGATCGTGCTGCTCAGCAATTCTCTTCAGTGATTGCGCAGAGTATTGCGTGATCACGCCCGGATTACGCAAAATATCAATGATATGCGCCTTAAGCTGCTGCACGATTTGCTGGCGTATTTGCAGTTTGCTCTCCTCAGAATCCACCACATACTCATATTCGTCATTGACCGGCTGCTGGATAAGCCATCCCGCACCGGGTGGATTGATCTCTGGCAAAGCGCGGATGTTGGTGGTGATCACTGGACAGCCACTGCCTTGCATCTCCAGCACCGAGAAGCCGTAAGTATCCTGCCAGCTGGGCAGCAATCCCACGTGAGAATGCTGCAGCAAGGTCAACACCTGATTGTTGGGCAGAGAGGTAAAATGCTGAATATGGGGCGAGTTTTTGACTAAGTGCTCAATACGTGTGTAAAACGCCTCATCATCCTGAAATTGCCGATGCGCGATATTATGCCGCTGCGTGATGTCACCGATCAGCGTGACCTGAATCTGGCTGCGGTTAAATACATCCTCTTCAGATAACTGGGAGAGGGCCAGTACCACTTCCGCGCCGCCTTTGCGATAGAACTCATTGCCGATAAAGATGAAACGTATTTCTCCGGGCGAGACGAGGCGCGGTTCAGCGCACAGCAGCGGTTGCGGCGGATGCAGGACGTGTAGCTTGTGTCTGACGGCGGCTTTGATCGCGGGAAACGCATCGAGCAGCTTGCATTGGATGTCGAGGGTCGCTTGCGAGATGGCAATCAACGCCAGGCATTCCGCTTTCGCTATTAATTGCAGCTGCGACTTTAATTCTGGATTGTCGTATTTCGCTACACCAGGCACCGGTAGCACGCGTGGGATCTCGGTTTCAAAAGTGGCGATCCAGTTCCTTTTGGTGTCGGCCACTTCATTGAAAAGGTGAATGACATCCGCATCCTGTGGCAGTAAGCCGGGAATCGGGAGAAAAATAAATTGTTTATTTTTATGTAAGATTTTTGCTTTGACGGCATTTAAATAGAAATAGATATTCTTTTTTCGGCAATTAATATATTTGTTATGAGGGTTAGTGATAATATTTCTTTTTTCAGGATATCCGCTTCCACTGGTGATAATCTTCATGGTTTCTCCTGGTCGTTAAGAAACAGAATTAACAAAGGTTTGAAATTTGCTTGAGTCGGTGCGCTGGGCCAGCATTGCCATTACATTAGTTACGCACCAAAAGTAATGATTAATGTTTGATTTAACCATCTGTAAGCTAAAGCAAGCAAGGGCGGATCTATGTCTTAATGTGAATGATTGGAGGAGTTCTTCTCAGCATACGCGCGACCTGAACAGATTAATAAAGGGTTTTGTTACTATTTTTAGAGGATTTTATGGATTAATTTTTTTACTAAAAGGTTTCTTTTCGGAATTTTCAGGCCAATATATAAATGAAGATTAATTAAGAGCTGTTATTAATGTAAAACGAAATAACCGAGGCGACGTTTGATTGTTGACATGACCAGCATTATTCAGAATTAAGCTATGACACCGTTCCACGTAAAGTCAGGTTCAAGCTCAACACTGTTTGCGCTATAGTAGCGTTTCACATTCATTTGTAATGCCATCACTTATGTCTGACGCCGCTGTACTGAGTCATGCTCAGTTAAATAAACGCATCATTTCCGTTATTATCTTCACCTTCTTCTGCTATCTCTCAGTAGGGCTGCCGCTCGCGGTGCTGCCGGGATTTGTGCATAACCAGCTGGGTTTCAGCTCGTTCATCGCCGGGCTGATCATCAGCCTGCAGTACTTCGCCACGCTGCTCAGTCGTCCGCATTCGGGCCGCCTGGCCGATCGCTATGGCCCGAAACGCGTGGTGATGATGGGATTGGTGTGCTGCGGCATGAGCGGCGTGCTCTCTCTTCTCGCCGCGTTGTTTACCGCAACACCCATGCTGAGTCTGGCGCTTTTAGCGCTGGGTAGGCTGTTATTGGGCGTGGGAGAAAGCTTTAGCAGCACGGGTTCGACACTGTGGGGGATGAACCTTGTCGGACCGCTGCAGACGGCGCGTGTGATCTCCTGGAATGGCGTTGCCACCTACTTTGCGATGGCGATAGGCGCACCGCTCGGAGTGCTGCTCAATCAAATGTTCGGCATCAGCGGGTTTGCCGGACTCGTGGCGTTGATGGGCGTGATTGGTTTCTGCATGGCGAGTCGTAAGGCGGCGGTCAGCGTCACAGCGGGCGTGCGTATTCCTTTTCATCGCGTGGTCAGCCGCGTCTGGCTGTTCGGGCTGGCACTGGGCTTCGGCACCATCGGCTTCGGCGTCATCTCGACGTTTATCACGCTCTATTTTGCCAGCCGCGACTGGAGCGGCGCCGCCTTTGCCCTGACCTTGTTCAGCCTGGGCTTTGTGCTGGTGCGTCTCGCCGGTGGCCGCTATATCACCCGTTTCGGCGGGTTGAAAGTGTCGCTGGTGTCGTTTGTGCTGGAGTGTGCCGGTCTGCTGTTAATCTGGCAGGCCGACAGCAGCTGGCTGGTGGATATCGGCGCGTTCCTGACCGGCGGTGGTTTCTCGCTGGTGTTCCCGGCGCTGGGTGTGGAAGCCGTTAAACGCGTGCAGCAACAGGATCAGGGATCGGCGTTAGGGACGTATTCGGCGTTTCTCGATTTAGGGCTGGGATTGACGGGGCCGGTGGCGGGGTTACTGATTGGTCATTGGGGGATGCAGTCGGTGTATCTGGCGGCGGCCCTGATGGTGCTAGGCGCATTTGCCATTACATTGCGTCTGCAACAGCAGCACGGCCGCCAGGCAGCCGTGCAAACTGTTCATTAATATTTCTCTGGTACCACCATGTTTTCTGGCACTGGCGCGCGGCGATAATCTTCATGACGTTCGCGCGTCGGTAACATAATGGTTTTGCTCTCACTCTCTTCGTAGGGCACCTGTTGCAACAGATGGCTGATGCAGTTCAGGCGCGCACGTTTCTTATCCACACCTTGCACTACCCACCATGGCGCTTCAGGAATATGGGTGCGCTCCAGCATCTCTTCTTTCGCTTCGGTGTAATCTTCCCAGCGACGACGACTTTCGAGGTCCATCGGGCTCAATTTCCACTGTTTCAGCGGATCGTGGATGCGGCTCAGGAAGCGCAGCTCCTGCTCTTCATCGGTAATCGAGAACCAGTATTTGATGATCTGAATGCCGCTGCGGGTCAGCATTTTTTCGAATTCCGGCACGCTGCGGTAAAACTCTTCCACTTCGGCTTCGTTACAGAAGCCCATCACGCGCTCAACGCCTGCGCGGTTGTACCAGCTGCGGTCAAACATCACAATTTCACCGGCTGCAGGCAAGTGAGCGATGTAGCGCTGGAAATACCACTGTGTTTTCTCACGATCGTTCGGTGCGGGCAGGGCGGCGACGCGACAGGTGCGCGGGTTTAAACGCTGGGTGATACGCTTGATCACCCCGCCTTTCCCGGCGGCATCACGGCCTTCAAACAAAATCACCACGCGATGTCCGGTACGCATCACCCAATCCTGCAACTTCACCAGCTCGCCCTGCAGATGCAGCAGCTCACGGAAGTAGCGGCGGCGAAAGGCCTTATCGCCTTCCTGCTGTGGCTCACCATTATCATTGAAGCGTAGATCGTCCAGCTCCATTTCCAGCTCTTCGTCGTAGCTGTCGTAAAACTCCTGCAGCAGACGCGCATTAAAGGTCTCGCTGTGGAAGCTATTGTCGTGTGTCGCCATGACTTTTCCCCGTTACAGATGAATAAACAGAGCGTAAAGCAGCCCTGAAAGTAAGACTGAGACCGGCAGCGTCAGTACCCACGCCAGCGCGAGGTTACGAATCGTTGAGAGCTGCAGACCAGATTTGTTGGCGGCCATTGAACCCGCTACGCCTGATGACAGCACGTGGGTAGTGGAGACCGGCAAGCCGAAGACATCCGCTGCGCCGATGGTCGCCATCGCCACCAGTTCCGCACTGGCACCTTGTGCGTAGGTCAGATGAGTTTTACCGATGCGCTCACCGACGGTGACCACAATGCGGCGCCAGCCCACCATGGTGCCGAGGCCAAGGGCAATTGCCACCACCACTTTCACCCACATCGGGATAAAGCGCGTGGCGGCATCCAGCTCCTTCTTCACCGCAGTAAGATTGCTGGCAATCTCTTCCGGCAGCGCGACTTTGGCCGATTGCAGATGTTTGATGGTCTCGGAGGCGAGGTACATATCGTTACGGGTGTTGGTCACCGCCTGTGCCGGGATATTTTCCACCGCACCATAACGACGGATCTGGTCGCCGATATCGCCCAGCATCATGCCAAGGGCAGGCAATACCTGTGGACGGTTCTGGCTGGTACGCACAAATTCGGTCAGTACTTCACGCGGTGCGGGCATTGCAGCTGGTGCCGGTTGCAGCGTCAGCAACTGCTGTTCGGTGACCTGAGTTAACGCGGCCACGCGCGGGATTTGATCCGGCGGCAGCGAACGGTTCAGGGCGTAGGCAATCGGCATGGTGCCGACCAGAATCAGCATGATGAGGCCCATGCCTTTCTGACCGTCGTTTGAGCCGTGAGCGAAAGAGACGCCGGTACAGGTCAGAATCAGCAGGCCGCGAATCCACGCCGGTGGGGGCTGATTGCCTTTTGGTGCTTCATACAGCTGACGGTTGCGGATAAAGGCTTTCATCGCCAGCAACAGCAGCGCCGCACAGATAAAGCCGACAATCGGCGACAGCAGCAGGGCGTAACCCACTTTGATCGCCTGATCCCAATCCACACCGCTGGTGCCGCTACGACCGTGCAGCAGGGCATTCGCCACACCCACGCCGATGATCGAACCGATCAGCGTATGCGAAGAGGACGCAGGCAGGCCGAAATACCAGGTGCCGAGGTTCCAGATGATCGCCGAGAACAACAGCGCATACACCATGGCAAAGCCGTTGCCGCTGCCTGCCTGCAGAATCAGCTCCACCGGCAGCAGCGAGATAATGCCAAACGCCACCACGCCGCTGGAGAGCAATACGCCGAGGAAGTTGCAGAAGCCCGACCACACCACGGCCACACCCGGAGACAGCGAATGGGTATAAATCACAGTGGCGACAGCATTAGCGGTATCGTGGAAGCCGTTAACAAACTCAAAGCCGAGCGCAATCACTAAAGCCACGCCCAGCAGCAGGAACGGCGTATAGCTGGTGACCGGCGCGCCGGTCTCTTCCACGTCGTTGAACAGATTGATGGCGGTGAACAGCAGGCCGCCGCACAGCAGGATCAGAAAGATGATGCGTGAGATTTTTCCGTTGCCCTGGTTAAGATTCGGGCGTCCGTTGTGGGACGATGATGTTGATGTAGATGCAGGTAAACTGTTTTCAGCCATAACACACCCCGGTGTGGATTGACGGTGCTCGAATGGCACCCGTTACCCGCAGTGTGATACGTGGTTTGTATGACAGAATGATGATCGCGATCACGCTCTGTCATCTTGCTGTAACACGGCTGTCGCAGTATGTGGATCTGACCGCTTCGGGATCATCACGCTGCCATGCTCCAGCCTGTCTTGCCGTTTGCCTCGTTACCGGACTTCAATAATGAAGTGGCCGGTCTTATTCATGGCTATCTGTTCACGCCGGAAGCGGCGCCACAGCGGCTCAATGCCCGTGAAGCTGCACAGCTTGCACAGCAAGATTTGCCGGAATCCTATTTTCTTTGGCTACACATCAACCTGAATCATGCGCGTGCCGAACGCTGGGTTCAGGACCACTTTAGTGTAGATGATGATTTTTTCGACGAGATCCATTCTGCTTCACCGCGCACACGTTTGGCCCATCAAAACGATGCGCTGCTGGCGGTGCTCAATGATGTGACGTTCAGCAAAGAAGAGCGCAGCACACAGAACGCGACGTTGTGGATTTGGTGCTGTGCGCACACCATTGTCACCGCGCGTTATCGCCCGGTGGGAATGATTGAACGCATGCATCAGCAAATTGATCGTCTCCCGTTCGCCGAGCCGGATGCGATGCTGTTGTGGTTGCTGGGTGAGCAGGAAGCGCAATTAGAGCAAGTGGTGCGTCGCTCCAGTCAGGCGGTGGATGCCATTGAAGAGCGTTTGCTCAGTGCAGCGATTAAAACCAACCGCAGTGAGTTGGGCCATTTGCGCCGTATGCTACTGCGTGTGCAGCGTTTGCTGGCACCGAACCCGCCGCGCTATTTCGTTTGTTAAATCGGCCACCAAAGTGGCTTAAGCGCGAACCGCTCAGTGAATTGCGCATCTTTACGGAAGAGTTCAGCGTGGCATTGAATGACCTGGCGGGACTGATGGAACGCATTCGCTTGTTGCAGGAAGAGATTGCCGCGAGTTTGATGGAGCAGAGTAACCGCACGCTGTTTTTACTGACGGTGATCACCGTGCTGGCGCTGCCGATTAACATCATTGCCGGCTTTTTCGGTATGAACGTGGGCGGGATTCCGCTGGCAAATAATCCGCACGGTTTCTTACTGTTGGTGATTGTGGTGCTGGTGTTTACCCTGGTGGCGGGCTGGCTGGCGCTGAGACGGCGGCGGGAATGATGCCCAGGCATCCAGGCGCGCATCAAGGGACTACCGGGCACACAGGTAACAGATCAGAACGACCACATAAGTCACAATCTTGTGGCCAGTCGAGTCGGGTAATACGTTTTTGCGCCCATAAAAAAACCAGCCGCAATGGACTGGTTTTTTACTGCATGGCGAGTCAGCGATTACAGGCTGTTGCCGGTCGCTGGAGCAGGCTGAGCAGCCGGAGCCACATCACTCTGCGGTGCAACGCCGCTGGCACCTTGCGGAGTCATCGGCTCTTCTTTCGGCGTGGCGTCAGAAGATTCCTGTACCGGCACCGGCGCAGGCATCACTTCACCCTGCGGGCCATTGATCTTAACTGGCATACCGTTACGCGCCTGGATAGCGTTGTTCACTGCATCCTGGTTAGTGCTGCCATCGGCAATCACTTTGGTCACAGCAGCGGTCAGCGTAATCGGCACCACTTCACGTGAGTTGAACTGCTCTTCGGTAGTAGAGAGTGGGTTGTGCACTTCTACATAGCGAGAACCATCTGGCTCAACGGTGGCTTTCACCGGCTGATCGATAAACTGTACGCGAGTACCAACCGGCACGTTGTCGAACAGCCATTTGATGTCGTCAGCACGCAGACGCACACAGCCGTGGCTCACGCGTAAACCGATACCGAAGTTGGCGTTAGTACCGTGAACTGCGTACAGGCGGCCGATATACAGCGCATACAGGCCCATCGGGTTATCCGGACCTGCCGGGAATACCGCTGGAATGCTTTCGCCACGTGATGCGTATTCTGCGTGCATCGCTTTGGTCGGCGTCCAGGTTGGACCGGCTTTTTTACGCTGAACCGTCGTAGTCCAGTTCACTGGCGTGTCTTTGCCCAGTTCGCCGATACCGATTGGCAGCACAACCACGGTCTTGGTGCCTTTCGGGTAGTAGTAAAGACGCATTTCCGCGCTGTTGATCACGATGCCTTCACGCGGGGCGTCAGGCAGAATCAGCTGCTGAGGGATCACCATTTTGGTGCCCGCTTTTGGCAGATAAACATCAACGCCCGGATTGGCTTCCAGCATGTTGCTGAGGCCCATCTGGTACTGAGCAGCGAAGGCTTCCAGCGGAAGTCGGCTGTCATCAGGCACGGTGATTTCAAGGTTTTCGCCGATCAAACGGCTGTTAGCCGCTGGCAGCGGATACACTACTGCGAATGCCGACTGGCTGAACGCCGCCAGTACTAAAGCAAGTGAAGCGAACGCGCGAATGCTCTTTTTCATGTTTTTCAAGTCGTTATAGCCGTGTTTCAGGCTTGTCAGTGTGTCGAATCCATCTTGGTCTCAATGACCCGGTGCGCATTATATGTGCATAGGCGCAGTGATGGGAATCAGGATTTTCAATGGCTGATGATACTTTACTTAATTAGTGGGCATTTCCCGACCCATCTCGTTGCCGTACCGCCCAAAATGTGAATTTTCTTAAGGCTGCCACAGCGTCACTTCATTACTCAATTTACGATTGAGGAAAAAAGCGGCACTGATTAACGCCAAATGCGACAGCGCCTGCGGCATATTCCCCAGCGCTTCGCCATGCGTAGTAAATTCCTCGGCGTACAATCCCAGGGGATTGGCATAGCTCAGCAGCTTTTCAAACTCAAAATGCGCCTCATGCACGCGCCCGGCCCGCGCCAGACACTCCACATACCAGAAGGAACAGGCGGCAAAGGAACCTTCACCCCCGGTTAAGGCATCGGCAGGCGTTTCGCTAATGTTATAGCGGCGCACTAAACCGTCGCTCACCAGGTGGGTTTTAATCGCGTCAAGGGTGGCGATCCAGTCAGGATCGGTGGAGCTGACAAAGCGCACCAGCGGCATCAACAGCATGGATGCGTCCAGGAACTTGCCGCCGCGTGTGGCGGTGAAATGGCCCAGTTCCGGGTTCCAGAAGTTTTGCCAGATGTCGTCGCGAATTTCACTGCGCACACGATCCCAGCGCTCATACGGCATTGGCAACGAACGCTTCAGACCGAGACGCAGGGCGCGATCCAACGCCACCCAGCACATCAGGCGCGAATGCAGAAAGTGCTCCGGCTCACCGCGCATCTCCCAAATACCGGCATCGGGCTGGTTCCAGTTGCCGCAGACATAATCAATCATGTCGGACACATGCCGCCAGCCACGTTGTGAAATGGCTTCACCGTATTTATTGGCAAGGTAAATGGCATCCATCAGTTCGCCGTAAATATCCAGCTGGGTCTGCCGCCACGCATCATTGCCGATGCGTACCGGGCGCGAGTTGGCATAGCCGGAAAGATTGAGCAACTCGGTTTCATGCAGTTCGGTGCCGCTGTCCAGGCGATACATCACCTGCAGGTGCGGCGTGTCGTCATGGCTGTGCTCGACGCAACGCCCCACCCAATGGGTAAAGTCTCGCGCTTCTTCCACATAACCCAGCCGCATCAGCGCATACATGCTGAAGGAGGCATCCCGAATCCACGAGGCGCGATAATCCCAGTTGCGCTCGCCGCCTAACTCTTCCGGCAAACCAAAGGTCGCTGCAGCCGCAATCGAACCGTGCTGTTTCGAGGTAAGTAGTTTGAGTGCCAGTGCGGATCGCGTCACCATTTCCTGCCAGCGTCCGCGATACGTACTGTGGCTGCTCCAGCGCCGCCAGTAGGCCAGTGTGTCACTGAAGCACTGTTCAGTGGCAATCTCCGCCACGAAGGGATCGTCATCGCTGCCAAATACAAACTCAGCAGATTCCCCGGCTTTGAGGGTAAATTCGGCAACTGCACTGTGGTTTTCACGGGTCATCACCACCGTAGCACTCAGCCGTAACGCGGGCTGGCCTTCAGCAAGAAAGGCCACGCCACCGGGGCGCAGTTCGGTATGGGTTTCAGCACGGGCATAATCATGGCGCGGGGCGCACAGCAAATTGAAGGTGGCCGAGCCGCGCACCATTTTGACCCGACGTACCAGTCGCGGCACTTTATTGGGCTGGTCGCAGATCGGCATGTAATCGGTGATCTCCGCCACGCCCGCATCGCCTAACCAGCGCGTCTGTAAAATATTGGTGTCCGGCAGATAGAGCTGCTGCTGGCGCGCATTTTTCCAGTCGGGTGCCAGTGAGAACAGACCGGCATCATCGCCATCCAGCAACGCAGCAAACACGGATGGGCTGTCTAACTCGGGCCAGCAGAGATAATCAATGGTGCCCTCATTGGCGATCAATGCACAGGTCCGTAAATCCCCAATCACGCCGTGATCATCAATTCTGCGTTTAATTTTGCTCATCCTGCCTCCTTGACTGCATCTGATTGTTAACTATAGACGAAAGGGTTTTTTCGGCTGATCCGAGGCACAGATCGATAACTTCTATACTGTGAGGACACCCATCACGCAGGAGAATGTTATGGCACTGGGCAAACAGAAAGTGGCCGTGGTTACCGCATCCGATTCCGGCATTGGCCGCAGCTGTGCCGTCATGCTGGCCGAAGCGGGCTACACGTTAGGGATCACCTGGCGCTCAGATGAAGCGGGGGCGCAGGAAACAGCGCGACTGGTCGAAAGCAAAGGGCAAACCGCACAGGTGCGGCAGCTGGATCTTTCCGACCCGCAAGAAGGGGGCAAGCAACTGGCGCAGCTCATCAATTCACTGGGTCGCATTGACGTATTGGTCAACAATGCGGGCGTGATGATGAAAGCCGATTTTCTCGACGTCACCTTTGAAGATTGGCGTAAAACGTTCAGCGTCGATGTGGATGGTTCATTTATCTGCGGACAGATCGCCGCCCGCCATATGGTCGATCAGGGCGATGGCGGGCGCATCATTAACATCACTTCAGTGCATGAACACACTCCGTTGCCGGATGCCACCGCTTACACCGCGGCGAAACATGCGCTCGGCGGTCTGACCAAATCGATGGCGTTGAGTTTGTTGCCGCATCACATTCTGGTGAATGCGGTTGCACCGGGCGCGATTGCCACTGCAATGAACCATCTGACTGACGATCAGGCGCACAGCACACGTATGCCGGAAATTCCGATTGGACGGCCCGGCGATACGCGTGAAGTGGCAAGTTTAGTCGCGTGGTTGTGTTCGGAATGGGCGACCTATACCACCGGACAATCGTTTATTGTTGACGGTGGCTTTATGCTGGCCAACCCGCAGTTTAAAGGTTATCACCACTAATCCGCCCGGCGGCGGTTCCAGCGGCGAATCACGTAACGCAGCGCG
Organism: Pantoea sp. Seng; assembly: GCF_009829935.1. NCBI lineage: Bacteria > Pseudomonadati > Pseudomonadota > Gammaproteobacteria > Enterobacterales > Erwiniaceae > Pantoea > Pantoea sp. Seng. The sequence goes on along the minus strand of NZ_SZZV01000002.1, from coordinate 36,778 downwards.
ATGCCGAACACAATCGCCGCCACCAGCCACAGCAAATGTTTAAGATGCTGGTCGAGTTTATGCAGCCACGGAGTAATGATCTCCCCGGCGAAGTAACCCAGGGTGACAAAGATCAGCGACCAGAGCGCGGCGCCTATCACGTTGAGCACAAAGAAGCGCAGCGGTTTTAACCGGCTGGTACCGATTATGATCGGGCCAATAATGCGGAAGCCATACATAAAGCGCACGCCAATCACAAACAGACTCGGGCGCTTCTGAATCAGGCGATTGGCTTTACGAATGGTATCTTCATGTTTACGGAAACGGCGCAGAATGCGCGTACCGTAGCGACGGCCCAGCCAGAACAGCAGCTGATCGCCGATAATTCCTCCCACCATCGCGGCCAGCACCACGCCGGTGAAGTGCAGCAGGCCTTCATGCGCCGCCACGCCGCCCAGCAGGGTAAAAGTTTCCCCTTCCGCGATACAGCCAATCAGCAACGCCAGATAGCCGTACTGCGTAATTAATCCATTGATATCGAGATGCAAATTTTCCTCCCTGTCGCGAGTGATTCAGGTAACAGTTTATACGCAAGCGGCTTTTTTTGTGCCGCTGTCCGCAAAAACAGCCGCGCCGATTATACTTGAAGGGAAGCTGCCTGAGTGAGACAGCCTGATCGCTGAAGTGGCAGCCCGTCGCATCAGAGGAGTGATTTTATGAATCATGTCTGGGGTCTTCTGGCGCATCCTAACCAGGAAATGCGCGATATCAAGCAAGAAAACGAGAGCGTTTCGCACCACTACACCCACCATGTTTTGATGATGGCAGCGATCCCGGTGATCTGTGCCTTTATCGGTACCACACAATTGGGCTGGAATCTGGGCGAAGGGCAGTTCGTACAACTCAACCTGCTGACCGGCATCGGTCTCGGCATTCTTTTCTATCTGATTATCTTAGGCGGCGTGGCGGTGATGGGCCGCGTCATTCATTGGATGGCGCGCGATTATCCGCAGCGTCCCAGCGTTCAGCGCTGTACCGTGTTTGCTGGCTATGTCGCTACCCCGTTATTTATTAGTGGGCTGGTGGCACTTTATCCGCTGGTGTGGCTGTGCGTGTTGATCGGCGCAGTGGCGTTACTCTATACCGGTTATCTGCTGTACGTCGGCATTCCGGTGTTCCTCAATATTGATCGTGAAGAGAGCATGCGCTTCTCAGGATCGACACTGGCGATTGGTGTGCTGGTGTTTGAAGTGCTGCTGGCACTGACCGTGGTGTTGTGGGGTTACGGACCACGATTGTTCTAACCTGCAATGATACCGTGAACGGGAGGCCATTAGGTCTCCCGTTTTTTAACGCTCAGAAACAATCTACCTAAGAAATTTCGCAGATAAGCGCGTATTATGCTGCTGCCAGCCCGCATCCCGTCTGGTTTGATGCGCGCGGCCTGTGTCTTAAACACGGCGCAAAACTCCTTACCGGATTTTTTTGACTCGATGTCTGTAAAAATGCGTATTTCCTTGCTGTCGCTGGCGCTGTTTGTCGCCGCACCGGCAGCTGTCACTCCGGCACTGGCCGCGCCTGCTGCGCTGTCTAATCTGGCGCCGATTGCCCAACCGCAAATCGCCTCCGGCAGTGCCATGATTGTCGATCTTGAAACCAATAAAGTGCTGTTCTCCAGCCATCCGGATCGTGTGCGGCCTATCGCGTCACTCACCAAGCTGATGACTGCAATGGTGGTGCTGGATGCGAAACTGCCGATGGACGAGATGCTGTCGGTGGATATCAGCCACACGCCAGAGATGCGCGGTGTGTTCTCGCGCGTCAAATTGAACAGTGAAATCAGCCGCCGCAATATGCTGCTGCTGGCGCTGATGTCATCGGAAAACCGTGCTGCCGCCAGCCTGGCGCATCACTACCCAGGTGGCTATGACGCCTTTATCCGTGCGATGAATGCCAAAGCGCGTGCGCTGGGCATGACGCATACCCACTATGTTGAACCGACAGGTTTGTCGATTCACAACGTCTCCAATGCGGAAGACTTGATCAAGCTGGCAAAAGCCACGCGTCAATATCCGTTGATTGGTGAACTGAGCACCACCAAAGAAGATACGGCGGTGTTTAAGCATCCGAACTATGCGCTGCCGTTCCGTAATACCAATCACCTGGTGTACAAAAACGACTGGCGTATCGCATTGACTAAAACCGGTTATACCGATGAAGCCGGCCACTGCCTGGTGATGCGCACGGTGATCAATAACCGTCCGGTGGCGCTGGTGGTGCTGGATGCGTTTGGCAAGTACACCCACTTTGCCGATGCCAACCGTCTGCGCGACTGGCTGGAAACCGGCAAAGCGGCGCCGGTTCCGGCAGCGGCGCTGGCCTACAAGAAGCAGAAATCGTCGCAAACGGCCAGCAACGAGTAATCACGACGTCTGTTTCCCTTCACAGATGCACAATGGATTGTGCGTCTGTGAGTGCTTCCGATTGGCGGGATAAGTCCTCCCGAATGACCAAAAAAATCCCTAATCGTCAGCACCAATGTTTTCGCGCTTCATTCCTATAGTTTCCGCTTCGGCTACGCTCTACACTGGCCGCCATCTAAAGTTAAATGGCATTTATCGGCTGTCATTGCGCTGGAATCTTACTCATATGTACAAGCTTCGTTCGCTATTTACCCCATTTATACTGCTGCTGGTGCTGTTAAGCCCGGCACTGAGCTACGCGGATGACAATACTGCCGCCGCAGCTCAGCAAGTGGACGCCGCACCCAAGGTCAATCCTGCGGTTGAGCTGCCGAAAATGCAGAAAATCCTCGACAAGATTAAAGGCCAGGTGTCAGGCGATACCAATGAGAGCCAGCTCAACCAGCTCAATGAGATGGCGCTGGAGCTTTCGGGTAATGCAGAAACCCTCAGCCAGTCGCTGATCCAGCAGGGGCAGCAGCTGGATGCACAGTTAGCGGTGCTCGGTCCGGCACCGAAGCCGGACAGCGGTGTGAAAGAGACGCCGGAAGTGACGCGTAAACGCGCTTCGCTGGAGAGCCAGAAAAGCAAGCTGGATGACCAAATCAAGCAGGCCGACGGCATTAAAAATGGCGCGCTGGTGCTCTCCTCACAGATCGTCAACCTGCGCCGTGATCAGTTGAAAAGCCAGCTGGCGCTCAACTCAGGCAGCATTTTGGGGCCGCGTTTTTGGGCGCCAATGGTCAGCCGTCAGGATCTGGACGGTGAGAAGATCAGCGACTTTATCGCTGAACTGCAGAACACCGCTGCGCTCTCCTGGGAACCCGGTTGGCGTTTCGGCACCATGGGTTGGTTGATTGCGGCAATGCTGGTGATGACCCTGGGCCGTCGCTACTGCGAAGAGTTTTTGGCCTGGGTGAGCATCAATAAACTGCCAGAGGGGCGCTTGCGTCGCAGCTTCCTGGCCGCGGCAATTGCCTTGACCACCCTGGCGGCCGTGGTGCTGACCTTCAACTTTATCGCGCTGGCGTTTACCCGCCGTGATGAAGTCTCGACTGACGTGCAGGATTTTGTTGAGCGTCTGGTACAACTCAGTGTCTATTGCGGTTTGATCGCCGGATTAGGGCGAGCCTTCCTGTCCACGCGTCGTCCGAGCTGGCGATTGCCCGGCATCTCCAATGAAGTCGCACAGGCGCTGAAGCCGTTCCCGCCGATTACGGCTGGATTGGTGTTTATTTTCCAGACAGCGGAAGCCTTTAACTACAGCGTTGGCACCAGCCTGAACACCACTATTTTCGCGAACGGTCTGACGGCGCTGCTGATTGGCACCACCGGTATGGCGATAAGCATGCGTACCAACCGCGTACGCCGCCGTATGGTGCAAGAGGGCAATGCGCCAGAAGCGCGCCCGACCATTGTTGGACTGGTTCAGCTGGCGCTGACGCTCACCGCGCTCGCGATATTGATTTCACTGATCATCGGTTATGTCACGCTGGCCCGCTTCCTCGGTTATGAGGTGATTTGGTGCGGCATTCTGTTTGGCTCGTTCTACTTCCTCAGCCATTTGATCAATGACGGCTGTGAAAGCCTATTCTCCACCAACAATGCCACCGGCAAACGTCTGCAGACCTCATTAAACATTGATGAGCGTTATCTGCAGCAGGCGGCTACGCTGCTGGGCGCAGTTGGTAAAACCGCACTGATCGGTATTGTGGTGCTGGCGCTGCTAAACGGCACCTTCGCCTCTTCAACGCCGATCGAGCTGATTCAGAAAGTGATTGAGTTCTGGGGCGGCAAAGGGCTGGAGTCGTTGAACATCGTGCCGGCGCATATGGTGAATGCCATTCTGTGTCTGGTGGTGGGCATCTACGTGCTACGTTCGGTGCGTCGCTGGCTGGATAAAGATTTCCTGCCCAAAACCACCATGGACGTGGGCATGCGCGTGTCGCTGGTGACGCTGTTCAGCAATATCGGCTATGTGCTGATCATTCTGCTGACGCTGTCGATCATGGGCCTGCAGTGGAACAAACTGGCGTGGATCGTCAGTGCCTTGTCGGTCGGTATCGGTTTCGGCTTACAAGAGATCGTGAAGAACTTTATCTCCGGTTTGATTCTGTTAACCGAGCGCCCGGTAAAAGTGGGCGATCTGGTGAGTATTAGCGGCATTGAAGGGGATATTCGCCGTATCAATGTGCGTGCCACCGAGATTCAGCTCAGTGATAAATCCACGGTGATTGTGCCGAACTCACAGTTCATCTCACAGAACGTGCGTAACGCCACTATGGGCAATGCACAGGGTGTTGTGACCATTATGTTGACCTTCCCGCTGGATATTGATCCGGTGCGTGTGCGTGAGATTCTGCTGGAGGTTTACCAGGAGAACGAGCGCATTCTGGAAACGCCTGAGCCATCCGTCTCATTCAAGGATTTGACCTCTGCGGGCATCGTGTTGAGCGTCACCGGCAACGTGGCGGGCCAGCGTCAGATCTCCAGCGCTAAGAGTGACCTGCTGTTCGATATTCTGACGCGCCTGCGCAAAGAGGGCATTGTGCTGTCCACACCGCAGACGATGATCATTGAACGTCGAGCCGTGCCAGCGGCCACGCAGGAAGAGGGCGAGCAACTGCCATAATCCATTGGGCGGCTCTCGGGCCGCCCATTAATTTATCAAGCCTTAACCGCCCAACCTTTCTGTTTGCTGGTTTTGCCGATCCCCGGATTAAAGGTATTGGTCGGATCCAGCTGACGATAAAACGCCTGCAACTGCGGTTTTGCCTGATACAGATGCCCGACGTTATGCTCAGCCGGATACTCGGCACCGCGTTCGCTGAGGATCGCCAGCATCTTCTCCTTCAACGCATGCGCATCCACGCCTTTCTTCACGATGTAATCCTGGTGGAAGACATGACAGAAGAAGTGGCCGTAATAAAGGCGATGACTAAGATCGTTATCAAACTCCGCCGGTAAGCGCTCAAACCAATCCTGATCGTTACGACGCAGCGCGATATCCAGCGCCAGAATATCTTCCACTTCATCCGCATGCACCGCGTGGTAGCGCACTGCGGCACCGGCAGCGGCGAAGCGATGCAGGAAAGCATGTGCGCCTTCCTTGCCGTCACAGGCAAAGAACTCGCCACCGCCTTCGCGGAAGTATTCGTGCAAATACTCCTGCGCTTCCGCTACGCCTTCACCGGACATTTTCAGCATCAGGTGATGCTCAAACTTATCGCGATACTGCTTCATACGTTTCGGCAGATGGGCAGGCAACCAACCGCTGATGCGCTGCAATACGCGATCGGTGAAGTGCGGTTTAACAAAACTCAGCTTACCCAGCCAGGCATCCACCCGACCTTTCAGCGTGAAGAACAGTGGCATTTTGTCGGTGCCGAGCTTATCAATCATCACAAAAGTGTCTTTGCCGTACACTTCGGCGATGTCGAAAATGTCGCGGTGCATGTATTCGCCCGCTACCGGTAAGTTTTTAAACTCGGCCAGGATATGGCGGCGCAGATCGCCCAATACCGCTGGATCGTTAGTACCGATATAAAACACCTGCTGCTTCGGTTCGCTGGGGAAGGTATCAAGACGCACGGCGAATACCGCCAGTTTGCCCGCGCAACCCGAAGCCTCGAACAGGCGGCGCTCATCGGCGTTGAAGCGAGCGGGTGTATCCGCATGGATATCGCGCACGCGTTCTGCATATTCATGATCTGAAGCATGACGTTCATCCCAGCGCACATCGCTCTGCTGCCAGCGATCGTCATCCAGTCGACCGAGCATCTCTTCCGGCGAGTGGCCGAGATCCATGCCGAGATGATTGACCAGCTTCAGTTTGCCGTCGGCATCAATCTGCGCATAAAGCGCCATTTCGCTGTAGGCCGGGCCGCGTTTGATCAGTGAACCGCCGGAGTTATTACAAATCCCGCCCATCACTGATGCGCCGATACAAGAGGAGCCGATCACCGAGTGTGGTTCACGTCCCAGCGGCTTAAGGGCTTTTTCCAGCTGATAAAGGGTGCTGCCAGGGAAGGCCAGAATCTGATTGCCGCCATCAATCAGCTGCAATTTATCGAGGCGCAAAGTACTGATGATCACCACCGGGCGATCATAATCATTGCCGTTAGGCGTGGAGCCTTCGGTCAGGCCGGTGTTGGCGGCCTGCATCAAAATCACCGCATCGGCCTGCACCAGCGCCTGCAATATCCGCCACAGTTCCAGCAAGGAGCCGGGGAACACCACCGCCAGCGCATCGCCTTCACCGGAGCGGAAACCCTTACGATAGCGTGCGGTTTGTTCCGCCTCAGTTAACAGGTGTGAAGGGCCGACGAGGCGGCGCAGTTCAGCCAGCAGTGTAGGGTGTGAGGTGTTGTTATTCATGAACCTGTCCTTGTCGTTAACGTTGCGCATCTACTTTAGCACGCGTCAACGGCATGGTCGCGGTGTGACATCGGTGGCTACCTGCTATCCTGAACTTGTGGCACACTGGCCCGGTTATTTCGATATTGCGCAGTCACTTAAGAGAACCCGACCTGATGAAATGGATTTGCTCTGTTAGCCTCGCTGTTTCCCTTGCCATGCAGCCTGCCTTCGCAGATGACCTGTTTGGCCCCCATCCGATGACTGAACAGGCGCGTGACGCCTTTGTTAACCAGCTGCTCGGCAAAATGACCCTTGATGAAAAAATCGGGCAGATGCGCTTGATCAGCGTGGGGCCAGACACGCCGAAGGAGGCAGTGCGCGACATGATCCAGCACGGTCAGGTTGGCGCAATCTTCAATACCGTCACGCGTCCGGATATTCGCGCGATGCAGGATCAGGTGATGCAACTGAGCCGCCTGAAAATTCCGCTGTTCTTCGCCTATGACGTGGTACACGGCCAGCGCACGATTTTCCCGATTCCGCTCGGCCTCGCGGCCAGCTGGGATCTGGATGCGATCGGTGAAGTCGGCCGCATCTCCGCTTATGAAGCCGCCGACGATGGTCTCAATATGACCTGGGCGCCGATGGTGGATGTTACGCGCGAGCCGCGCTGGGGACGCGTGTCTGAAGGCTTCGGAGAAGACACTTTCCTGTCCTCGCAAATGGGCAGCGCGATGGTGAAATCCATGCAGGGCAAAAGCGCCGCCGACCGTTACTCGATCATGACCAGCGTGAAGCACTTCGCTGCCTATGGCGCAGTGGAGGGCGGACGTGATTACAACACTGTGGATATGAGCCCACAGCGCCTGTTCCAGGATTATCTGCCACCGTACAAAGCTTCGCTGGATGCGGGGAGTGGCGGCGTGATGGTAGCGCTCAACTCCCTCAACGGCACGCCAGCGACGGCGGATGGCTGGTTGCTGAAAGACCTGCTGCGCGGTGAGTGGAAATTTAAAGGCATCACTATCAGCGATCATGGCGCGATCAAAGAGTTGCTGAAGCACGGCGTGGCTAGCGATCCGCAGGATGCGGTGCGTATTGCGCTGAAGTCCGGCATCGATATGAGTATGAGCGATGAGTACTACAGCAAATACTTGCCTGGGCTGGTAAAGAGTGGCGCCGTTACCATGGCGGAGATCGACGATGCCGCGCGTCACGTGCTGAACGTCAAATATGATATGGGCTTGTTTAACGATCCCTACAGCCATTTAGGGCCGAAAGGCAGCGATCCGCAGGACACCAATGCCGAGAGCCGTCTGCATCGTGCAGAAGCACGTGAAGTGGCGCGTAAGAGCATCGTGCTGCTGAAAAACTGGCATGAAACCTTACCGCTGAAAAAAGACGCCACCGTGGCGCTGGTGGGGCCATTGGCTGACAGCCAGCGTGACATTATGGGCAGCTGGTCAGCCGCGGGCGTGGCGAAACAGTCGATTCCGCTGCTGCAGGGTGTACGCAATGCGATGGCGGGCAAAGGCACCGTGCTGTATGCCAAAGGGGCCAACATCACCGATAACAAAGGTATTCAGGACTTCCTCAACCTTTACGAACAGGCGGTTAGCGTGGATAAACGCTCGCCGCAGGAATTGATTGATGAAGCCGTTGCCCAGGCGAAGAAAGCGGATGTCGTGGTCGCCGCTGTGGGTGAAGCGCAGGGGATGGCGCATGAGGCCTCCAGTCGCAGTGACCTGGTGATTCCGCCAAGCCAGCAAAAACTGCTGGCGGCGCTGAAAGCGACCGGTAAGCCGTTGGTGATTGTGTTGATGAACGGTCGTCCGCTGACAGTCGTCAACGAAGATCATATGGCTGATGCGATGCTCGAAACCTGGTTCAGCGGCACCGAAGGGGGGAATGCGATTGCGGACGTGTTGTTTGGCGACTACAACCCATCGGGCAAGCTGCCGATGTCCTTCCCGCGTTCCGTAGGACAGCTGCCGATTTACTACAATCACTTGCCAACCGGGCGTCCGTATAACTTCGCCAAGCCGAACAAGTACACCTCGCACTACTACGATGCGGTGAACGGTCCACTCTATCCGTTTGGTTACGGCCTGAGCTACACCACCTTTACGGTGTCACCAGTGAAGATGTCTGCGAAAACCATGCCGCGCACCGGCACAGTTGACGCGAGCGTTACCGTCACCAACACCGGCAAACGTGATGGTGCCACGGTGGTACAGATGTATCTCAACGATCCGGTGGCCAGCATCAGCCGCCCAGTGCAGGAGCTTCGTGGCTTCAAACGCATCATGCTGAAAGCGGGCGAGTCACAGACCGTAAGCTTTAAGATTGATGTGGATGCACTGAAATTCTGGAATCAAAAAATGCAGCATGTCGCCGAGCCGGGCAAATTCAACGTGATGATTGGCCTCGATTCGGTACGCACCCAAGACGGGCAGTTTGATTATCTGTAAGCGTTAGTTGTCGCCACTTTGTGGAACGGTGCGGTTTGTCGCAGGATGAATCGCACCGTTACCCCTGGCAGTATATGATAGGCCCGAGCTTATTCTGCCAACGGGCATAACCGACAAACGTCATGAACCTCCGCAATCGTATCCAGCAGCAAGTCTTTCGTCTTAACGGCCTCGCACTCAACGAATTCGATATTTCGCAGCCGCTGGGCGATCCGGGTTTGTTTGGTCCTGACCATGTGATCTGGCGCGTGCACGGCGACTTTCCTTCGATGTTATGTGGTGGCATCAGCGCCTTGATGTTGCAAATGCTGCATCCGGCCGCGCTGGCGGGGGTGTGGGATCACTCTAACTTTCGTCAGGACATGCTGGGCCGTCTGCGGCGCACCAGCCAGTTTATCGCCGTCACCACTTTTGGTAACACGGTGGACGCCAATATCCTGATCGAGCGCGTTAAACGCATCCATCTGCGCGTCACCGGTATTGATAACGCCGGGCAACCCTATGCTGCCAGCGATCCGCATCTGCTCACCTGGGTACACGTCGCCGAAACCAGCCGCTTCCTCGCCGCGCATCTGCGCTACAAAAATCCGCAGCTCTCACTGGCCGAGCAGGATCGCTATTACGATGAAGCGGCGCTCATCGCCGAAGCCTTAGGGGCGGAAAAGGTGCCGAAATCGGTACAGGCGGTGGACGCTTATCTGCAGGCGATGCGCCCGGAACTGATTTGCGATGAACGCACGCTGGAAGTGATGCAGCTATTAATTAATGCACCGGCCCCAAGCTGGCAGGCGAAACCGGCGATGCGGGTGATGCTAAAAGCCGGGATGGGGTTGTTACCGGACTGGGCGCAACAGCAAATTCAGCAGCCGATTAGCCCGTTGACACAGTGGCGCGTGGATAAAGAGATCGCGGTGATTGCCGGTTTGCTGCGCTGGTCGATTCAGCGCGGGGCTTATTCCCGCGCCATGCAACGTATGGGACGCTAACGCTACAAATGCAGCTCGTCCTGCTTTTTGGTGTAGGTGCGCGGTGTGCGGGCTTCACGTTTAAGGGTGAGCTGGCGCTGCTGATAATGATGAAACAGCATCCCTAATCCCACTCCCATCAGCGCTAATGGCAGCAAGCTGTAGTAAATGTCGATGGGTAACAACACCAATAGCACCGCACCACCGAGCATAAACGTGAGCGCTGACATCACCCATGTATAGCGAAGAAACAGCCACACTAAAATCGCGAAAATCACGACATCGCGCAGGTTCAAATCGAGGTTTTGCAGCACCATGCTGAGCAGCTCCGCAAGGAGGAATGTGCAGACAATAGCATGCGAGGCGGCAAATGAATCGCGAATTAATTTGAAGTTTGTCAGGGCGTTGTGCTGGCATTCATCAGTCATTCTCACGCTTCCTGACTGCACTTTGAGAGTTTTACCCTTGTGTCACATGGTGCGAGTGCCGATCCTGCTCTATTCTCAGGGAAAATGGATCCCTCAAGGCTTTGTCGAGGCGTTATGACACACCAACCTCTGATTGCTGAGGTGCCAAATCAGCAAAACACACTGACCGCCATCGTCGAACAGGATGCGCGCACGGCCTACTTTTACATCTGGCCCAACGATCTGTTTCGCAGTCAGTATGCGGTGCGCGGCTGCTGGCTGCGCAATCTGTTGCCTGCACCGGCGCGTGAAGATCGTGAAGCGATGGAGCAGGGCATTGCGCCTCTGCTCAGCGCAGAGTATTGCCGCACCTTAGAAGCCGAGCCGATGCTCGACCCTGCCGGTCTACAGATTTTGTGGGAACCGAGTGATGACGGTGCAGCCCTGTGGTATTACGGCCAACTGCTGGCGGTGATCCCCGGCTGGAGTCTGTATCAGGATAAGCAGGTGAGTTTCTCTGCTGGCTGCATCAAAGAGAATCGCCTGACCGCACCGCTCGGATCCGCTTCCACCAATGATTACTATGCACGCGCCGAGCAGCAGCGCCACTTCTGGCGTGACTGGCATGACGGCCATTTATGGGATGTTGTGCAGCATGAGCTGATGCAGTGCTACCAGGCGCAGTTTGGTGAGTCGGTAAAGTATTACGCTATCGATCAAGGGAGCTGGCCGCCAATGGCCATCTCTCAGCACTGGCACAATGGCGTGTGGGTTTTTCTCACGCTGGGTATGGGGATTCGGCCCATGCCGCAGGTGGATTACCTGTTTGATGAGCTGGCCCCGCAGTACCGCCGTGTTGAGCTGGCGATGGCAGTAGACGGTGAAGTGATGACCGAAGCCAATGCGGTGCAGATGGCCAGCGCGCTGGCGGAATTCGCGCACTTGCCGTGGGCGCGGCTGACGTGGATTGGCGAAGGGCACACGCTGGCATCGGAAGTGGCGCCGGTGGGCTTCGAGAGTTTCCTGCTGGCCAATGGCTTAGCACCGGAAGTTGCCCAGTTCCGACTGCCCAAGCGCGATGGCGATCGTCCGAATCTGCTGTGGGCGACACCGATCACCGAAGCGGAACGTCAGTTTGCTCAGGCCGACGATCGCGGTGGACAACAGCTGCTGCAGCGTTTGCAGGCAGAAGGTAATGACCATGTATTTCGGCCACGTCAGGAAGTGGTGGATCCGCCGCAATAGCCCTCTCTGCGGGCGGTTGCCCGCACCCTGATGAGTAAGCGCAACGTTAGTCACCCTCCTAATGATCACCTAAATCAACTATTTGCATTTTTGTGATCTTGCTCACCTCAAGTTCCTCTGTAACACGCCGTTAACCTCGATCAGGCAACTCGCCAACCAGGGTAAGAGCACACTGATGTTAAAAACTACACAATCTCGTTTTACCGCGACGTTGGTCGCATTTTTCGTGGTGCTGATGCTGGTTACCGTGGTGGTGATCAATCAGTTTGTGGCACCGCAGTTGAGTCAAAACGAAAGCCGATTAGTGCGCTATGAGGTGGATGGCCTGGCGGGACGTATTGTCGAACAGATGAACCGCGTGCAGGCGCAGCAACGTGCCATTACCGAAGCCGCAGGCGTGATGGATAGCGCGGCCATCGACAACTTGCTGCCTGCGCTGGTGAACCAGTATCAGGACAGCAACGTGTTTGGCGGCGGTATCTGGCCGCTGCCTAATCGCCGCGATCCGGCGAAGGAAAAAGACAGTTCGTTCTTCGCCCGTAACGCCAGCAACCAGTTACAGGTCAACACTTACTGGAACTCGGATGCGGCCGACAAATACTGGGAGCAGCCGTGGTACAAAGACGGTATGGCCGCGGCCAAAGGGCAATGTGCCTGGGCTAAAGCCTATCAGGATGCGGCCAGCCCGCAGCCGCGTACCAACTGTGCGATGGCGATTTATCGTGATGGCACGGTGTGGGGGGTATCAACCATCGATGTAACGCTCGGTTTCTTCAACCAACTGGCGAAACAGATGGGCGACGCCATTCACGGACGTGTGTTGATCGTTGAAGCGGATGGCAAAGTGGTGGGCAACGCCGCACTGCTGGAAGGTGCACCGAAGCTGGAAAATCTCGCGGATACGCAGCTGCCGATGGCGGGCGCGCTGAAAGGTCTGCTGAGCCAGGCAGGTCATCAGCCTACGCAAACCACCTTTAAAGGCGAAGATGGCGAGCACACGCTGTTTCTGCAGGCGATCGCCGGTAGCCCGTGGTATCTCGCCAGCGATGTGCCGTCCAGTTTGCTGGATGCGCAAACCCACAGCATGCTGACTCGCCTAGGCCTGGTGCAGATCCCGCTGGCGGTGATCCTGCTGCTGGTGCTGCTCGGCTTCGTGCGCGCCATGATGAAACGTCTTAGCCTGCTGAACCGCAATATCGAAGCGCTGTCGACTGGCGGCGCGGATTTAACTCAGCGTCTGCCTGCCAGCAACAGCCCGGAATTTAACGCGGTGGCGCAAAGTTTTAACCAGTTTATTGAGTATCTGCAGGGGCTGATGCGTCAGGTGGGCGACAGCGCACTGGCGATTACCTCTGCCTCGCGTGAAATTGCCAGCGGCAATGCCGATCTGTCTGCGCGTACTGAATCGCAGGCCAGTTCGATTGTCGAAACCGCCGCGTCAATGGAAGAGCTGACCGGCACGGTACGTCAGAACGCCGACAATGCTACCCACGCCAATCAATTGGCGGACGGTGCCTCGCAGGTGGCGGCGCGCGGAACGGACGTGGTGCGTCAGGTGGTCACCACCATGGGTGCGATTAATCACTCATCCCGTAAAGTGGTGGATATCATCAGCGTGATTGACAGCATCGCCTTCCAGACCAATATCCTCGCACTTAACGCGGCGGTGGAAGCGGCCCGAGCGGGTGAGCAGGGGCGTGGATTTGCTGTGGTGGCGTCAGAAGTGCGTAATCTGGCGCAGCGCTCCGCTAACTCGGCGCGTGAGATCAAGAAGCTGATTGAGGAGTCGGTGGCCAATATCGATACCGGCAGCCAGCTGGTGGAACAAGCCGGTCAAACCATGGATGAGCTGATGCAGGGCGTGAGCAGCGTGACCACCCTGATGAGTGAAATCATGTCTGCCAGTCGCGAGCAAAGCATGGGCATCGAGCAGGTTAATCTGGCAATCACGCAGCTGGATGGCAGCACCCAGCAGAATGCCGCGCTGGTCGAGCAGGTGTCGGCTGCCGCACGCGCCATGGAAGAGCAGAGCGTGCAGCTGGAGCTGGTGGTGCAGAGCTTTAAGTTGTAAGGCTGGCCGATTTACCACAAGTGATAACGCAGGCTGGTGCCGCTCAGGGGCTGGCGGTCCTCGCGCCGCTGACGCGGTACCCTCACGTCATTCGTCCGCCTTACGGACCGGCTGGGATGGAACATCCCTGTTCCAGCCCAGCCTTTCGACCGCATCCATGCGGTCTCTCCTGGCAGACTCACTCTGTTCGGCGCTGCGGATTGCCTGCCCCTGAGCGGCACCAGCCTGCTTCTGATCTTAGGTGTGGTTTGTTAGAAAAGGCTCCGTGCTTCAGGCTTGAACGGATTGGTAATTCAAAAGGTTTAGCATCAGCGCTGAGGTTTTGATGTTGGGCTTGGGTGCACAGGCACGATGCGCTGATGACGTGCGTTTCTGCTTTAGGGCATCTCACGGAAACGCGTTGCGGATCTCTTCACGCGCGGCATGGCGAGTGGCATTCGCCACCGTGCCGCGATCCACCAGTTTCCCCTGCAACAACAGATTGTAAATCGACGACTGTGGACGATTGAGGCGGTTCTGGATCAGTTGGATCGCTTCATAACCCAGCTCGCGACAGGGCACCGCAAAGCCGGTGATGGGCATCTCTGGCGATCCTTCCAGCCGGCTGGCTAGATCCGTGGTCATCAGCGAAATGTCTTCGGGAATGCGCAAGCCGCGTGACAGCAGTGCATTCTGCACGCCGTTAATAATGCCTTTGCCGCCTGGCAAAATCACATCAGGCCACTGATCGCGTGGGTGCGTATCCAGCCAGTGATTCAGTGCGATCTCGGTGTCATGCGAGGAGTAGGCTTCGATGACAATCAAATCCTGCTGGGCATTAAACGGCATATGAAAATGGCGGTAGGCGTCTTTGATCCCTTCCAGACGCAAAAACAGCGTCTCACGTCGCAGACAGGTGACGGTCAACACCCGGCGGTGGCCTTGCTCAAACAGATGCTGCATAGCGCTGAAACCAATCGCCCGATGATCGGGTGACACCGCATCCAGCCGCATATCTTTATCACGAGAGTTAATCAGCACACAGGGTTTACCGAGTGACGCCGCCAGACTGAAGATCGCTTGATCGTCGGTGCCGATAATGATGATGGCGCTGATGTTTTTTGCTGCGGCTTTTTCCAGAAACAGCTTCACATCGGCGCGCTGTTCCTCCAGTGGGCAATAGCTGATATGCACATCATGCGACGCGCAGGCCTCAGCAATCCCGCGTGTCACTTCATGGTAAAAGTGATCGCCGCGTGGGGTGAAAGTGCGCCCTGGGGCAAACACCACAATGTCATTGATCAGCAGGCGACCACTCACCATTTCCTGCAATACACCTAGCCTGCGCGCGCAGTCGACAATCGCCTCACGCGCTTTTTCGCTGGTGTAGGATTTCCCGCTCAACACGCGTGAAACCGTACTCACTGAGTAGCCGGTGATTGCTGAAATTTCGTCCATTCTGAGCTTGCCAGCCATAGTGTGATCCCCATCCCAATCAATTTTTGCAAATTTTTGCAGACGCAGTGGACTGATATTAAGACGGTTTTACATTTGGTTCACAAACTCCTGTATCGCTCTGCGAGCATTCTCACAAAAACAGATTGTCCGACCCGCAGCGCTTTTTTATGTTCCTCGCAGACACCTCAACAGCGGTTATCGGCGGAGAATCTCCATGTTAAAAATTGCGATAGTGGGCATGGGCAATATTGCCAATTCACATATCCAGGCGTTTCTGCAGTTTCCTGAGCGCGGCAGAATTGTCGCGGTAGCGGACGTGTATCCCGAAAAAGCGCGGGAGAAATTGCAGCGCTACGGCCTGCACGATGTGCGGGTTTACCAGGATCACCGCGAGATGCTGGCCGAGGGCGCAGATATCGACGTGGTCGACGTCTGTACGCCGCCTTATGTGCATGCGGAAAACACCATTGCGGCCCTGCAGGCGGGCAAGCATGTGCTGTGCGAAAAGCCTATGGCGGCCTCGCTGGAAGAGTGCGATGCGATGATTGCTGCGCAAAAAGCTAGTGGCAAAATTTTGTCAGTGGTGGCGCAGAACCGCTTCACCGATGCGTTCTGGCAGTTGAAAGCGGCAGTGGATTCGGGCCTGGCGGGCAAAATTTGCCACGCGCAAATCGATTCATTCTGGTGGCGTGGCCATTCGTACTACGACCTGTGGTGGCGCGGCACCTGGGAGAAAGAGGGCGGCGGCTGCACGCTTAACCATGCGGTCCACCACATCGATGCCATGCAATGGATGCTCGGTGCGCCCAGTGAAGTGGTGGCGATGATCGGCAACGTGGCGCACGACAATGCCGAAGTGGAAGATCTCAGCGCCGCGATTTTCCGCTATCCCAACGGCACGCTGGCGCAGTTGACCGCTTCTGTGGTGCATCACGGTGAAGATCAGAAAATCGTGCTGCAGGGTGAGAAAGCACGTCTCTCAGCGCCGTGGAAAGCGGTCGCCATGCAGGCGGCAGAGAATGGCTTCCCGGAAAAAGAGAACAATCTGGCGCTGGAGCAGGAGCTGGATCGCCTGCATGCCAGCACCGCACCGCTCACCTGGACACTGCACGCCGGACAGGTCGATGACTTCTTCTCAGCGATCGAACAGCAGCGTGCACCGCTGATTGATGGTGAGCAGGGCAAACGCTCGCTGGAACTGATTACCGCCATCTACAAGTCGGCCATCACCAAAAGCACCGTCTCGTTACCGATCCCCAAAGAGGATGCTTTTTATCGCACTGGCGGGCTGATCGCCTATGCACCGCACTTCTACGAAAAACAGGCTTCGGTAGACAACTTCGCCGATGTTGATGACATCCCATTGGGTAAAAACTTTGCGTGAGGAAACAACCATGAACAAACAGGATGGCATGAACTACGCGCCGAAAGGCAAACCACAACCGGTGGTGCAGCCGGGGGAATTTATCATTGCGGCGGCAGGACTGGATCACGGCCACATTTACGGCATGTGCAATGGCCTGACCGAGGCCGGAGCCATGCTGAAGTGGGTATACGATCCCGATGCCGCCAAAGTCGATAAGTTTGTGCAGCAGTTCCCGCAGGTGCAGATCGCCGATTCGCTGGAGACCATTCTGGCCGATGCGCAGGTGCAACTGGTGGCAGGCGCTGCGATTCCCTCGGAACGCTGTGCGCTGGGGCTGAAAGTGATGGCGGCGGGCAAGGATTACTTCACGGATAAAGCCCCGCTTACCAGCCTCGAACAGCTGGAAGATGCCAAAGCAATGTGCGCCAAAACCGGGCGCAAATATGCGGTGTATTACAGCGAACGTCTGCATGTAGAGAGCGCGGTGTTTGCCGGACAGCTGGTAGAGAAAGGGGCTATCGGCCAGGTGGTGCAAACTTTGGGTACCGGCCCACATCGTGAAGGCACCGGACGGCCCGACTGGTTCTATCAGCGTCGCTATTTCGGCGGCATTTTGTGTGACATCGGGAGCCATCAAATTGAGCAATTCCTCTACTACACAGGCAACAGCGAAGCCACGGTGGTGGCAAGCCAGGTGCGGAATTTCCGCCATCCACAGTATCCGCAGTTCGAAGACTTTGGCGATGCGATGCTGGCGGGTGAGAACGGCGCCACCGGCTACTTCCGCTGCGACTGGTTTACGCCGGATGGCTTATCCACCTGGGGTGATGGGCGCATGACGCTGCTCGGCACGGACGGTTATATCGAGATCCGCAAATACACCGATCTCACACGCGGTGAGCAGGACGTGGTGTATCTGGTGAACAAAGAAGGAGAGTTCCGCTATGCCGTTTCCGGTGAAGTGGGCTTCCCGTTCTTTGGACAGCTGATTAACGACTGCCTCCATCGTACAGAGCACGCCATGACGCAAGCCCATGCCTTTAAGGCGGCGGAACTCTGTGTCAAAGCGCAGATGCTAGCCAATGCGGGATAGCATCCCGGCCCTATAAGTTGATTTCCAATTCTGTTGATAACAACGGCGGCAGGGCATAGCACCTTGCCGCTAATACATACCCTACCAGAACAGGAATCGGATCGATGGTTAAACCTACAGAACGTCGCGTCGGTTATGGCGTCGCGATCCGCTACGGCCTGACGGATCTCTTTGGCGGCGGTGCCTTTGCGGTGATTGGCACCTGGTTGCTGTTTTTCTATACCACCTACTGCGGATTATCGGTGTTTGAAGCGGGCTCGATATTTGCCATCGCCCGCGTCATCGATGCGATATTAAGTCCGATCATGGGCTACATTACTGACAACTTCGGCAATACCTGGCTGGGGCGAAAATTTGGCCGCCGCCGTTTCTTCCTGCTGATCTCCTCTCCCTTAATGCTGCTGTATGGCGCGCTGTGGGTGACGGATATGGGCTACTGGTACTATCTCGGCACTTATCTCACCATCGAACTGGTGTCGGCAATGGTGCTGGTGCCGTGGGAAACCTTGTCCTCAGAGATGACCAATCGCTTTAGCGAGCGCACGCGTCTTTCGGGCGTGCGCCTGATGTTCTCAGCGCTTGGCAGTTTCCTTGCCGTCTCAGTGCCGGGCATCATCATGACCTATACCGGCAAAGACAACGCCATTACCTATACGCTGACCGGCGTCATCTTCTCGGTGATTTACTGCGTGGCGGTGTTTATTACCTGGTTGACCACCTGGGAGGCCAAAGATATTCAGCCGGAAGAGGATGTGGCGCAACATTCGGCGCGCCAGGGGAGCCTGAAGGCCCACCTAAAGTATCTGTTTGTCGATTTGGCATCGTCATTCAAAATCAAAGCCTTTCGTCAGCATCTGCTGATTTATATCTGCTCCTTCACCGCGATGGATGCCTTTCTGGCGGTGTTCACCTATTTCGTGATCTACGGCCTGAAGCAGGATGCCTCACTGGCTTCACTGCTGCTAAGTAACATGATGTTTATGTCGATTCCCGGCACTTTCATTTTCATGATGCTGCTTGGCCGCTTTAATATGACGCCCTCCAACGCGCTGCGTATGTCCTACCTGAGTATCGTCGCTATCTTCCTGTTCCTGTTTGCGGTTTATCTGTGGCAATGGCAGGTGCCCACGCTGCTGTTCAGCGCAGTCTTTCTGTTTTTGGGCATCGTGCGCGCCGGGCTGTTTTACATTCCGTGGAACATCTACAGCTTTATTCCCGATATTGATGAGATGGTGACCTGTAAGCGGCGTGAAGGGATATTTGCTGGTGTCATGGTGTTGACGCGTAAAAGTTCGGTGGCCATCGCCATTTTCATGATTGGCATCGTGCTGCAGGAGAGTGGTTTTGTGAAAGGCAACGGTGCGCAACCGGAGAGCGCCATCCATGCGATTGTCGGGTTGATGGTGTTTGTCACCACGGCACTGCTGGCGGCGAGCTTCTGGCTGACCTTTAAATTCAAACTGACGCAGCGTAGCCATAAGTTGCTAATCAAAGAGGTGGCGCGCCGCAAACTGGGTGGCACGGCAAGAGGTTGCGATGCTGAAACGCGTGTGGTGATTAAAGATCTCACTGGCTATGAATATGATGAAGTGTGGGGCGCAAGCCGGCATACAACTGCCCGCGATACGACAATCGAATCCGAGCTAAAACTGAAGGGGCGGCTTTAAGCGCGAATGCCTGTCAGGTAATCACTCAGTCAAATCAGGCTGCCCTTTAAGAGGGGGCCGCCTTATCTGTGCGCATAGGCGGAATTAAGCGGTCAGAGCGTGGCGACGACAGACTCAAGGCGGCCCGGGACTGTGCACGCCTCCGCATCCTGGCTGATAACGATGACGACTTTATAGCGCCCATGGTTGGCCGATTTGAATTCTACATCCTGAGTCGTTACCGCTTTGTCTGATGACTGCTAAGCTTAAATTTCTCTACTTAAGCGCACGGAATGTGCGCGATTTCCTCAGTTTCAGTCTTTGAGGTTGTGTACAATAGCTGAGAATTATCTGAAGGAGTTGTCATGCCCGCCATTGAAGTTATTCTCGTCGACCACCTCGATCGTCCCACCGGCAAGATGGAAAAGCTGGAAGTACATGAGAAAGGATTGCTGCATCGTGCGGTGACGGTCTACGTGTTCAATTCGCGCCATGAACTGCTGCTGCAACGTCGTGCAAACGGTAAATATCATTGTGGCGGCTTGTGGAGCAACACCTGCTGCGGCCACCCTTATCCGCAGGAATCGACCCGGGATGCCGCTGAACGTCGCTTGCGTGAAGAGATGGGGATGCAAGTAGCGCTGACGCCAGTGTTCGAACTGAGCTACAACCTGCCATTAAGCAACGGTCTGACCGAGCACGAGTATGGTCATGTATTCTTCGCCACCAGTGATATTGAACCCAACCTGAATCCGGAAGAAGCGGATGCCTGGTGTTATCGCTCGATTGAGCAGATTCAGCAGGAGATGCTGGATCAACCCGAACAATTTACGCCCTGGTTCCTGCACACCTTCCCGCGCATTCCCCATACGTTTGGCGATTTCCGCCTGACCGCATAAAAAACGCCCCTTAAGGGGGCGTTGTTGTCTCAAGTGAAGTCTTCCGCATCCACATCGTAGCCTGAGGGCTCCCAGCGGATCGCCAGCAGCGCCAGCAAGCCAATCAGCGGGGCGAGGAAAATCACCCAGAACACGCCGGTGCCGAATGCCGCCACCAGTAGTGGGAACAGGAACAGCGACACGGTTGAACTGCCGCGCATCAGCGTCTGGTTAAAACCAACCCCCACGCCGCGCAGTGAAGCAGGGTAGCTCAGCGAGGCAAAGGTCATGGTGTGTGAGCCCGGACCGAACCCCTGACCAAACAGGAACAGCGCCAGCATCGCAATCGCCAGTGCCGCTTGTTCACCGCCTTCCGGGCGACCAATCAGCGCTAACCCCAGAAGGGCAATGCACTGACAGCTGTAACCCGCCACCGACATCTTCCACGCGCCGAGACGCGGCACCAGACGCACGGCCAGCAAGCCACCCACGAAAGCGAACAGCAGATTCAACGCCAGCGACACCAAAATAGTGGTCAGCATCGATTGCGCAAAGAAGCTGGAGATGATCACCGGCAGGCCAAAGGCCACCGCGTTATAAGCAAATGATGAGGCGATGGACGTCACGGTTGCCAGTATGGTTCGACGACGATAAACCCCCTGCAGCAGCGCGCCATAGTTACGCCAGCTGGCTTTGCGCACCGGCTTGGCCTGCGTCAGTTCGGCATCTTCCGCGACATGGGCATTGATGTTGTAGGAGCGCTGCAGGATCTGCGCGGCGCCGTGCAGGTTGCCCTGATTGGCCGCCCACACTGGAGACTCACTCATATAACGGCTGCGAATGGCAATAATCAGCAGCGCAGGTACCGCGCCGAAGCCGAGGATCAGTCGCCACAACCAGTCGGTGTGACTTTCCGGCAGCACCGCATACAGCAGCAGCACCAGCAGATATGAAATACTGATTGCCGCATACCAGGTGGGACACCACATTGCCACGCTGGCGGCCTTATTCCCTTGCCCGCGCAGTTTGAAAACTCGGCAAGAAACGCCATGGCGACAGGAAGATCGATGCCCACGCCCAATCCCATCACAAAGCGTGCACCGCCCAACACGTATTCGTTCGGGGCAAAGGCGCAGGCCAGCGCTGCAACCACAAAGAAGAACATATCCGCCATAAACACGCGGTAGCGGCCAATTTTATCGGTGAGATAACCGCCAATCAGCGCACCCACAATCGCGCCGAAGGTAATCGCGGAGGCCACCATCCCGGTGCCGGTCGGCGTCAGGTTAAATTCGCGCGTGACATCTTTGATACCAAAGGCCAGTGCGCCAAGGTCGTAGGCATCGAGGAACACACCGCCGAGGGCGATGGCCACCACGATGCGCGCATTGCTGCGAGACTCGTTGCTGTTGTTCACGAGATTCGATACGTCAGCCGCGCTGCGAATCCATTTGGTTTCGCCAGTCGGCGTATTCCCTGCCAGCGCCACGTGCGCCGGAGAAGCTAAGTCGGACATGATGTTATGTATTTTATTGTAAAGAGTGGGACTATGAGAATAAGCCTGTACCTACGCATTAAAAATTCCATTTGGTTATATGTCCTGCGAATGAGTTATAAGCAATGCGCATTAAATAGCAGAAAAAGCTCGAACTGAGGCGCTTGACCGCCCCCATCCTGTTTCGCCAGGCTACGCTTGATAGTCACAGACTGAAAACATAAGCAGAGGACAGCGGCATGATTAAGCAGGGTTTATTGGGGATGATCGCATTAGCGATGAGTGTGGGCGCTGCAAATGCGGCCGATCCGGTTAAGGTCGGTTCAAAGATAGATACGGAAGGCTCGCTGTTAGGCAACATTATTCTGCAGGTGCTGGATAAACATGGGGTGAAAACCGTTAACAAGATCCAGCTCGGCACCACGCAGGTCGTGCGCGGAGCCATCACCGCAGGTGAACTGGATATCTACCCGGAATACACCGGCAACGGCGCTTTCTTCTTCAGTGATGAGAAAGATGCTGCCTGGAAAAATGCGCAGCAGGGCTATGAGAAGGTGAAAAAGCTCGATGCGGATAAAAATCATCTGGTGTGGTTAACCCCTGCGCCCGCCAACAATACCTGGACCATCGCGGTGCGCGGCGATGTGGCACAGAAAAATAGTCTCAACTCCCTCGACGATCTCAGCGCCTACCTGAAAAAAGGCGGCACCTTTAAACTGGCGGCGTCGGCGGAATTTATCGAACGCAGCGATGCGCTACCCGCTTTTGAAAAAGCCTACAACTTCAAGCTGGATCAGTCACAGCTACTGTCGCTGGCGGGCGGTGATACGGCGGTAACCATCAAAGCGGCGGCACAGCAAACCTCTGGCGTCAACGCAGCCATGGCCTATGGCACCGATGGCCCGGTGGCGGCGCTCGGTTTGCAAACGCTGACCGATCCCAAAGGCGTGCAGCCAATTTATGCCCCTGCGCCAGTGATTCGGGAAAGCGTGCTGAAACAGTATCCGGAGATCGGTAACTGGTTGCAGCCGGTGTTCAGTAAGCTGGATGAGAAAACCCTGCAACAACTCAATGCACAGATTGCGGTTGATGGTCAGGATGCCAGCCAGGTGGCGAAACAGTGGCTACAGCAGAATAAGTTGCTGTAAGCGGTGCCGTTACTGTTATCAAGACCGCGCCAGCAGCCGGTGCTGCTGGTGTTAACGCTGCTGATCACGCTGGCTCTGGCTACCTTGCCGTTACTCAGTTTCGCCGCCAACCGCCTGGTGTCCGGCCAGCCGCTAATGCTGTGGCAGGTCACGCAATCCTGGCTGTTGCTGCTGCCGTTACTGTGGCTATGGCAAGGGTTGTGGTGGAAGCCACGGCGTCGCAATCTGGTGATGGCATTGCTGGACGCTGAGATTCTGTTTGCGCTGCTGATCTTTATTGGCGGGCAGACGGCGGCGCAGCTGGCTAACAGCGGCAGCCCGCTGGCACGCACGGCCTTTGGCAGCGGTTTATGGTGTGCGGCGGCGCTGGCTTTATTGCTGGCCGCTGAGGCTATCCGCCAGCTCACGGCCAGCACGCCGTGGCGAATTCTGCTGAATCTGCAAATCTGGATTGTTCCGCTGCTGTTATTGCTCAGCGGTCACCTCGACCATCTCTCCCTGATGAAAGAGTATGCCAACCGTACGGCGGTGTTTGATGCGGCCTTTAGCCAGCATCTGCTGTTGCTGGGCGGCACATTACTCCCCACGTTGTTGATAGGTTTACCGCTGGGATTAGCGATTGCCCGACGACCGCGCTGGCAAAGTGCCGCTTTCAGCGTACTCAACCTGATCCAGACTGTGCCTTCCGTGGCGCTGTTTGGCCTGCTGATTGCGCCGCTGGCGGGGCTGGTGGCTCACTTCCCGGTGCTGGCGAGTTGGGGCATCAGCGGCATTGGTCTGGCGCCCGCGCTAATCGCACTGGTGTTGTATGCGCTGCTGCCGCTAGTGCGCAGCGTGGTGGCCGGATTGCAGCAGGTGCCGCAGGAGGTGCGCGAAACCGCACGCGGTATGGGCATGAGTGCACTGCAACAGTTCTGGCACGCCGAACTCCCGCTGGCGCTGCCGGTGTGGCTTTCGGGCTTGCGTGTGGTGGTGGTGCAAACCATTGGACTGGCGGTGGTCGCGGCGCTGATTGGTGCCGGTGGCTTTGGCGCCATTGTATTTCAGGGATTACTCAGCAGCGCACTGGATTTGGTGTTGCTGGGCGTGATTCCGGTGGTGGCGCTGGCGGTGGTGTTTGATGCCGCATTGCGTTTACTGTCGGCACTGCTGGAGAGAACCGATGATTGAGTTTCACCAGGTAAGCAAAATGTTTGCGGGCAAAGCAGCGGTGCGCGATCTCACTTTGCATATTGAGAAGGGCAGTTTCACCGTGCTGATCGGCACCTCCGGCTCGGGCAAATCCACCACGCTGAAAATGATCAACCGGCTGGTGGAGCATGACAGCGGCGAAATCCGCTTTGCCGGTGAACCGATTGAACGCATGGATGCACGTGCGCTGCGGCGGCGTATTGGCTATGCCATCCAGTCGATTGGCCTGTTCCCGCATTGGAACGTGGCAAAGAATATCGCTACCGTGCCGTCACTGCTCGGCTGGCCGCAGGCAAAAATTCAACAGCGCGTAGAGGAACTGCTGGCGCTGCTCAATCTGGATACGCATCTGGCGACGCGTTTTCCCCATCAACTTTCCGGCGGACAACAGCAGCGGGTTGGCGTGGCGCGCGCGCTGGCCGCCGATCCCGAATTGTTGCTGATGGATGAGCCCTTTGGCGCGCTCGATCCGGTGAACCGTCAGGCGCTGCAACAGGAGATGCTGCGTATTCAGAAGCTGTCAGGACGCACGGTGGTGCTAGTGACGCACGACATCGACGAAGCGCTGACGCTGGCGGATCAACTGGTGTTGATGGACGGCGGTGAAATCGTGCAGCAAGGCAAGCCGATTGAGTTGCTGACGCAGCCTGCCACGGATTTCGCCCGCGAATTCTTTGGCCGCAGCGAGCTTGGCGTGCGACTGCTGGCATTGGGACGTGCTGGCAGCGCCGCGCGGCGCGGCGAGTGGCTGGACGGTGAGCCAATAGCCGCGCACCTGACGCTGCGCGAGGCGCTGTCACAGTTTATCGCTCGGCGCACCGACAAACTGCCGGTGATCGATCAACATCAACAGCCGTTGGGTGTCCTGCACTTCAGCGATCTGCTGCGCCAGCGGGAGGGGATCTGATGCGTGTCTGGCGCGATCCACTGTACTGGCTGCTGGCGGTGTTTCTGCTGCTGCTGTGGGGGTTGCCGCATAGTGCACCGCTGTTTGCCCACTGGTTCCCGCAGCTGGAACGTCCGTTGTATCAGCAAGAGAGCTTCTGGCGGCTGGCCCTCGCACATCTGTCATTGGTGATCAGCGGCAGCGCACTGGCGATTTTTTTTGGCGTAGGCAGTGGTGTTTTTGCGACGCGACGCGCCGGGCGGGCGTTCAGGCCGTTACTGGAGACGCTGGCGGCAGCGGGGCAGACCTTTCCTCCGGTAGCGGTGCTGGCGATAGCCGTGCCGGTGATGGGCTTTGGCGCGACACCGGCCATCATGGCGCTGTTTCTTTACGGATTGTTGCCTATTTTGCAGGGAACGCTGGCAGGTTTAGACAGCGTGCCGGACAGCAACCGGGAAATTGCCGTGGGGCTGGGCATGGGGCCATGGCGGCGCTTGTGGCAGATTGAGCTGGCGCTAGCCGCACCGGTGATCATGGCAGGCGTGCGTACCTCGGTGATGATCAGCATCGGCACCGCGACCATCGCGTCGACAGTGGGCGCAGAAAGCCTGGGCTCGCCGGTGATTATCGGACTGAGCGGCTTTAACACCGCTTATGTGATTCAGGGGGCGCTGCTGGTCGCGCTGCTGGCACTGATTTGCGACCGCGTGTTAGAACGCGTGCAACGTCAACTCAGTGGCTGGGAAGGATAAGGCTGTAGCCCACCAGCATCATGCCACCCATGCCACCAATGGCCATCACGGCAAACAGGGAGCCAATGAGAATTTTATTCCAGTTCATAAGAGAAACCTGAGAAGAGTCATGGAGTGCGGCATGATAACGCGCACACCCGGCGAGGCAAAGGCCGTGTGTGCGATTTTTTGTCAGGCGGGATCGTGAATATGAGTGGCAAACCCTTGTGCCTGCCAGTGTTCAAACTGCTCCAGTTGCCGACGCGTCGGTTTTTTACCGGTCCAGATAAACAGATTCTGACCAGGGAACAGCTCAGGACGCGGCATATCCAGCGGCTCGGCTAAGACATCCATACGCCAGCCCTGCTGCGACAAGCGCCAGGCTTCAAGCCACAGGCGGGTGCGATCTTCCACGCCCCAGCCAATCATCAAAGCATCCTTACCGGTTTTTTTACGGCCGCCCGCGAGACAAAACGCCACGTAATCAATCAGCGCGCCATCTAACAGGCTACACATGGTACGGGCGGTGTGTTGATCCAATCCCAGGCGCTGACGCACGGGCACAAACACGTGATCGATTAACGCATCTACCGGATGTTCGCGGCCTATGGTGGCAATTTTGGTGCGCAATTTAGCCGGACGAACGTGACGCAGCACGCTCATCAGCTCTTCCTGCAGCGCGGTCCAGCCATCGTGCACATTAACGGTTTGGCCTTCCAGCAAGGCTTTCACCTTGCCAACAGGCACACCGCTTTCTATCCAGCGCTTGATCTCCTCAATGCGCTGAACATCTTCATCATCAAACTGGCGATGACCGCCTTCTGTACGCTGGGGTTTTAGTAAACCGTAACGGCGCTGCCAGGCGCGTAGCGTTACCGGGTTGATTCCACAGCGTTCGGCAACATCGCCGATACTGTATAAGGCCATGGCGTCCTCGAAAATTCTGACCTGCATTACAACACCTTAACCGCCTCGTTTGGGTTGTACAACTCTTTTATATTTGTACAACTTGACGTTTTAAGCAAATTGAGGCTTTATTTCATATGTGAGAATTATTTCCCAAATATGAGAGGTGGACATGTCTGTACCGGATACCGAAGATCGACTGGCCGCACGATTAGCCGAATTGCGTGTGCAACGTGGCTGGTCACTGGACGAACTGGCGATGGCTACCGGCATCAGCCGGGCTTCATTGTCGCGCATTGAACGGGCGGAGACCAGCCCCACAGCCGCTTTGCTTAACCGACTATGTGTCGCCTACGGCTTGACCATGTCGCGCCTGTTGAGTGAAGTGGAAGATGAGGCCGCGCTGCTGCTGAAAGCGAGCGATCAGAGCGTTTGGCGCGACGATGCCAGCGGTTATCTGCGTCGCAGTGTCTCGCCGCCCGCCAGCCATTTCAAGGCCGAACTGGTTGAGAGCGTGTTGCAACCCGGTGCGCGTATCGATTATGACGCACCGCCGGTACAGGGGCTGGAGCAGCATATCTGGCTGCAATCTGGCGAGCTGACGTTCACCATGGACGATCAACGCTGGACATTGCAGGCGGGGGATTGCCTGCGTTTTCATCTCACCGGCAAATCATCATTCCAGGCGCATCCTGAAGGCGGCGCGCGTTACATTCTGGTGGTGTGCAAACCATGATTGAAATTGAACAGTTAAGTGCCACTCAGGCACAGCCCCTGCTAGCCGCGTTGACCGAGGTGCTGCAGGGGTGCGTGGCTGACGGGGCCAGCGTCGGTTTTATTGATGCCGACGACCGCGCAGCGATGGAACGCTTCTGGCAGGATAAAATCTACAGCCTGGCAAGCGGCGATAATCAGCTGCTGGTGGCGCGGCAGCAGGGTGTGATTGTTGCGACGGTAATGGTCGGGTTTAGCGCCATGCCGAATGGGCGTCATCGCGCGGAGATCAGTAAATTGCTGGTACATCCCGCTGCTCGTCGCCAGGGAATTGCAACTCGTCTGATGCAGCAGGCTGAGCAATTAGCGGTTGAGCAGGGCAAAACGCTGCTGGTGTTGGATACGCGCAGCGGCGATGTGGCTACGCAGCTTTACTTATCGATGGACTGGCAAATTGCGGGTTCCATTCCGTTGTACGCCGAATCGACGGAAGGGGCGTTAAATGCCACCACGGTGATGTATAAAGTGGTGGTGTGATCGCACCAACTTAGTGCGCCTCTTCGGCCTCGGCCAGGCCCAGTGATTGCATGAACAGCCGGATAATCGGATTAATTTTCCGGCCTTTTTTCATCATCAGGCAGAACGGATTTTCCCGACGTACCGATTCATCACCCAATTCACACAGCTGCCCCCGCGCAATAAAGGGCGCGGCATAGTGCTCGGGTAAATAACCAATAAAGTGCCCGGTTAAAATCAGCATGGCGACGGATTCCACTTGCACCGCCTGCGCACCGCTGTCCTGTAATGGAATGAGGCGGCGGTCATCGCGCGGCGTCACATATAAATGATTAATGATTTTCTGCTCACGTAATATTTCCACCGATATATTCTTATCACAAGATCCAGAATATAAAGGATGTGACATTGAGCAATATAATTTCGAATATTCTTTATAAAGCGGGAAGTAATCAAAATCACTTTTCATTTCATAAACCGGCGCAATACCACAATGAAAACGGCCTTCACTCATCCCGCGTTCAATATCATCTAATTGCGCAGTCTGTAAGCGAATCTGCACCTTTGGTGCTTTCTGGTGCAACTGTTGCACCGCCGCGGTGACCGGGGAGTGCGGATCAGAAATGGTGTTATCCACCACGCAAATCGCGATGTCACCCAGCAACTCATTGCGGCTGTTATGC
The DNA here is from genome assembly GCF_009829935.1 of Pantoea sp. Seng. Taxonomy (NCBI): domain Bacteria; kingdom Pseudomonadati; phylum Pseudomonadota; class Gammaproteobacteria; order Enterobacterales; family Erwiniaceae; genus Pantoea; species Pantoea sp. Seng. The sequence continues at coordinate 8,129 of NZ_SZZV01000002.1, read as the reverse complement.
AGACGTTCGCGGAACAGATTCAGGGAGACGAACAGCTCCAGTGTGGCCTGATAGACATTAATGCCGTACTGCGTCAGTTCAAAGCCTTCGCGCCCACGGCTGCATAACGTCATGCCGAGACGAATCTCCAGATCGGAAACCTGCTTACTGATGGCGGCTAAACCAATATTCAGTTCGTTGCTGGCAGCGGTTAATCCCCCGGCTTCCACCACGCATTTAAATACGCGAAGCAATTTTAAATCGATATTACTCAGTGCCAGAACCGCATTATCGCCGCGATTATTTGCATTGTTTCCAGACTGGGAAACTTTACTTTCCATCTTTGCTATTCAACTCCGGAATAATTGCGGTGAAAGTACAGTGAACCTGAAATATGACGTATTTACCAGTGTGAGTGTGAAATAAGTTTTTATTATCACCTCTGGTTCATTCATATCTTTTTCATATCGCTGACGAGTATCTGCAAGGGGAAATAGCATGTCTGATAATGCCGAACTGTTATGGGGTGCGCGCTTTAAAGCGGCACCGGCGGCCAGTTTAACCGCGCTGTCGCGCAGCCCGGATTATTACTTTGCCCTGGCACCTTACGATTTAGCAGGCTGCCGGGCACATGCCCGTGAGCTGGCTCGCGGCGATCTGCTGAGCAGCGAAGAACTCCATACCATGCTGGCGGCGATTGATGCGCTGGATGCCGATTATCGTGCGGGTAATCTGCATCCGATTGCGGCTGACGAAGATGTTCATACCTTTATTGAACGCGCACTGACCGAGCGCTTAGGACCATTGGGCGGAAAACTGCGCGCCGGCCGTTCGCGTAACGATCAGACCGTCAACGATTTGCGCCTCTACTTGCGTGACAACGGCCGCAAAGTCGTGAGTGCTTTACTGGCTCTGCAGCAATCTCTGGTCGAGCAAGCCGCACAGCACACCGAAAGCGTGGCGCCAGGCTTTACCCATTTACAGCAGGCACAGCCGATTGTGTTCGGTCATCAACTGCTGGCTCATGCGCAATCTTTTGCCCGCGACATTGAGCGCATGCAGGACTGGGATCGCCGCAGCGCGCGCTGCCCACTCGGTGCCGCAGCGATGGCCGGATCGGCGATTGCGCGCCAGCCGGAAAAAGCCGCTGAAGACCTGGCTTACCTCGCACCGTGCGAAAACTCGATTGATGCGGTGGCCAGCCGCGATTACGCCGCTGAATTCCTGTTCGTCACCAGCATGATCGGTATCAACCTTTCGCGCCTGTGCGAGGAGGTGTGCATGTGGGCTTCGCGCCAGTTCCGTTGGGTGGAGCTGCATGACAGCTATGCCACCGGCAGCTCAATCATGCCGCAGAAGAAAAACCCGGACATTGCCGAACTGACACGTGGTCGTTCTGGTCGTCTGGTCGGCAACCTGATGGCACTGCTCACCACCATGAAAGCCATGCCGCTCTCCTACAACCGCGACCTGAGCGATGACAAACGCAACGTGATTGATGCCGTGGACACGCTGCTGCTGGTGCTGCCTGCCATGGCCGGCATGATGTCGACGCTGAAATTCAACACCGACGTCATGCGCGAACAGGCACCGGACGGTTTCACTCTGGCCACCGAAGTGGCCGACTGGCTGGCGATGCGCGGCGTGCCGTTCCGTGAAGCCCATGAAATCACCGGCCAGCTGGTGCAACTGTGTGAACGCGAAAATTGCGGCCTGTCCGACCTGAGCGATGCGCAGTTGCAAGCTGTCGATGCACGCTTAACGCCAGAAGTGCGCAGTGCCCTGACGCTGGAAGCGGCACTGGCGGCACGTAGCGGCTATGGCGGCACCGCACCGGCCCGCGTGCGCGAACAGCTCGCGCGTTTGCAAATCCTGATGCAGGACCAGCAGCGCTGGACTGAAGATTACGCTGGCCCGCGCGCCTGAGGAGACGTCTATGTCCCAATCCACCCCGGTTGAACCCAGCTTGAAAAATAGCCGCGAGCAGATGCATTACGATCTGGATCGCTATCAGGTGGTGCCACGCCGCTATTACGGCCGCATCACGGCTTCAGCGGTGATCCTGGTGCTGCTGGCATTGCTGGTCAACGCCTTCGCCCACGGCAACATTGAATGGTCGTTTGTCGGCCAGTTCTTTACTGCCCAGGCAATCCTTAACGGCGTGGTGAACACGCTGATTATGTCGGTGCTGGCAATGGGACTCGGCATCCTGTTCGGCGTGATCACCGCGATTATGTATATGTCGCCCAATCCGGTGCTGCACTACATCGCCGTGGGTTACGCCTGGATCTTCCGTGGCACGCCGTTGATTCTGCAACTGCTGCTGTGGTTCAACCTCGCGCTGGTGTTTCCCACCATCAGTATTCCGGGCGTGTTCAGCGTGCAAACCGTCACCATCATGACGCCGTTCCTCGCGGCACTGCTGGGTCTGAGCATCAACCAGGGGGCTTATACCTCCGAAGTGGTGCGCGCCGGTTTGCTGTCCGTGGATACCGGACAGTACGAAGCGGCGAAGGCGATTGGCATGCCGCGTCTGCAAGCGCTGCAGCGCATCATTTTGCCGCAGGCGATGCGCGTGATTTTGCCGCCGGTGGGTAACGAATTCATCAGCATGATCAAAACCACCAGTCTGGCCAGCATGATTCAGTACTCCGAACTGCTCTACAACACGCAAACCATCTACTTCGCCAATGCGCGCGTGATGGAACTGCTGTTCGTGGCGGGCATCTGGTACCTGATCATCGTCACCGTGCTGTCGTTTGGTCAGAGTCGCCTTGAGCGCTTCTTCTCACGCGGCCACCGCCAGCGTCAGTAATTGGGAGAGAGAGATGAGAAACATCGTGCGCGCCGTCAAGGTGAACAAATATTTCGACCAGTTCCATGCGCTCAAGGATGTCAGCCTCGAAGTGAATTACGGCGAGGTGATGTGCATTCTCGGGCCATCCGGCTCCGGTAAAAGTACCTTCCTGCGCTGCATTAATCAGCTGGAGAAGGTCGATCAGGGTGGCATTTGGGTCGACAACGAATTAGCGGGCTATCGCATTGCGGGCAACAAACTGCATGCGCTGAGCGATAAGCAGATTGCTCGCCAGCGTCTGCAAACTGGCATGGTTTTCCAGCGCTTTAACTTGTTCCCGCACAAAACCGCGCTGGAGAACATTATCGAAGGGCCGTGCCGCGTCCTGCTGCGTCCAAAACGCGAAGCCAGTGAAGAGGCGATGGCGCTGCTGGATCGCGTCGGTCTGGCGCACAAAGCGCACGACTATCCGCAGTCACTGTCTGGCGGGCAGCAGCAGCGTGTGGCGATTGCCCGTGCGCTGGCGATGAAACCGAAACTGATGCTGTTTGACGAACCCACTTCGGCGCTGGATCCGGAGATGGTCGGCGAAGTGCTGGCGGTGATGCGCCAGTTAGCAAAAGAGGGCACCACTATGCTGGTGGTCACTCACGAGATGGGCTTTGCCCGTGAAGTGGCGAACCAGGTGGTGTTTATGGACGAGGGACGCATTATCGAGCAGGGCGCACCAGAAGACATTCTGCTGAACCCGCAAAACCCACGGATGAAAAACTTTATTAACGCGATTCTTCTTTAACGTGACCGGGGTGAAAAACATGAAAAAACTGTTATTGAGTGCCATCAGTGCCGCGCTGTTACTGCAATCTTCTGCCTGGGCGGATATCGCCGTGCCAGCCGCCATCAAAGAGAAAGGCCTGACTGTGGCAATCATGCCGAACTATCCGCCAATGGATTTTAAAGATCCGGCCACCAACCAACTCACCGGCGTGGATTACGATCTCGGTCAGGCGATCGGTGAGAAACTGGGCGTGAAGATCAACTGGCAGGAGATCGCCTTTGAGCAGATGGTGAACGCGGTGGTGACCAAGCGTGTTGATTTGGTGATGTCCGGCATGACCGACACCAAAGAGCGCCAGAAGGTGGTTAACTTTATCGATTACTTTAAAACCGGTCCGCAGTTCTACACTCAGGCAGCGCGCAGCGACATCAATAGCGCCATGGATCTGTGTGGTAAGAAGGTTGGCACCAGCCGTCGTACCACTTTCCCGGTAGAGATTGCCAACTGGTCTAAAGCGCACTGCGAAGCCGCCGGTAAGCCAGCCATCATCGTCGTCGGCGCCGAAGGTACGGCGGATGCACGCACCCAGCTGCGTCAGAACCGTCTGGATGGTGTGGTGCAGGGGAGTGAAACGCTGCCGTACATCATGGATCTTGAAAAAGGTAAATATAAGCCGCTCGATAAAGCCTTCTCCTTCCAGTACACCGGCATGGCGATTGGTAAAGATGCCAGCGAGCTGACCACTGCGGTACAAGCGGCGATTGACGCGATGATTGCTGATGGCAGCTACCAGAAGATCCTCGCGAAATGGGGTCTGGCTGACAATGGCGTGACTCAGGCGACCGTGAACCAGGGCTAAAGGAGCGTAGCGATGCAACAACCGGGCGCAGTGCGCTGGCCGCAGGGGAAACGCGGCTGTATGGCGCTGGCGTTTGACCTTGATGGTCCCACCGGCGATGCCATGTTGAATGGCAGCCTGTGGTCAACGCCAGAATATTTCACCTTTGGTGCGTATGGGCCGTACCGTGCGCTCGGGCGATTGCTCGACCTGCTGCGCGCTTTCCAGATTCCCGCCACGTTTTTTGTACCAGCGTGGGTCGTGGAGCAGTGGCCGCAGCAGTGTCAGGCGATTATCGAACAAGGCCACGAAGTGGCCTATCACGGCTATCGTCACGAATCTTTCTGGGCGATTTCGCCGGATGAACAGCGTGCCGTGATGGCGAAATCCGCTGAAATCTTTAAACAGCATTTGGGCATCACCGCCTGCGGTTTCCGCACGCCGTCAGGTGACTGGCATGCCGAAACGCCACAAATTCTGCGTGATGCTGGGGTGATTTATTCCAGCAGCATGCGCGGCGACGATCGTCCTTACAGCATCCCGGTGGCGGGTCACACGCCGCTGGTCGAGATCCCCGGTAAGTGGGAGATGGATGATTACGCCTCGCTGGCCTATACGCGCCAGCCTGACTTCCCGAAAGGCGGCGATCGTATTGCCAGCTATGCGCATACCCGTGATAACTGGCAGCGCGAATTCGACGGCGCAATGGATGAAGGCCTGTGCCTGACCACGCTGTTCCACCCGAAAATTTCCGGTCAGCCGGGCCGCATCCTGCTGCTGGAGCAGCTGTTTGAACATATGACGGCGCGTGATGACGTGTGGTTTGCGCGCTGTGATGCGGTGGCGCAGTGGTATCTGCAGGAGCAACAGCATGACTGAATCTTCCCACTGGCCGCTGGGCTTCCAGTCCGCCGCCATCCTGACCATCGATTTCAATGATATCCACGGTATTTTGACCCAGGCACCTGCCGTCGCCGGACGCGATAAAACCCTGTCGGTATGGCGTTATGGCACCCTGCGCGGTGTGGATCGCTTGCTGGCGTTACTGGCAGAAAAACAGCTGCAAGCCAGCTGGTGTTTACCGGCAATTGTGGCGACAGAGCAACCGGAGCTGATTAAACGCATCGTGGCCGATGGGCATGAAATTGCCTGTAGCGGCGAGCGCCATGAAGACTTCTCGGCGTTGTCGCTGGAGCAGCAGCTCGCCAGCGTGACGCGCGGCTGCTACCAGCTGGCACAGTTTACTGGCAAACCGATTCAGGGTTTCCGCACCCCAGCAGGACAGTGGAAACCGGGCCTGGCGGAAGCGCTGGTGGAGCAGGGTATTCGCTGGTCATCAAGCTGGCGCGGCGACGATCTGCCCTACTTCCATCCCGGCACGCGGCTGGTGGAACTGCCGATGCACTACACCCTGGAAGATGAACCCTATTTTGCCTTTAACCTGAGCCCGGCCATCCCACCGGGGCAGTCGCGGATTGCACCTTATGCCGAAACGCTGGCGAACATGACACAAGACTTCCACGGCTTCCACCGCTTTGGCCTGTGTTATCTGCTGCGCCTGCATCCGGAAATTATCGGCACTGCCGGGCGCATCGGCTTGCTGCGTGAACTGATCGAGACGCTGCAACAGCACAATGTGTGGATCGCCACGGCGGAGCAGGTGGCGGCGCATTGGCAAACGCAGCCGGACAATGATTTTTCCCATCCGGCAGAAGTGTTTACCCGCATCACGGGAGGGGCGCATGGCCTCGACGCTTGAACAACTGGCGGCATTTATCGCCGACACCCGTTTTGAACAGCTGCCTGACGCGCTGGTCGAACAGGCGAAGCGCCATCTGCTTGATACGCTCGGGGCGTCACTGGCGGGCAGCGACAGTCCTATCTGGCGCGAATGTTTGTCATTGGCGTTCGCAGAAGGTGGGCATCAGCAGGCACAAGTGTGGGGAAGTGCAAAGCAGGTGAGTCCACGCCAGGCGGCATGGCTCAACGGCGTGGCCGCACATATGTATGAGTTGGATGATACCGGCGGCTGCGATCACTCTGGCGCGGTGGTTATTCCCGCCATTCTGGCGGCACTGCCTTTGGCGACGCAGCCGGTTGACGGTCAGGCGCTGCTGGTGGCCATGGTGATCGGTTATGACGTCGGACGCCGGGTGCTGGAAGCTTGCGGCGGCTACTCTGCGCATAACGGCGCAGGCTGGCACTCCACCGCCAGCTGTGGCGTGTTTGGTGCCGCAGCGGCGGTGTGTTCACTGCTGCTGCTGGATCGCGATCAGTGCGCGTCGGCCATGGGCATTGCCGCCAGCTTTAGCGGTGGGCTGTGGGGCTTTATTCACGACGGCTCGCACACCAAAAAGCTGCATGCCGCACGTGCAGCTGAAGGTGGCGTGCAGGCGGCCTTGTTGGCGCAGCGCGGTATCAACGGACCCTCGGCGGTATTTGAAGCGAAGTGGGGTGGATTCCTGCAAACCCTGGCCGCTGAAACACAGCAACCCGCTGCATTAACCGCCGACCTTGGTGTGGTGTGGAAGCTGGCGCGCTGCTCGATCAAGCCGTATGCCGCTTGTCGTGGGACGCATTCGGCGATTGATGCGCTGGGGTTACTGCTAAAAGAACACCCGGTGCGTGTCGAGCAGATTGAACGTATCGTGGTAGGGCTGAATCCGTTCCTGCTGGAGATGTGTGGCGGACGTGAGTTGCAGAGCCTGGCAAGTGCGCAAATGAGCCTGCCGTATGCACTGGCGGCGCGTGCGCTGTACGGTTCCGCCGAGCTGGCCAGCTACGATGATGCCAAACGTCTGCATCCAAATGTGGAAGCCTTTATGGCGAGGATTGAGCTGGTGATTGATGAGCAGCAGGGGCGTGACGACGAGCCGTGGGTGCGGATTGAAACCCAGCAGAGCGAGCAGTGGCAGCAGCATGTGCCGGTACCGTCTGGTGCGCCCGCGAATCCGCTGAGCTTTGAAGCGCTGCTGGCTAAATACCGTAGCTTAGCGGGGCGTGTGTTGCCCGTTGACCAGGTTGAACAGCTGGAAGCGATTTGCATGGAGCTGGATGACGTCGCGGATGTGCAGGAAGTGGTGACGCTGCTGGCTCGTGCATAGGGTGTAGGTGTAAAAATTTGCACCTAACCTGTCGCAGTGCCTTGGGTATGCAGGTTAATTTTTATCTCCGCAATTTTATTTTCAGGCGCTGCTGTTACTAATAGGCGGTGACGCAGGCCGGGGGCGCTTTGGCGCTGGCGTCCTCGCGCCGCTGACGCGGTACCCTCACTTCGTTCGTCTGCCTGACGGAACGGCGGGGGATGGCACATCCCTGTGCCGCCCCGCCTTTCGCCCGCGTCCTGCGGGCTATCCTGGCAGACTCACTCTGCTCGGCGCTGTGGATTGCCTGCGCCAAAGCGCCCCCAGCCTGCTCATTAACCATCGTGCTTACTGTTAACGGCAGCCTGGTTTAGTCCATAGCGGGCATGTTGAACCAGATCTTACAGCCGGCTGATGAGCTTAAGTGAATGCTGTCGAAAAGGGCACAATATTTGAGGCCAGAGCACCTCTGATGCTGCAAGGGCTATCCGCAGCGCTGAGGCTTTTACGTTGGGCCAGGAGATCCACGCAGGGATGCGTGGATCAGTTCGGGGCCGACCAGGGATGGTCGATCCCCGAACGTTCCGTAGGCACGACGTGGAAGCCGAGGGCACCGCGTCAGCGGCGCGAGGACTGCCCGGCAGCAGCAGAGGT
>NZ_SZZV01000019.1:0-107215 GCF_009829935.1 Pantoea sp. Seng | reverse complement strand
GTACTACGATTCCATGATCGGCAAGCTGATCACCTACGGTGACACCCGTGAAGTGGCCATCGCGCGCATGAAAAATGCGCTGGCGGAACTGATCATCGACGGCATCAAGACCAACGTCGAGCTGCAGGTGAAAATCATGTCCGACGAACATTTCCAGCAGGGTGGCACCAACATCCACTATCTGGAGAAAAAACTCGGCCTGCACGACTAAACCAATCCTCTCGCCGCCATTCTGCCGTTGGCGGCATTTTCTATCCTGACAGTAAAATCTGGAGGTCAGTTTGTCTGAACTTTCCTATGTGACAGGCGACTGTCACTCAGCCTGGTCAACGTATTTGACGCAGGTTGAACGCGTGTTGCCACTGCTGGGCGATCTTAGCCGCTGGGCCGATACGTTGACGCATCCGAAGCGGGCATTAATCGTTGATATCCCTCTGGAAATGGATGATGGCTCAGTGCGTCATTTTGAGGGTTATCGCGTGCAGCACAATTTGTCGCGTGGGCCGGGTAAGGGTGGGGTGCGTTTCCATCCTGATGTGACGTTGCAGGAGGTGATGGCGCTCTCTGCATGGATGACGGTGAAGTGCGCTGCGCTCAACCTGCCGTTTGGCGGAGCGAAAGGCGGCGTGCGTGTCGATCCGGCAACCTTATCCCATAAAGAGCTAGAGCGTTTAACGCGGCGCTATACCAGCGAAATCGGCAATATGATTGGTCCCCAACAGGATATTCCCGCCCCTGATGTTGGAACCAACGCGCAGGTAATGGCGTGGATGATGGATACCTGGTCGATGAACGTTGGCGCCACTACCACCGGCGTAGTGACCGGCAAACCGGTGCATCTGGGCGGGTCACTGGGGCGCGTCAAAGCCACCGGGCGCGGGGTTTTCGTCACCGGTTGCAGCGCTGCGACTAAGCTGGGCATTGATGTGCCAGATAGCCGCGTGGCGGTGCAGGGTTTTGGTAACGTTGGCAGCGTCAGCGCCGAACTGTTCCATGCGATTGGGGCAAAAGTGGTGGCGGTGCAGGATCACAAAGCCACATTGTATTTGTCCAGCGGAGTGGATATCCCGGCGTTACAGACGTGGCAGCAGGCTCACGGTAGTATCGCGGGCTTCCCGGGTGCTGACACCATAGCGGATGAACATTTTTGGACGCAGCCTTACGACATTCTGGTTCCTGCTGCGCTGGAAGGGCAGATTACTGCTGAACGTGCCAACCAACTGAAGTGCAGCCTGATTATTGAGGGGGCAAATGGCCCAACGCTACCGGAAGCGGATGATATCTTGCAGCAACGCGGCATTGCTGTGGTGCCAGATGTGATTGCGAATGCGGGCGGCGTGACGGTGAGTTACTTCGAATGGGTGCAGGATTTCTCCAGCTTCTTCTGGAGCGAAGAGGAGATCAATCAACGGCTGGACAGCATTATGCAGCACGCGATTGAAACAGTGTGGCATAAAGCGGATGCGCTGAACGTGACGCTGCGTACGGCAGCTTACGCCGTTGCCTGCGAGCGAATTCTGCTGGCAAGGATGGATCGCGGGTTGTATCCGTAAACACATTAGTTTGAGAGAAGCCTCGCAAATGCGGGGTTTTTTATTGTGTGAAGTTTGTTCCGTACACTTAGGTATGTATAATATTTTATACACAAATGGAGTGGTGTGGAGCGCACAGAAATGGATGAAAAGGATTTAGACTGGCGTGGTACAACGCTGGAGGACATCAAAATGTTCCCCAATGAGGTGAAAAAGGACGTTGGATTTGAACTTCACAAAATTCAAAATGGGCATAATCCCACTCACTACAAGGCTGTGAATCGCTGGGGAGCAGGTGTTATTGAGGTCAAAATAAAAGGCAATGATGGCGAATATCGCGTCGTTTATGTGGCAAAATTTGTTGAAGCCATTTATGTCATACACGCCTTCCAAAAGAAAACACAACAAACCAGCCCCAAAGATGTGAATATAATCATCGAGCGTTATAAAGCAGTTATCGAAGAACGGAGAAAACTAACATGACCGATAAAATCGATACCCAGTCGCGGCATATCACCAAAGCGGGCAGCAATATTTTTGCTGATCTCGGATTCGAACCGGCTGAAGCGGACTCCCTTCTGACACAATCTCGTGAAGAAATTAACCGAGCCGACGAATTAAAGAAGCAGCTAATGACTGAAATTTCTGAATGGATGACGGCAAGTGGCCATAAGCAGATTGAAGCGGCAAAGATCCTGCACGTTTCCAGACCCCGAGTTTCAGATGTGGTTAATCTAAAAACAGAAAAATTTACCATTGATTCGTTAGTGGGTATGGTTGCGGCGATGGGCAAAAAGGTCCAGTTAGTGATCGAGTAATTCACCCGCTGCAAACTTGACTGCGAGTAGTCGAAAAAGGCCAGCATTGCTGGCCTTTCTATATATTAGAACTGATACACCAGACCCAATGCTACCTGGTCATCATTCGGCAGACCGAGTTTGTTGTTATCGTCGAGCAGGTTGATCTTGTAGGCCACAAAGGTCTACATGTTTTTATTGAAGTAGTAGGTTAATCCTGGCTCAAGGAATTTAAGTAAAGCTTCATTGCCCATGAGCCTTTAAGTAGGCTCATTATCAAGAATACCGCAGGTGCCCTTAAAGCATCTGGGCATAAGCTTCAAGCTGGTCGGCAACCATGCCCTAGCCGCTATGAAAGCCCATTTTTTCATGTTCGGCGCGTGCTTCAGCGTTGCGATGCCTGGCAATGGCAACGTAACGAGTCGCGTGCGGATTGAGCGGTTCCAGTAGCAATATTGCGGTCATGAAAGGATGCTCAGCAGGTTTCCATCCTTCTGTATAGGTATCGGTAAAGACGAGTTTACGACCCGGTATCAGCTCCAGAAACACCCCTTCGTTGCGCATTTCATTCCCCTCCACCTCAAAAATCGTGTTGAACCGACCACCAGGATGCAGATCGATATCTCAACTGACTAACTTATGAGGCTTAGGCACAAAAAAGTGTTGGAGATGTTCTGGTCTGGTCCAGCAGCGCCAAATCACATCGGCGGGTACTTGCAGGGTACGCTCAAGCTGTATATTGGTATCGGCATCTAAAATCATCATGTTTTTCCTGCCCGCTGAATGTCATTTCAACAGTGTAGATGCGAGGCAGAAAACGGGTTAGCTTAGCGGGCGGATACCCTGGCAGAACAGGCTAAGTGTGTGCTGTACAATCAGCTCCGTATCAAACTCCGGCTCATTGGCGAAGCGTGTGAACGGCACGAGAATCAGGCTCAGGATGGAGGTCATCAACAAATCGGGATTTAGCGCCGCATTTAATAATCCCTGCTGTTGCCAGCGCACAATCAAAGCCCTGACTTTGTCGCGTCCCGCATGACCATATCGTTCTTTAATGTGCTGACCTAAGCCGTGAGAACCGCTGGTGACTTCTTGCATCCACAGTGGGGCAAACCAGTCATTGTTCAGTACTATGTCAGCGATTTCACGAATAAATCCACTAAAAGTAGTGACAGGGTCACTTTCGTCATTGTTGAAGTGAGCTTCAAGACGCTGGCGTAGCGGCAAAAAGCGCTCCTCAACCACCACATCTAACAACGATTCGCGCGACTGAAAATAGTAGTTGAGCATCGCCGGACTCACGCCAGCTTTACGTGCAATCGCATTCAGCGAGGTTTCAGCGATGCCGCTTTCGGCATAAATCGCAAGCGTAATGTCCAACAGGTGCTCGCGCTGTTGTGCAGTGATGGCTCCGCCCCGAGGACGTCCAGGACGGCGGGGTTTGGCAGGAGTTGTCTTATCATCAGCTGGGACTTTTCGTGCGGTCATCTTTACGCGCTCACTTGTTTCATGTCAGACTTCGATCAATATTAATTGTGTATTTAATTAATTTCAATTGGTGTCTGATATGAAACCTAAAACACTTGTGCCGCACTCAGGCAGTGGAGAAGAGCGTCTTCCTTCCGTCCGCTTACTGATGGGCGCATTGATGCTGGTCATGCTGCTTTCCGCCCTTGACCAGACCATCGTCTCGACAGCACTGCCAACCATTGTGGGTGAATTGGGCGGGCTTGATCGGCTGTCGTGGATCGTCACGGCCTACATGTTGGCCTCGACAATTGTTGTCCCGCTTTACGGCAAGTTCGGCGATCTGTTTGGCCGTAAAACGGTGCTACAAATCTCGGTCATCTTGTTTCTCATCGGCTCGGCACTGTGTGGCCTGGCGCAAAATATGGAGCAATTAATCTTTACCCGCGCACTGCAAGGTCTCGGCGGTGGCGGACTGATGGTGGTCAGTATGGCGGCCGTCGCGGATATTATTCCACCAGCAGAACGCGGTAAATACCAGGGACTCTTTGGCGGCGTTTTCGGTCTGGCGACCGTGGTGGGGCCATTACTGGGGGGCTTCATCGTCCAGCACGCCTCGTGGCGCTGGATTTTCTATATCAATTTACCGTTAGGGTTGTTTGCGCTGCTGATTATTAATGCGGTGTTTAAAGCCGATAACAAACGTAAACCGCATGAGATTGATTATCCCGGTGCTGTTTGCCTGAGTCTTGCGCTAGTGGGTATCACCCTGTTTACCAGTGAAGGCGGTACGTTGCGGGCATGGAGCGATCCGCAGTTGTGGTGCATCCTGGCGTTTGGTCTGGTCGGAGTGATTGGCTTTATCTACGAAGAACGTCGTGCATGGGAACCGATTATTCCGCTTGGGCTGTTCCGTAATCGCAGTTTTTCGCTCTCCAGTTTGATGGCTTTTATTGTCGGGATGTCGCTGTTCGGCAGCGTCACTTTCCTGCCACTCTATTTGCAGGTGGTGAAAGGCTCAACCCCGACCGAAGCTGGGTTGCAGTTGCTGCCGCTGATGGGTGGGCTGCTGGTGACATCGATTATCAGCGGACGCATTATCAGTCGTACTGGTCGCTATCGTCTGTTCCCGATTGGCGGAACCTTGCTGGCAACCGTCGGGATGGCTCTTATGACGACGCTCACCCTGCAATCCTCGCTGTGGCAGATTTATCTCTACGCCTGCGTGCTCGGAATGGGCATGGGGATGGTGATGCAGGTGCTGGTGCTGGCGGTGCAGAACAGTGTGACACCCGACCGTATTGGCGTCGCCACATCCTCTGTCACGTTGTTCCGTTCGGTGGGCGGTTCAATCGGGGTGGCGCTGTTTGGCGCGATGTTTAGTCACGTCTTGAAATCGGGTTTGACTGAATTGGTGGAAAAGGGCGATGTATTGCCCGCCACGCTGGACCCGAATGCAGTGCACCATTTGCCGTATGATGTGCAACAAGCGTATTTGCAGGTATTTAGCACAGCGGTACATGCGGCATTCCAGATGGCGGCGGTGGTGATGGCGCTGGCCTTTATTTTGTCATTATTCCTGCCAGAGTCGCCGTTACGCAGCCAATCCAAACAATAAAATGATGCCGGCTTGCCACCATCGGCAGACAGATGCTGATGGTGGGATGAAATAGCAGCAGAGTTGGGCGAATTAATAACCTCCAAAGCGAAAATTGGCGAAGGAATAGTTAATTTTTATCCCAAATACATGATGTTACCTTTGCGTAAACTTAAGTAAAAAAGAAGAGGATTAAAAGAATTCAGCGGCGAGCTATTTATTTTTGCAACTTTTTTGCGGTATAAATCTCTAACCACTGTCTCCCTCAGCGAAAACGTCATCCCATGATCAACTCTGCGGCCAGAAAATTTATCGCCTGTCTGTTTGTTATTACCCTGGCAGGTTGCTCTTCCAAAACTTCTCATGCACCTGCGGAAGAGAGTGTCGATGCTTCAACCGATGGTGGTAAGCAACCCGATTTGATTCCCGTGATCGCGGCATTACACGACCAGATGCACTCATGGGAAGGCACCAAATATCAGTGGGGCGGCACGCAATTAAACGGTGTGGATTGCTCCGGTTTTGTTTGGCGAACCTTAAAAGATCGTTTCAATATTCCAATGGATCGTGTCACAACGCGCGAATTAATTGCCATGGGGCAGCCGGTTGATAAGGCGCACCTGCAACCCGGTGATTTAGTGTTCTTTCGTATCAAACACGAGTTACACGTTGGCTTTTATGACACCGACCACCAATTCCTCCACGCTTCGGTTAGCCAGGGCGTGATGCGCTCCTCACTGAATAATCCGTATTGGAAATCGGTATATCTGGAGGCGCGGCGTCTGCCACGAGAACAGAATTCGCAGATCAGCTTTAATTATAAAAATAAAGTGTGATGCAGAAAGTATCCCCGGCCTGGCGCCGGGGATTTTTTTATCAGAATTGATATGACACGCTAACCGAGAAGTTGCGCGGCTCACCGTAAACATAGTTGTTCATATAGGTGTAGTACTCACGGTCGAATAAGTTATCGACGTTAGCTTGCACCGCAACCTGTTTGGTGACCTGATAACGGGCAAACAGGTTTGCCAGTGGATAGCTTCCCTGATACACGCGCTGGGTGCTGCCATCTGGCGCGCTCACATCTTCAAATACGCGGTTCTGCCAGTTAATACCCCCGCCGATGGTCAGGTCAGGCAACATCGGTACGTTGTATCGGGTAAACAGCTTGAACTGGGTTTGCGGTTGATCAGGGTTATAACGACCATCCGAATCACGCGCTACATAGCGCGTTGCGCCGAAGGTTAATTGCAGGTTATCGGTAAGTGCACCGTTCAGTTCAAACTCGGCGCCTTTGCTGCGTGCGCCCTTAGTGGCGGTGTAGGCCTGTTCGCTGCTGTTGTTGACGTACACGCCATTCTCTTCGGTGCCAACATTCTCTTGCTGGATGCGGAACACTGCGAAGGTGGCGGTTAAACGGCCATCATACCAGGCTGATTTCACACCCGTTTCGTAGCTCTTCCCGGTCACTGGGGAGAGATAATGGCCTGAACTGTCGCGATAAGTCTGTGGCTGGAAAATCGACGTATAGCTGGCATAGGCTGACCAGGTATCATTGATGTCATACACCAGACCCGCATACGGGGTGGTATTGTTTTTGGTCATGTTACCGCTGCTACCGTTGGTGCTCCACTCGGTGTAGCGCGCTCCAATAATCAATGACAACGGATCGGCCAATGAGAAACGCGCTGCGGTATAGGCTGACTTCTGACGGATAACGTCATTGGCGTTCAGATACCAACCCTGCCACTGAGGTTCGGCAATATTGCCATTCCAGTTATTGTTGAAGGGCCCCATATCCGCTGAGGTAATGTCATACTCATCAAGATCAGTAACACCATCCTGACTATAAGTCTGGTTGTGTTGGCGGCTGTAACTTAAGCCTGCCATTAATTGGTGCTGGCGGCCTAACAGCTCAAACGGTCCACTGGCAAAGGCATCAACCGAAGTTTGCTCACGTTTACCGCGGTCCAGACTGCCATATCCTGTTGAACCCTCACCTGTGCTTTCATCTGGATTACCCATGACATATAAAAGCTTGTCACTGAACGTATTCTTGGCATGGGTGCCATTCACATGGAAGCTCCAACCGTTATCGAAGTTGTGCACCAGATCGGCATACACTTTCTGCACTTCAGTGTGGTAGTACGTCCAGTCTGCGCCTGAGTTCAGGCTGCGGTTGTAATGGGTAAGTGACCCGTTGCTGTAGAAGACGGGTAATCCACCCCAGGTTGGGTCGCGAGTATCCGCTTTTTCATAGTCGTAGCCGAGAGAAAAGGTCGTTTTGTCGGTTAAATCCGCATCGACCACGCCATATAGGAATTTCTTGTTTTTATGATAGCGGTCCAGCCAGCTGTCCTGATCCTGATAACCCGTCACCACGCGCCCGCGCAACGAACCCTCGCTGTTGAGTGGCCCTGAGATGTCTGCAACATAACGCTGTTTATCCCAACTGCCATAGCTAGCGTCCACCGAACCCGTAAACTCTTTGCTGTCGGCGTGCTTGCGCACCATATTCACCGAAGCAGAGGGACTGCCAGCACCAGTCATCAAACCGGTGGCACCGCGCACCACTTCAATACGATCGTAAATGGCCGTGTCCGAGGCTGCATCACCATAGTTCCAGCTATCACCGACCGAGGTGGGGATGCCGTCAAAGGTGAAGTTGGTGATCTTGAAACCGCGCGAATAGTATTCTGAACGTTCAGAATCCACCAAGTTGCTGGTGATACCAGTGGTGTTGTTCAGCACGTCGGTGACAGTTTGCAACTGCTGGTCCTGCATACGCTGCTGCGTCACTACACTGACAGATTGCGGCACGTCACGCGGCGTGAGTAGCAGCTTTGTGCCCGCTCGCGTGGTTTTCACCGCATAGTCCTGCTTGTCATTATCATCACTGCTGTCACTGGTGGTCGCATTGACCACCAGATCCTGCTGAGTGGTATCAGCAGCCTGCGCCAATGTGGGGTTGAGAAGGGCGTGTACTGCCATACCCAACAATGAAACGCTGAACGTTTTGCGGATACCTGATTCCCTGCCGATCAAAGACATAATCATTTCCGTGGTAAATGATGGTTATAAGAAGCCATTACGCTTCGGTTGTTATGCTGGTGGTTGCGTCGTGCTACCCAAAAGGGCAGAACAAACGAATGCACTATCTAATTACGAACGCCAATGATAATCATTTGCTTTATAGAATCTCGCAAGGATTCAATTTGAAGTGTAATAATGTGTAAACACGAAGTAATTCAGTCATCTGGAGGGATTTATAACCCGTTAGTTGCTGGTGTTTTCACTTTTATTTGGCAAGATTTGGCACTTTTTTAATATCAGGTAGCGTCAAATCAGGCGGCGAATTGAGTTAGCTGGGTGGAATGAGCACATAAATCTACGCGAATATTTGATTACTTTACGTTAATGCGTATGATTCTCATTCTTCTTATATTTTCCGCCCGCTACGATGTGGTCGGAGCCGTTCATCCATTGATGGAGTTCAGCATGAAATCGTTGTTTAGCCCGCGTAAAGCCACTGTTGCTATGGCGATCGCCGCAGCATTTAGCCTGACGGCTTGCCAGGCACCTGCCAAAAAAGCCGAGGCACCAGCCGCTGAGACTGTAAAACCGGTTGATACCGCAGTGTTGAAACGCGACCTGGGCGATGGTCTGTACGAAATGGCCTACTCTCCAGTATCGAAAGCACTGTTTGTCGCCAGCGCACAGGCATTCAAAGATGTTAACGGCGGTATGATCTATCGTCTTGATCCTGCGACGCTTGAGACCAAGGGTGAGACACACACCGATCTGAAAAACTTTGGTACGGCGATCGATGAGCAGGGCAGCGTGTTCTACACCACCAACTCACTGGATGGCGCTATTTCCAAAGTGGACGCGCAAAGCGGTAAAGTGCTGCAGCGTTTAGTGTTCCCGGGCAAAATCAGCAAAGAAGGCTACCCAGCGGGTGCGCGTGAAGTGCTGTGGCATGGCAATGAGTTGTATGTCGGTCGAGTGGCCGATCCAGGTTATATCTCCGTGGTCGATACTAAGACCTTCAAACTGAAAACCGAGATTAAAAATGCGGGCAAATGGGTAACGGGCATTATTTACTCTCCGGTTACTGAACGTATTTATGCGGCCAACGGCTCTGGCGAGATCCTGGTGATTAATCCGCGCACCCACAAAATCGAGAAGCGCTGGACAGCCGGTGACGGTAAAGAGTATCTGTTCCTGAACATGGCAGAAGATCCATCCACTGGCCGCCTGTTTGTGACTGACGATTCTAAAGGCAAAGCCACATTGGTGTTTGACGAGCGCACCGGTAAAGTGATCAAGCGTATCGAGGGTGATTCTCTGGGTATTAAATTCGATGCGAAGCGCAATGAGATCTTCATCAGCCAGCGCGAATCGAAGAAAGTACTGCAGTTGGATGCCACCACTTACGCAGTAAAGAACAGTTGGTCATTCGAACAGAATCCCAACAGCCTGCTGATTGGACCGGATAACAATACCCTGTATGTAACCTTGAAGGCCGAGTTCAATAAAGACTCTTCAACTAAAGGCACCGATGGTATTGCGCGTATTACACTGAAATAAGATTGCGCTATGAAAAGATGCCCTCGAAAGAGGGCATTTTGCTTTTGGAAGAACGAAAAATTAACGATTGAGTTGCCCGGTCAGCCAGAATTTTTTATAGCGTGCAGGTGGTATGCCGACAAGATTATGAAAGATGCGATGGAAGTTATTGACGTTATCGTAACCCACGGCGTTAGCCACCTCAGTGACACCCAGATTGGTGCTCAATAGCAAATTTTGCGCCTCGCCAATTCGGCGACGCGTCTGATATTGTTTGGGTGAATACCCTGAATAATCTTTGAATACGTGCGCCAGATAAAATTGATTCATATTCAATGCAGCGGTGATCGTACTCAGTGCGATATCTTCTTTATAGTGATTATCAATGTAATCTTTGATGCGTTGTCCCAGTAGGGTGTTATTGCTCTCCTGCTCTTGTTTGTTTTCAATCCAGATATTGCGGCACAGTAATAGCAGCACGCTCAGTAAGTTATCGCCGATTTCGGCACTAAAGAGCCGTTTGCTGTTAACGTGTGCCCACATCTGATCAAACAACTGGCAAATTTCATCATAAAACTCACCGCTGGGCATCACGGCAGGTTGGGCGCGCGTGGTGAGAACATTGAGAGGCAAGCCATCAACCTTAAGTTGCTCAACGCCGCAACTGAAGATCAATAAATCGTCTGACGCATCAGGGCTTTCGTCATGAAGTACATTCGCGTTAAACAACATGATATCGCCTTGCTTGACGTCATAGCCTCGGCCATCGATGTTGTAGATGCCACTGCCTGAGCGTATGAACATCACTTCAAAGCGGTCATCATGCTTGTGCATGACGCGAGGAATGGCCTCTTCTTTACCTTCTGCTTTGCACATAAACGCCAGGCGCGGACGCAAACTGTTGTCGAAGCCACGGGCGGAGGGATGTTCATTGATGCAAAAGGTAATCATGGTAGCTCCTGTTGGTATAGCGCTATTCTTGCATTAGTTTTCAGCCTCGTAATCATCATTTTTGCTTTTTACTGATATTTAATCCATTGACAGGTAAGGCGTTGATGATTTTAGGAGAGTGCCAGGTGTTGATTTTTGTTTTTTAAACATTGGCTAAAATATAAATTTGATCGTCATCACACTTTTATTTTGATCAAAATACACCCACGCATTAAATACCAGGAAAGCATGATGTTGTGTTGAGCGGCATGAACTTGCAATCAATAGGGATAAGTTGAGGGCTAAAATGAAAATATCATCAATATTGCTGTATTCGAACAGGTGGAAATACAAAATTGTCGAAGCCACAGGCGATAAGTGCCATTGAATGCGTGCCATAGTCGCGAAGAAATATTTCAACAAACATGTGAAAAAATGGCTTTTTTTATTTGTCTTCATTCTTGCTATGTCAATGCATAATATTTGCAATGTGACTTTAATCACTGGTTTTTGTGATTTTTGTGAGGAATATATGATCTTTCGCACGCTGTTAATTCGTGTGGGCGAGAGCAACTGGTGTTTGGAATTCACTTTGATATAACGTTGTTGTAACGAAAAGGGGACTGACAGCGTGTTCAGCGTTGCCAGAAAAATAACAATAATGATGTTGTGCATTAAATAAATGTTCTGATTCAGGCTGCGTAAAATTCCTCAGCGACGACTGACCAAAAATACGGCTTGCAACGGTTTTACCTTACAACCAGATGGAACAGCTATGTATAATAAAACGAACCTGCAAAATCCTCAGCGCATGCGGTTAATCACCATTGTTTCGACGATTGGTGGTTTATGCTTTGGTTACGATACCGGTGTTATTTCCGGTGCGCTGATATTCATGAAGTATGACCTGAATCTGACACCTGCGCAGGAAGGTTTTATTACCTCATTCCTGTTATTCGGTGCGGCACTTGGATCGTTATTTGGCGGATATTTATCGGATAAACAGGGGAGGCGTAAAAACCTGCTATGGGTTGCAGCTATCTTTATGTTTGGCGCTTTAGGCACTGCATTCGCCTGGGATGTGCCCTCAATGATTGTGGCCCGATTTATTCTGGGCTTAGCGGTGGGCTGTGCCTCCGTTACAGTACCTATTTATATTTCCGAATTAGCGCGGGCAGATCAGCGTGAACGATTGGTGACGGTCAACGAATTAATGATCGTGACCGGGCAATTCCTGGCGTATTCCGTTAACGCTGCGATTGTAAACCTGTATCCAGAGATGCAGCACAACTGGCGCATTATGCTGGCGATTCCCGCACTGCCGGGTGCGCTTTTGTGGTTCGGGATGTTAATGATGCCTGAATCGCCACGCTTCTTTATTCGCCGTGGCGAAACGGATAAGGCCGTGAAGGTGCTGAAAACATTGCGCCTTCCGGAGGAAGTCGACCGCGAAGTGAAAGAGATTCAGCAGATCGTTAAGGCTGATCAGGTGAAGTTTAATCTGTTCGCTGAGCTAAAAAATCGCTGGGTGATTCAACTGGTTTTGATTGGTTTAATGATTGTGCTGGCCACTCGAGTGACTGGAGTCAACACCATCATGTACTACGCGCCAACCGTCCTGAAAGCAACTGGGCTCGGTGATGCGGCAGCGGTTACCGGCGCGGTGGCAAACGGCATTATCTCCGTATTGGCGACGCTGCTGGGCATGGCGTTGATTGGCAAGCATTCACGCCGAAAAATGTTTTTCACCGGTCAGGCTGGGGTAACCGTTAGCCTGGTGTTGATTGGCCTGGCGTTTAAATTCTTCTTCCACACTGAAACCGTCAACGGAGTGGATACGCTGCATGCCAATTTCGCCAACGCACCTTATGTCATTCTTGGCTTGATGTTGGTATTCCTGGTGTTTATGCAGGGTTGGATTGCGCCAGTATTCTGGCTGATGTTAGCGGAAATCTATCCATTAAGAATGCGTGGTGTCGGCATGGGCTTTGCGGTATTTGGCCTGTGGATCTTCGACTTTATGATCCAATCTATCTTCCCTTATTTGCTTAGCCATTACGGTGGCGGCATGACTTTCGGTTTCTTCGGCGCGACCAACGTCATCATGCTTATTCTGCTAGTGAAATATTTACCAGAAACGCGTGGCCTGACTCTGGAACAGATTGAAAAGAAATTTCGTTTTTAACCTGAGGATGAATAAATGACAGTCAAAATCGGCTTAATTGGTCTGGGCATGATCGGCCGGGACCATCTGAAACGTTTCCACCATGTTATTTCCGGCGCGCAAGTCACTGCTGTTTGCGATATTAACCACACAACAGCCGCTGCCGTGGCGAACGAATTTGGTGCCACCGCGTTTTATGATGTAGAAGAGATGATCAATTCCGAATTGGTCGATGCAGTCTTTATCTGCTCTATTGGTCCGGTACACAAAGCGCAATTTTGGCGGCCTTTAATGCGGGCAAGCCCGTATTCTGCGAAAAACCGCTGACACCAACGGCTGATGAATCGAAAGAAATTATTGATGCAGAGGTCAAAGCGGGTAAGCGCCTTTTACAATTGGGCTTTATGCGCCGTTTTGACCCGGGTTATCAGGCGCTGAAGCAGTCGATTGAGGGGGGCGCGTTGGGCGACATCATGTTGATTCACTGTGCTCACCGCAACCCGTCAGTGCCAGAGAGCTACACGCTCGAGATGGCGGTTAACGACTCCGCCACTCACGAAATCGACATCATTCGCTATTTGCTGAACGAAAATATCACGTCTGTGCGTGTAGACAAGCCGCGTAAGAAAACCCGCCGCGCATTGCCGCACTTGCAGGATCCGCTGATTGTGATCTTCGAAACCGAATTCGGTGTTCGTATTGACGATGAACTGTTTGTGAACTGCCACTACGGCTACGACATCCGCTGTGAAGTGATTGGTGAAAATGCCATTGCCGCCTTGACGGAGCAACAGTTCATCAGTACCCGCTCACTGAACGGCAATGCACAACACATTGCGCAATCTTGCATGGAACGTTTTGCAACGGCTTACGATCGCGAAGTTCAGCATTTTGTTGACAGCGTGCGTGATGGTCGCGAAATGAGCGGCCCTTCCTCCTGGGATGGCTACGTCGTCGCGCTGGTCTGTGATGCCGGTCTGGCTTCGCTGAAAGATGGCGAGAAACATGACGTGGTGATTCCAGAGCAGCCCGCGCTTTATCGCTAATAACCTAACTTCTCGCGAAAAGTGAGGAATGACGATGTTGAAACTGACGGAAGATGCGCTGCATTTGCAATGTTGGGCAGCGAATAAAAACCAAGCCATTGAGATAGCGGCAAAGGCGTTAGAGCAGTCCGGTTATGTAAAACCTGGCTTTATCAATGGCATGTTAGCGCGTGAAAAAAGCGTTTCTACCTATATAGGGGCGGGTATTGCTTTCCCTCATTGTGTGAAAGAGAACCTCGACCAGGTGATTAAAACCGGGTATCAGGTTTTTCAATTTCCAAATGGTGTGAGTTGGGGCGCTGGAAAGGTGGTGTTTGTCGTCGTTGCTGTTGCGGCAACTGAAAATGAACATATTCCACTGTTAGCTGATATTGCCAATTTGCTCGGCGATGAAGTGAAAACCACGTTATTAGCCAATGCAAAAACCAAACAAGAATTTATCGAACAATTTGAGAAAGCGTGATTTACGCACCAGATGAAGGATTAAACAATGAAGCTTGCATTATGTACTGACGTTCTGGCGGATTTACCTTTTGCGGCGATGCTGGATAAAGTTAAAAGCTACGGTATTGAGGGCGTAGAAATGACGGCAGGTGGATGGTCACCCTGTCCGCACGTGAAAACAGAGGAACTTCTGGCCTCGCCAGAAAAACTGGAGAAGTTCAAGCAAGAGCTGGCTGAACGAGAAATGCGCATCGTGGCGTTAAACTGCTCAGGGA
Source organism: Pantoea sp. Seng (assembly GCF_009829935.1). Classification (NCBI taxonomy): domain Bacteria; kingdom Pseudomonadati; phylum Pseudomonadota; class Gammaproteobacteria; order Enterobacterales; family Erwiniaceae; genus Pantoea; species Pantoea sp. Seng. The sequence goes on along the minus strand of NZ_SZZV01000019.1, from coordinate 92,394 downwards.
ACCCGTTGGCACCGGGTGAATTGGGTGAGACACACACGAAAAGTAGCTATCGCGCGGTTGAGTTGGCAGGCAAGTTGGGCGTGAAAAAGATCGTGATGATGAGTGGCCTGCCAGGTGGGGGGCCAGAAGATCGCGTGCCGAACTGGATTACCTCTACCATCTCATGGCCAGATTATATGCCGGGTGTGATCGATTATCAGTGGAATGAGGTGGCCATTCCGTGGTGGAAGAAATTTGTCCAGCACGCTAAACAGCATGGCGTAGAACAAATCGCGATTGAAGAGTTCCCATGCCAATTGGTGTACAACCCCTCGACATTGCTGCGCCTGCGTCACGAGGTGGATGACATGATCGGCATGAACCTCGATCCTTCGCACCTGATTGCGATGGGTGCGGACCCGATTGCTGCTGCACGTAAGCTGGAAGGGGCAGTGTTCCACGTCCACGGCAAGGACGCGCGTATTGAGCGTGGTTTGGCCGACGTTGACGGCTTGATGGAGTATCAACCGGTGACGAACACGAAAACCCGGACCTGGAACTACGTTGCTGTCGGTTGCGGTCAGGATCTGAAGTGGTGGAAAGAGTTCTTTTCTGTATTGCGCATGACCGGTTACAACGGCGACGTCTCGCTGGAGATGGAAGACCTTACCATGAGCGTGGAGGCTGGTCTGCAGACTTCCATTGATGCGCTGAACGCAACGCTGAGTCAGTAGGTTTGTATCAAATTAAGGCCGCTGTCTCATAGAGATGGCGGTTTTTTAAGTTCGCTCTTACACTCCAATCCGGTCTCAATCGCATTTTGTTAAAGATTTACTGCGACTTACATCACTCAAAATGATTACATCACCATTTTTCCTGCCCAATCCCACTCATTTTTGATTCGAAAACATCATTACGTATGGATTTTGTTTAGGATCTATTTATTATATTAAAAACCCGTGCGTTTCTAAGGTATCTGATTAACGTTGCGTTGCGTGATTGTTAATCGGCGGGTGTTTTACATTATATCAATCAATTAGATATTTTTTCCTCCGTTTTGCGGGGATTTTGAGCGTGTCACTAACCAGGGATACACCATGAGTACTTCGCAAGACCTGCCACTCGGCGAGGTCCAGTTGTCACGTCGGAGAGTGTTACTGTCCGGCGCTGTGATCGTGGCTGGCGGCCTGATCACCACGACGATTCCGCGTTTGGCGTTTGCAGACTCGTCGAAAAATTTCATTCCTTTCATGCAGATATCTCGTCTTCTGGTCAATCACAAACTGGATGATACGGTCGGGCAGCGCATGTTGGCGCTGTTGGAACTCGAACAGCCGGAACTCATGACAAATCTCAATCATCTGCTGGCAATTGCCAAAGCTAATAAGGCGCAGATCGTTGAGGATTTCTTCCCGGCGATTCCGGAAGGTGCTTTGCAGCAACTGGCGCACAAAATCATCTTTGGCTGGTACACCGGCTGCCTCGAACCGAAACGTTCGGCAAAAGCGTTCGCTTATGAAAAGGCGCTGACCTGGAACACCACGATGGACACCATCACGATTCCGTCTTACGGCATCAGTGGGCCAAATAACTGGCAGCGCACCAACACACCGGTTCTTCCCGTACCGAAATTCTGACCAATAAAAGAAGATAAAATATGGCAGCTCCTTCTCAGTCACCCGTGGTGATCGTTGGCACCGGCGTGGTCGGTGTGGTGATCGCTGAGCAACTGCTTGATGCCGGCATTCCGGTATTGATGCTGGAAGCCGGCCCGCGCGTTTCGCGTGCCGAAATCGTTGAAAATTATCGCAATCTACCCCTGGCGGCCAAAGGCAACCCGATTGAGTGCTACCCGTCCCGCGATTGGGCTCCGCATCCGGAACCGGCAGGGGCGGGCAAAGGGTATCTGCAATTAAGCGGCGAAGACTCTTATGCGCAAAGCTATGTGCGCTATGCGGGCGGATCGACCTGGCACTGGGCAGGAACATGTTGGCGCTTAACGCCTGCGGATATGCAATTGCATTCTCGCTACGGCGTTGGCCGTGACTGGGCGTTTGATTATGAGACGCTGGAACCTTATTACGCCCGTGCTGAATATAAACTCGGCATTTGTGGACCGGACGATCCGGCACTGCAATGGCCGCCACTGCGTTCGAAACCTTATCCGATGCCCGCGCTGCCGTTTGGACCGGGGGAAGCACGCTTTACCGAAGTGGTGCGCGAGAAGCTGGGGTTGCATAACATCCCTACCGCGCAGGCCCGTAACAGCGGCATGTCCTATGACGATCGCCCGGCATGCTGCGCCAATAACAACTGTGTGCCGGTTTGTCCGGTGGGCGCGAAGTATGATGGTGCGACGGCACTTTCCCGCCTCGAAGCCAAAGGTGCCACCATCCTTAATAACGCGGTGGTGTGGCGTATTGAAACCAGTGCCGGCAACAAAATCGAAGCGGTGCACTACTACGATCAGCACAGGCAAACCCATCGTGTCAGCGGCAAGCTGTTCATCATTGCGTGTAACGGGCTGGAAACACCAAAATTGCTGCTGATGTCTGCTGATTCGCGCAACCCGAACGGCATTGCGAATAGCTCCGATCAAGTCGGCCGCAATATGATGGACCATCCACAAATCACCATGACCGTAACGCTGGATGAACCTTATTGGGCGGGCGTAGGACCGGTGGTGAATAGCGGCATTATGGAAACCTCGCAAGGCGATTTCCGTTCTGAGCATGCGGGTGCTTACTTCCGCTTCAACAACTTTGCGCGCAACCGCTTCGTCACTTTTGGCGCACTGGAGAAAGGGCTGGTGGGTAAAGCACTGGATGAAGAAATCCGCCGCATGACCGCCTGCACCGCCGATATCGTGCTGGCGCATGAGATCCTGCCTGATGCCAATAACCGCCTTACGCTGAGCGATAAAAAGGATTGGCTTGGTCTGCCGAAACCGGCCATTCACTACGATGTGGGCGACTATGTTCGCCGTTCGTACCTGAACTACTCCAAACCGATCGCTGACAAGATTGCCGAAGCGATGGGCGCGATCGATAAGAAGTTCTCGAAACAATTCAACCAGAGCAAGCACATCATGGGTGGCACCATCATGGGTAACGACCCGGCTAATTCGGTAGTGGATAATGAGTGTCGCGCTCACGATCACCGCAATCTGTTCCTGCCGGGCGGCGGGGCGATGGCAAGTACCGCCTGCGGTAACAGCACCTTGACGATGGTGGCGCTCGCCTTTAAAGCCGCTGATGCCATCGTTAAACAGGCTCTGGAGGCGTAATCATGTTGAAAATAAAACAGATCGCGCTGGTTCTGGCACTGGCGAGCGGTGCCGCTCATGCCGCTGATGATGCCTTGGTCAAAAAAGGTGAATATTTAGCGGTAGCCTCAGATTGTACTGCCTGTCATACCGCTGAACACGGTAAACCCTTCGCCGGTGGTAAAGCGATTGAATCACCGGTGGGTGAAATCATCGCCACCAACATCACGCCGTCGAAGGTCGCAGGGATTGGCAACTACAGTGAGCAGCAATTTGCTGATGCGCTGCGTAAAGGTGTGCGTGCCGATGGCGCCAATCTTTATCCGGCGATGCCTTACACCGCTTACGCCACCTTTACGGATGAAGATGTGCATGCGCTGTACGCCTACTTCATGTCAGGCGTGCAGCCGGTGGATAACACGACGGAAGAGACCCATCTGCCGTTCCCGTTGAATCTGCGTTTTTCGATGATGTTCTGGAACGCGCTGTTCCTGAAAGCTCCGGGTTACACAGCGGATGCGTCACACTCTGACAGCTGGAATCGCGGACGCTATCTGGTGGATGGCGCAGCGCACTGTAGCACTTGCCACACCCCACGCGGTTTTCTGATGCAGGAGAAAGAGGGTGATGCCTTTACTGGTGCGCAGGTCGGCCCGTGGTTCGCGCCCAATATCACCGCCAACGCGGTGAGTGGGATTGGCCAGTGGTCACAGCAGGATCTTATCACTTACCTGAAAACCGGTCGTCTCGCGGGGAAAGCGCAGGCTGCTGGTAGCATGGCGGAGGCGATTACCCACAGCTTCCAGCACTTATCGGATGCCGATTTGGCCGCCATTGCCGAATACATGGGCAGCGTGACGGATAAAGATGCACCGGCGAGCGGCGCTTCGCGCTTCGAACAGGGTAAAGCGGCTCAAAATCTGGTGGCGTTCCGAGGTGATGTATTCAACGCGCCCACCAGCGATGAAGGTGCTCGCCTGTTCTCCGGCAATTGCGCGTCGTGTCACGGCAGCAGCGGCCAGGGAACCAAAGACGCGTTTTATCCGAGCCTATTCCATAATAGTGCTACTGCAGAGCGTAATCCGTCGAACCTGATTGCTACCATTCTTTACGGTGTGCAGCGTCATACCGCCGAAGGTGATGTGTTTATGCCGCCGTTTGGTTCGCAGCCGAACGCACTGAATCAGCTTGATGATCAGCAAGTTGCCACGCTGTCGAACTGGATCTTGCATCACTACGGCAATGTTGACGCAACCGTCTCACCAGATCAGGTGGCGGAAATCCGTCGTGGTGGACCGTCATCACCACTGGTGATGCTGGCGCAGGTCGGGGTAGGCGTCGGTGCGTTGGTGGTAGTTGCACTGCTGATGTGGTGGCTGATGCGCCGCAGACATAAAAAATAGATTCGATTTTATTCTGTCGCCTGTGATGGCAGGCGACGTTTTTACTGGAAGACACTATGAAGCACTACTCACGCCGCCGCGTGTTGAAGATGGTCGGGCTGGTGACGATTGCCAGCGCCGCAGGCCAGCTTTTGCCGTTGCCGCGCCTTAACGCCGCCCAGTCACCGGCCAACGTGGCTGGGCTGGATGATTTTATGCAGGTTTCACAACTGCTGACGCAACAAGAATCCCTAAACGCCACCGTTGGGCGTGCGCTGCTTTTGGCCCTGAGTCAGACGCAGAAAGGTTTTCTCCCTGCGCTGGCACAGTTGAAGGCGTTACTGCAAAACCAGCCAGAACTGCTGCAGCAAGATCACCTGGCGTTTGTCTCGGATGCGGACAGCGAAAAGCTGGCAAAAGCGATACTTGGCGGCTGGTACAACGGTGTGGTCGGCAAAGGCAATCACGCGCTGTATGTCACCTACGTGAACACGCTCGCCAATCTGCTGGTGGATGACAAATTAGTGCCGCCGAGTTTCTCCTACGGCAAATGTGGTAGCTGGGCGCAACAGCCCTGATTCAGAAGAGTAATGTCGTTATGAAAAACAATAATTCCGCCGATGTGGTTGTTATCGGCGCGGGCGTTAACGGCTCGCTGCTGGCGACCCGTCTGGCAAAAGCAGGTAAATCAGTACTGTTACTAGAGTCCGGCCCGAAAGTAGCACGCGATCAGCTGGTTGAGCGTTTCCGTGCATCGGCGTTCAAATCTGACTTTATGTCGCCGTATCCGTTCTCGCCCAAGGCACCGCATCCGCGCTATACACCGGAACCGAATGATTACCTGCATCAGGCCGGGCCGCATCCGTTTGCTGCGCAGTACATTCGAATGTTTGGTGGCACCAGCTGGCACTGGGCGGCGCAGTTGTGGCGCTTTGTTCCCAACGACTTCCGTCAGCACAGCCAGTATGGCGTCGGCAAAGATTGGCCAATTGGCTATGACGACCTGGAAGAGTACTACTATCAGGCGGAAGTGATCGCGGGGGTCGGCGGATCGCCGGACAATGGTTCGCCGCGCAGCAAACCTTATCCGATGGAGCGCGTGCCGGCGTCCTGGTTGCAGCAACGCGTGACCGCACGCCTGGCACCCGACTTCACCGTGCTCGATGACAGCACGGGTCGCAACAGCCACAGTTACGATGGCCGTCCGGCCTGCTGCGGCAATAACAACTGCATGCCGCTCTGCCCAATCGACGCCCAGTATCACGGCGGGATTGCCGCACAGCAGGCTGAAAACAGCGGCGTGAAAGTGATCACCGAAGCGGTGGTGTATCAGCTGGAGCACGATGCCAAGGGCAATATCGTGGCAGCCAATTACTATGACTGGAACAAAGTCAGCCATCGTGTCACGGCTGAAACCTTTGTACTGGCCGCCAACGCGATTGAAACCCCAAAACTGCTGCTGATGTCTGTCAGCGATAAATTCCCGAACGGTATCGCCAACGCGCACGATAATGTGGGTCGCAACCTGTGCGATCACCCGGCGATAGGCGTGACGTTTGACGTCGATGAAGAGATTTGGCCAGGGCGTGGCCCGGTGAGTCCTTGTTCGATTGGTCAGTTCCGTGACGGCGATTTCCGCAGCGAACATTCACCGTTCCGTATCGATATCTCTAACGCCTCACAGGTTGCCTCAGTGACTAAAGAAGCGCTGGCGGAAGGGCTGTTTGGCAAGAAGTTGCAGGAAGCGATTCGCTTCCGCGCCGCGCGTCGCCTTAGCATCAAAAATGCGCTTGAGCAGTTACCCGATCCGAACAACCGCGTGGCCTTGAGCAGCAACAAGGACGAGCTGGGTTTACCCACGCCATCGCTGTATTGGGACGTGAACGACTATGTCATCAAAGGCACCGAAAAAACGCGTGAATGCTATGACGCGATTGCGGCCAAACTCGGCGCAACCAACATTAAGCACAGCAAAACTGGCAAGTTCTCTAATCGTCAGCACATCACCGGCACGCTCTCTATGGGCCTCGACCCGGCGACCAGTGTGACCGATGCGTGGGGGCGTGCACATGATCATCATAATCTGTTTATGGTTGGCACGGGTGTGATGCCAACGGTGGGCACCTGTAACGTCACGCTCACGGCAATGGCGCTGGCTCTTCGTACCGCCGACAAAATCCTGCAGGAGACGCAACATGGCTAAGCACTGGAAAGCCCTGCTTGCAGCAGGCACGTTGGCGTTGGCTGTTTCACAAGCGCATGCAGCGGATGAGCAACTGATTAAGCGCGGGGAGTATCTGGCGATTGCCGGTGACTGCGGCGCGTGTCACACCGAAGAGGGTAAAGCCCCTTTCAGTGGCGGCCACGCGATTGCCAGCCCGTTGGGCACGATCTTCAGTACCAATATCACCCCCTCTAAAACGGCAGGGATCGGCCAATACAGCGAGCAGCAGTTTGCCGATGCGTTGCGTAAAGGGGTTCGCGGTGATGGCAGTCAACTTTATCCGGCGATGCCGTATACCGCTTACGCGAAGCTCACCGATGAGGATGTCGCTGCATTGTATGCCTACTTTATGCAGGGTGTGCAGCCGGTAGATATTCAGCCTGAGAAAACGGCATTGCCGTTCCCCTTCAATCTGCGTTTCAGCATGGCAGCCTGGAATCTGTTGTTTATGGACAGCAAGCCCTTCCAGCCGGACGAGAAGCAGTCAGAAGAATGGAATCGCGGCGCCTATCTGGTGCAGGGTTTAACCCACTGCAGCACCTGCCACACGCCGCGTAATTTCCTGATGGCGGAGCAGCAGGATAAGAACCTGCAGGGTGCTTCACTGGGTACCTGGTTTGCGCCCGATATCACGGCGGCTACGTTGCAGGGAAAACCGCACTGGACGCGTGACATGCTGGCACAGTATCTGGCGACAGGCCATGCCAGCAACGGCGCCACGGCGGGTGGACCGATGCTCGAAGCCATTGATAAAAGCTTCTCGCGCATGACGCCAGCAGATCGTCAGGCTATTGCAACGTATCTGCTGCCGCAGGATAGTGCTGCGGCTGAGCCAGCACCGACGAATCACTGGACGCCAGTGCGAGGCGACGACACGCCACAGGCTGCGGTCAGCGAAGGTGAGCAGATCTATCGCAACAACTGCGCCTCCTGCCATAACCTGACAGGTGAAGGGCTAAACGGTTTGCCAGCGTTGCAGAATCATCCGGTGCTCAACAAGCCTAACGCCGATAATGTGGCGATGGCGGTATTGGATGGCGTATGGCCAGAACACGGTCAGGGGATGATTGGTTTTGCCGGTGAGTTGAATGACCATCAGGTGGCTGCCGTCACTAACTATGTGATGCAGGATATCGGTTACAGCAAGGTGCAAATCACTGAAGAGCGTGTGAAATCATTGCGCGCGGGCGGTGACGCGTCACATTTGATGCTGGTATCGCGGCTTGGCATGGCTGCTGCGGGCATCATTGTAGTGATCGGTCTGATCTGGTTGAGATTTAGAAAAAGGGACAAACGCTGACGGCTTTGTCCTATGACAAATAGCCAGCTGTTGTTAAGATGCGCTTTTGCGTTATCTAACAGGAGCTGGCTATGTTTTCAGGTCTTAGTGCGTTCCCACTGACCCCCGTCAATGCTACAGGCATCGACGAACAATCCTTTCTAAAGATTCTGGCGCGATTAACTGCCGCTAAGGTCGACACGCTGGGCGTGCTGGGTTCAACCGGCAGCTATGCCTACTTCTCCCGAGAGCAACGCAAGCGCGTGGCGACACTCGCGGTCCAGCATGCAGACGGTATTCCGGTAATGGTCAGCATTGGCGCGATTAGCACTGATGAAGTGTTGCGGCTGGCTGATGATGCGCAGCAGGCAGGCGTAAGGGCTCTGCTATTGCCGGTAGTTTCGTACCAAAAGCTCACCGAAGAAGAAGTGTTTAATTTTTATGCCGAGGTGGTTCAGCACGTCTCGGTGCCCATTTGCGTTTATGACAACCCCGGCACGACGCACACGCAGTTTTCCGACGCGCTCTACGCACGGATAGCCGCGCTTTCCAACATAGCTTCGATAAAAATCCCCGGTGTTCCTGACCAAATGTCAGCGGCTACCCAGCGGGTGAGCGCACTGCGTGCGCAACTGCCTGAACGCATTAGTATCGGCGTCAGTGGCGATGCCTCAGCGGGTAACGGTCTTATGGCCGGATGTGAGGTTTGGTATTCCGTGTGTGGTGGCTTGTTCCCCAACACGGCATTAGCGCTTACCCGAGCCGCTCAGGCAGGGGATTTCACTGCAGTCGCCGAGCAGTCCCAACGGTTAGCCCCGCTTTGGGCGCTGTTCCGTCAGCATGGCGGAAGTATCCGAGTGATGGCGGCTGCAGCGGCTCTCCTGAGCCTGGCGGACGAGAATAATTTGCCACGCCCACTACGGGCATTATCCAGTGAAGATCAACGGGAAGTGAGACAAGTGATTGAATTTCTGAGTCTGTCTTAGGCTAATTAACTATTAGTGCGATCATAATGATCGCACTAATAGTTAAGATAGATATAGTTTACTTGGTTATTATCACTTCCATCGAAGGCACACAGCCTTCTCATCAAACAAACCAAGGAATATGACCATGAAAACTATCAAAGCAATGTCAATCGCCGCTGTTGCCGCTCTTTCACTGATGTCTGCTGCCAGCTTTGCTCAAACAGTATCTGCCACTTCACTGACTCTGGACGGTGCGGAAGCGAAAATCGCTGCTCAGGCACATCAGCAGAACGCACAATACAAAATCATTGAAGCCAGCGACGGCAATATCGTGCACATGACCGCTGAGTTGTACAAATAATTATCGGATGGTTGCACAGGGAAGTGCCGGAGCAGGCCGCCTTACGGGGCGGCCTTTTTCGTTGAGAGGCGTAATGCAGTGGAGACCGCATCATGAAACAGAATCATGTCCAGATTGATCAGCAAGCCAGTGCATTTGTTGAAGCGCTGCGCACGCAGCGTCATGCACATATGCCGGTGATGCGTTTCCATCAGTGGCCGCAGTTTATCTCGACCGTGCGCACCTTGCTTGCGAATAATAATTAGGCTGATCATCATTATCGCACTAATAGTTAATATAGAAACGATAACTAAGGTTATCATCATTTCATCGAAGGCACACAGCCTTCATCAATAACCCAAAGGAATATGACCATGAAAACCATTAAAACACTGACCATCGCCGCTGCTGCCGCTCTTTCACTGATGTCTGCCGCCAGCTTTGCACAGAGCATTTCCGTAGAGTCTTCAACTCTTGACGGTGCAGAAGCAAAAGTTGCCGCAGTGGCACAAGAGCAGGGCGCTCAGTATAAAATCACTGAAGCAAACACCAACAACCGTGTGCACATGACTGCAGAGCTGTACAAATAAGTTTAGTTTCCGCTTCAGCGTTAAGGCCGCCTTCGGGCGGCTTTGCTGTATCTGAAACCTAGAAAACTAACTGCACTTTTGCGGCCCTTTCTTTGTCAGCCGCCAACTCGAGTGCGGCAACCGCCTGGTCCATCGGCATTTCAGCGGACAGTAACGGCAGAGGATTAATTTTCCCCGTCTCCAGCCAACGTACGGCAGTGGAAAACTCATCGACGAACCTAAACGAGCCGCGTAATTGAACCTCTTTAACCAAGAGAGGACCGATGGGATAGGTGATTTCAGCCTGACCCATACCAAGTTGCACGATAATCCCGCCGGGTCGGGTATAGGCAACGACTGAGGCGACGGCAGCGGCAGCGCCGGAGGCCTCAAAACACACATCGAAGCGGCCACCTTGTTCACGCCATCCGGCAACGACTCCTTCATCTCGCGGGTCCCAGACCGAGGCCGCTCCCATTTCTAATGCCAACGTGTGGCAACGTTCGCTGAGATCGGTCGCCACCACTTCTGTCGCGCCTGAAGCTAAAGCCGCTGCAATCACCAGACATCCAATCGGTCCTGCGCCAGTCACCAAAACGCGTTTGCCCGTTAAATCCCCAGCCTGTTTGATGGCGTGAATACACACAGCTAGCGGTTCGGCGAAGGCAATCACCTTTGCCTCTACATTATCTTCATAAGGGATACACTGCTCTGGCGCGACCACCACATGCTGGGCGAATCCACCGTTAACATGAGGGTAAAACTGTGCGCTTCCCATGAATCGCATGGAGCGGCAGAGATTTTGTTTACCTGAGCGGCAGATATCGCACTGCTGGCAGGGTTGCGATGGGTTGATGGCCACTCGTTGCCCTGCATGCAGGCTGCTTGCCTGTGGTGCTTGCTCAACGATGCCAACAAATTCATGCCCTAACACCATCGGCGACTTCAATACCGACATACCTGCCCGACCATGCAAGAAATAATGGATATCGGAACCACAGATTCCCCCGCGCTCCACTTTCACCAGCACTTGATCGCTGTTCAAGGCAATATCTTGATTCTCACACCGTACATCATGGGCTCCCGCCACCATGACGGCTTTAACCGTTTTATGCTGCATGATTACTCCTAAGCATTTGAAGGTGTCTTATATTTCTCTTTGTCACGCGGGGTCGGTTGTTCTTCTGGAGGAACCATGACTTCGATTTTTCCCACCAGGAACAGATAGGCGAGGAAACCTGCCAGAGCGACAGCCGCGATGTACCACATCGCGTATTGAAAGTTTTGCGTGCGTTGCAAAATAATGCCGATGATGATGGGGCTGGCGATACCGGACAAGTTACCGAAGATATTGAGAAATCCACCAATGGTGCCAATCAGGTGACGAGGAATCACATCACTGCATACCACCCAACCGAGATTGGAGAAAGCATTGGCGAAAAAGGCGATAGACAGGATACCAATCGCTATCACGGGTTGGTCCTGGAAGAAATTCACCAGCGCAATAGAACAGGTCAGCAACATTCCTGTCATCACAGGAAGTTTACGCGCAAAGGTACGGCTGCGGCCGCGCTTCAGCAGCAGATCACTTAATGTACCGCCGCACAACACACCAGCCATGGCCATGAGGTAAGGGAACATGGCGCCAATCCCTGCTTTGTCGATCGACAGGTGCAATCCTTTCTCCAGATAGACAATAAACCAGGTCAGGAAAAAGTAGAGCGTGGACGACGCTGCGAACTGGGCAATAAACAGCCCCCAGGTGGTGCGTTGACGCAAGATGAAGCGCACTTCAGGCCAGTTTACCCGGGTATTTGCCCCTTTTACTTCAGAACCATAGCCGCCACCCTGGCGAATAATATCCAGTTCACCTTTGTTTACCTGCGTGCTGTGTTGCGGATCGCGATAGCGAATCAGCCAGTAAAAACCAAATACAATGCCGACCGCACCAGAAATGTAAAACGACATCTCCCAGCCCCATTTACTTACGATCAGGGAAAGTAGAGGGGTAAGGAGTGCGAGCCCAATGTATTGCGCACTGGAATAGGTTGCCGTTGCGCGAGCACGCTCGTGATCAGGGAACCATGTCGCAATGATTTTGGTATTCGAAGGAAAGGAGGGGGCTTCAGCGATCCCCACCAAAGCACGGCAAGCCAGCAACATCATAAATGAAGCAGTGGCGGTGGCGAAAAGATGGTGTGAAGCAAACCCCATTAATAAGGTGAACACGCTCCACAGCACAATCGCGCTACCATACAGCCAGCGGGATCCGATGCGATCCAGCAGATATCCCACGGGAATCTGGCTCATGGCGTAGAACCAGGTAAACATTGAAAACAGCAATCCGAGTTGAGTCGGTGAGAGCGCCAGGTCTCCCTGAATATGAGAACCCGCCACGGAGAGGTTGGCACGGTCCATATAGTTAATGGCCGTTACAACAAACAACATCGCCAGCACGGAGAAACGGGTACGGGTGGGTTTAGCTGTCATGGATTGACCTTTCTCAGTGCGCAGTGGTGGCGTGGGTTAACGTGTTCGATGCGTTACTAAACCGGGTCAGTGCGGTTAAAAGCACAGCAACCACTAGAGACGCGCCCATAAAGACATATGAAGCCGCCGGACTCCCGGTCAAACCATTTAAGTAACCCACAATCCAGGCGCCGACGAATGACCCTAATGCGCCAAAACAAACGACAAATGACATTGCACCGGCTACAACGTTGCGCGGGATCATTTCAGGTATGGCGGCAAAGAATGGACCATACGGCGTATACATTGCTCCTCCCGCAATGACCAGAAGTGACCAGGAAATCCAGAAATGAGATGCGCCGAGGGTGAAGGATGCAATAAAACAAACGGCCCCCAGCCCGAGGAAAGCCAAAACGATAGCTTTGCGCTGCTGAAATTTATCAGAGTACCAGGACGCGGTTAACATCAGTGGAACGGCCAGCAGATAGGGGGCTGCAGATAGCCAACCGGTTGCCACGATGCCTAATCCAGATGCCGTTTTGAGCATCGAGGGCAGCCACATAATGAAGCCGTACATGCCTATGTTCCAAAAGAAATGGATGAAAGCAAGGGCAAGCACTTTGGGTGAACGAAATGCTTCGCGATAGTTTTTAACGGGTTTTATGGCTTGTTGTTCTTCAGCCAGCGCATTCTCGATGGCACGTTTTTCCGTATCGCTTAACCATTTGGCGTCTTTTGGTCGATCGGCGTATATCACCCACCAGATGACCGCCCAAATGATGGCTGGCGCACCTTCGATAATGAACATCCCACGCCAACCAAAGGAATTGATTAAGTATCCTGAAAGGATCGACATCCACAAAACTGTGATGGGATTACCTAGAAACAAGAAGGTATTTGCTCTGGAACGCTCTTCCCGTGTGAACCAATGACTGAGAAATATCAGCATTGCGGGCATGACAACGCTTTCGGCGACACCCAGAAGAAAACGTACGGCCGCTAAAAGTGCAACGTTATGCACCATTCCTGTTGCAGCAGCCAGCGCCCCCCAAAGGATGAGACTCCAGAAAATCAATCGCTTGGCTGAGTGTTTCTCTGCATAGATACCGCCTGGCACTTGAAAACAGAAATAACCCAGGAAGAATAGAGCGCCCAGCAGCGACGATATTGCCGGTGTGATGTTGAGGTCTTCTGCGAGTCCAGCTGCAGCGCCGAAACCGTAGTTTGCTCGATCCAAATAAGCCAGGCTGTAGGTGATGAAGGCGATGGGAATGAGCCGCCCCCAACGTTTATTAGATAGTGTCCCTGAAATGGTCTGATTCATGTTCTGACCTCTTATCGTTTTAAGGGGAGGGTACAATGAGTCTGGAAATGCATTTTTAAATGACGTTGGTCTAAAGCGTGGCGAGCCAACCGCCGTCGACATAAATCATTTGTCCATTGACGTAGTTAGAGGCAGAGGAGGCCAGGTACACCGCTGTGCCAATCAACTCATCAGGTTTACCCCAGCGCCCTGAGGGTGTGCTATTGCAAACCCATTGATTAAATTCCAGGTTTTCTACCAGCGCACTGTTCATGTCGGTGAGGATATAACCTGGCCCAATGCCATTCGATTGGATGTTATGGACTGCCCATTCAGCTGCCATCGATTTCGTCAGTAATTTGATACCGCCTTTTGCTGCGGTATAAGGGGCAACGGTGGCGCGAGCGGCTTCACTCGTGAGTGAGCCGATGTTGATAATTTTGCCACCGCTGTTGCGCGCCACCATACGCCGCGCTGCGGCACGAGCCACCAGGAAGGCACTGGTGAGATTCACATCTATTACACGCTGCCAGTCACTTAACGCCAGCTCCAGCATAGGTTTACGGAATTGAATGCCCGCATTATTGATGACGATATCGACGTGGATATTTTCTTCATCAAGCTGTGCGAAAACGCGCTCTATCTCATCCTCGTTTGCGACGTTAAAGAGAAAGCCTCGCGCATTAAATTCCTGGGCTTTTAACTGTGCTAACGCGTGATGCATGTGCTGTTCGCGAGTGCCGTTGAGGATGACAGAAGCGCCAGCTTGCGCTAATCCCGTGGCATAGGAAAAACCGAGCCCACGCGTTGAACCGGTAATCAAGGCCGTTTTTCCCGTTAAATCGAAAAGGGAGTGCATGATAATTCCTCATGTAACATGACTAACAAGTTGGTGTAAAAGTTGTACGTGAGGTTGTAAGTAGCAGCAATAACCTGATCAATAAATTGCAGACTGTTTCACAAAAATGGGATCAGTTAGCAGGAGCTGGAAATAGTAAATAACACATCAACTGTATGAAATTGATGTGTTTTTATAATTCTAGTCAAAAGGGTTAAGCGTGATAAAAGAAAAAACGTCTTGTGCCAGGAGAGTGAAAAAGTTAAAAAGACCAACATGTAGGACAAGTGAGTGAGCAACGTGGCGCTGGCAAGTATTCAAAAACACAATATCGTGGACGTGATCTACGAACAGATGAAGCAGAACATTCAGGATGGCATCTGGGAGCCAGGCTGTAAGTTGCCTTCTGAAGCAGAACTCACGGCCACCTTCCAGGTCAGCCGAGTCAGCGTGCGCAGTGCTGTGCAAAAGTTACGTGATTTAGGTATCGTCATCACGCATCAGGGCAAGGGGACTTATGTTACCCTGGATGTCGCGCGCTATGGGGCCTTCAGCGACAATCAGCCGATTTTGCATCTGTCTCAGGAAGAGTTTGACGATATGCGCGTGTTTCGCCAAACCGTTGAGTTTCGTTGCATGAAGTTGGCTGTAGAGAATGCGACTGATGAAGACATTCAGGCGTTAGAGAGTGCGCTCAATCGAATGCTGGTTAATCGGGATGATTACAAGAAGTATTCCCTGGCAGACTACGACTTCCATCTGGCCATCGTGAAAGCTTCGCATAACAAAATTTTTATTCATGTTATGGAGTCACTCAAAGGCATCTATGTGCATTATCTCGAAGAGTTAAACCGTGTGCTGGGCATTACGCTTGAGAGCGTTGAAGCCCACATTAAGGTATTTATGGCGCTGAAAAATCGTGATGCAGATTTGGCAACAGAGACGCTGAACAGTGCGATGACCCATAACGTGCACGCTATCGAAGATGTACGCCATAACTGAACATAGCAAAAGCCCATTGCGGCTTTTTTTATACTTCAAACATGTAGGACATCATACAGGATTAATGAGGATTAGCATGAGCCAACTTAAGATTACCAACGTAAAAACCATTCTCACTGCACCGGGCGGTATTGACCTGGTGGTGGTCAAAATTGAAACCAGTGAACCTGGGTTATACGGTTTAGGCTGTGCGACGTTTACACAACGTATTCATGCCGTCGCCTCTGCTATCGACAACTACATGAAACCGTTCTTAATAGGTAAGGATCCCGCGCGTATTGAGGATATTTGGCAATCGGCTGCGGTGAGTGGCTATTGGCGAAATGGCCCGGTCATGAACAACGCACTGTCTGGCGTCGATATGGCCTTGTGGGATTTAAAAGGTAAAGTGGCTGGGTTGCCAGTGTTTGAACTGTTGGGTGGTAAGTGCCGTGATGGCATTGCTCTTTATCGCCACTGTGACGGCGCAGATGAAGTTGAAGTTGAAGATAATATTCGGGCCCGTATGGAAGAGGGTTATCAATATGTACGCTGCCAGGTGGGCATGTACGGCGGTGCTGGCACCGATGATTTACGTCTGATCGCCGGTAAGTTGGCTAAGGCACGTAATATTCAGCCGAAGGTGTCACCGCGTAGTCAGACGCCGGGCGTTTATTTCGACCCCGAAGCTTACGCGCGTGCGGTGCCCCGTTTGTTTGATCATCTGCGTAATAAAATTGGTTTTGGTGTGGAGTTTATTCATGACGTACACGAGCGAATCACACCGATTGCCTCGATTCAAATGGCGAAATCGCTGGAAGAGTTCCAGTTGTTTTTCCTCGAAGATCCTGTCGCCCCTGAGAACATCGATTGGCTTAAAACATTACGGACACAGAGCAGTACACCGATTGCGATGGGAGAGTTATTTACCCAGATTAACGAATGGAAACCCCTGATCCAAAACCAGCTTATCGATTATATTCGTTGCCATGTCAGTACCATCGGCGGTATTACGCCTGCCAAAAAGCTGGCGACTTTTGCTGAGCTCTACGGCGTAAGAACCGCCTGGCATGGACCAGGTGATATTTCACCCGTTGGTGTCGCTGCAAATCTGCATATTGATATGAGCATTACTAACCTCGGTATTCAGGAATATACGCCGGTCAATGAGGCTTTGCAGGAAGTCTTCCCGGGCTGCCCGGAGATTGATCGTGGTTATGCATACCTCAGTGCTCGCCCAGGTTTAGGTGTAGATATTGATGAAGCCCGTGCAGCTAAGTATCCAGTTAAAGGTGATCAACCCGAGTGGACTAATGCTCGCTTGCCGGATGGCTCTGCGGCAAGGCCTTAATTCAAGTCGCCTTCGGGCGGCTTTGTTATTTCTGATGCGCTAAGGCAAATACTCAGCCCAAAACTCTCATTCAAATAATTAGAACGATAAAAGCAAAATGATTAGATTTCAACCATCACAATACAGGTCTATTCTTTTTCACATCGAGGCAGAATGCCTCATAATCTGAAAATGAATTTGAGGAAATGACCATGAAATCTATCAAAACTTTCGTTGCAGTTTCAGCCCTTACTCTGGTTTCATTTGCCAGCTTTGCACAGAGCATTTCCGTTGAGTCCTCAACTCTTGACGGTGCAGAAGCAAAAGTTGCCGCAGTGGCACAAGAGCAGGGCGCACAGTATAAAATCACTGAAGCAAACACCAACAACCGTGTGCACATGACTGCAGAGCTGTATAAATAAGTTCAGTTTCCGCTTCAGCGTTAAGGCCGCCTTCGGGCGGCTTTGCTGTTTCTGAACTAAGTAACCGCCTCTCATACGTTCTACTTAGATGATCTCTAAGGTCATCCAGGCCCCCCTCATATACCTTAAATCTGTAATATTAAGATTTCCCTGACACAGATTTGGCAATGGTGACTATTTACCCTCATTGTATACCCATATAGTATACCTCTAAACGACATCGATTTAGGGGGCTAAATGAGAGGCAAAGTCAGTATCACCGTTGAGAAAGACAACTATAAATATTTGGTTGACTCCGGCGTTAACGTTTCTGCATTAGCGGATGCGGCTTACGCCAAAGAGGCTAAGCGCATTAAAGGGGAACGTTGGAAGGAAGAAAATCGTGAGGGCATGGAAGAACTTGCCGCTTTTAACCAAAAGTTTGGCTCGTTCGCTGATGAGAACAGGAAGTGGTAACTCATGCAATTTGATGTTTATGAATATAAGCGGACCAGTCATTACCAACTTTTTGTCGATGTTCAGAGTAACATCCTTGATACACCGGGATTTAGAATGGCCATCCCGCTTGTTGATGCCTCTTTACTCTCTGAAAAAGTGAGTAAAGAGCTCCTTCCAATCGTTCAACTCAATGGCACTGCTTATCGGCTGAAAACTGACGATGTCGTTAGCGTTTCAAAAAGCGTGTTTGGCGATAAAGTCGGAAGTCTTGCAATCTACGAAACTGAAATTAAAGACGCTATTAACATTCTGTTTTGGGGTGTGTAAACCACTCTCAAATCTAACCCGCCCTGGCGGGTTTTATCTTTTTAGCGCGCCACCAGCGTTTCAATTTCTGCCTTCGCCTGCATCAGCGCGGCCAGTAGTTGGGGAAACTGCTCATCGAAGCGCATAGCCGGCACGGCTAAGGCCAGGGCATAGCGTTCACCCGGCCCGGTGTGCAGAGCAACACTGACGCCACAAACGCCGCGCGCATGCTCCTCCCGATCAATCGCATAACCTTGCTGGCGAATTGACTCAATCGCTTTCAGCAAAGGCTGACGATCTTTCAACGTTTGCAGGGTGCGCACCTCATTCAACTGCGGCATTAACGTCGTCAAAAGCTCTTCAGGCTGTTCCGCCAATAGGGCTTTGCCATGTGCGGCGCAGTGGGAAGGAAAGGCTGTGCTGATGGGCGAAACCACGCGCAGCTCCTGATCCGAAGCATATTGGCTGACCAGTACCGTGTGGCTGCCACGCCAGACACACAAGTCCACCGTTTCGCGGGTGCGACGCCCCAGCGTCTCCATCGCCGGTTGCGCCAGCGCAATAATATCGGTGTGCGCTGAGGCGGCAAGTCTGGTCAGTGCTGGCCCCAATTTAATTCCCGCGCTGTCCTGGATCAGCAACTGCTGCGCAATCAGAGAGGTCACCAATCGATGAACCGTGGTTCGCGGTAACGCAGTCGATTTCGCCAGTTCGGACATTGATAATCCAGCGGGGCGATTTTCCAGTGCGCGCAAAAGGGTGGCGGCACGTGCAATCACCTGTGATCCGTTAGCTTCAGTATCTGCGACCATTATTCATCCGTTTCATCGATTTACCCACGCGCCACTTTATCACGTTACCCGCTAGCGATTGACATCACACGCGATTACCCTAACACTCATGTCCGATATGTGGATGATAAACCCATTATGCGGATAGGTGTATTCATGACTGTATTAAAACCTGCAGCGGCAATGACGTTATTGGCGGTAAGTTGCCTGACCATCATGGTGGGCTGCGTTATCGTACCGGGATTGAGTGAGATTGCTGCGCAATTAGGAGTCTCACATCTGGCTAATTGGTTGGTAACGCTGCCAGCATTGGGCGTAGTACTGGCAGGGCCTTTTGCCGGACGAGCGATAGACCGTTATGGCGCTTACCCCATGCTTCTTGTGGGTCTTTTCTGTTACGGCGGATTGGGCGTGGCGGGTGCCTGGTTACCCGGCGCACCCCTGCAGATCATTGATCGTGTCCTATTAGGCTGTTTTACCGCCGTAGTGATGTCGGCTGGAACCAGTTTAATTGCCAGTTTTTATCAGGCTGAAGCACGACTTAAAATGATGGCGCGTCAGGGCATGGCTATCGAACTTGGTGGAGTGGTGTTTTTATTTATTGGCGGGATTCTGGCTTCCTTGAGTTGGCGCTATCCCTATGCACTCTATCTTTTGTCCTGGTTGCTGCTCGCATTGGTGGTCATTTTGTTTCCACGTCCGCAACAGCAAATCGCCACTGAAACCAGGGATGAAGGCGCAACCAACAGCGATCGGGCATTGCGTCCGGTATTGCTGGCGGCCATCTGCTCCATGATGTGTTTCTATACCGCCATCATCATGCTGCCACAACGCTTTGCCGCGTTGGGCGTTAATGCCGCTCATATCGGGTATTTTCTGTCATTCGTTTCGCTGGTGGCCGTGTTGGCTGCAGCGTTGATGCCGCATGTGGCACTGCAATTTGGTCCTTATCCAACCCTGATCATGGCGTTCGTTTGTTATATGTTGGCGCACCTGGAGTTTGCTGCTGCACCGGACATGCTGCTGTGCCTGCCGGGCGGCATCCTGTTAGGCATAGGATTTGGCCTGTCAGTGCCTCTGGTCAACCATATGACGGTTGAAACCAGCCAACCGCATGAGCGTGGACGACAACTGGCGCGTTTATCGATGGCAATCTTTGCCGGGCAATTTCTCGCGGCCTGTATGGCTTATATTCCCGGCCAGGTGGCGATGACCTTTATTGCCGCAGCAATACTGGCCGTGATGAATATTGTTGCTTTGCGTAAGTTCGCCGTGGTGAGGAATTAATCTGTCCGAAAAGGGTCGATGCATGTCCTCATCCATCTATGGCTTACCGTTAAGATAGTGCGCAATCTCAATCATTTAGGATCCGCATGAAAACCATCATCAGTAAAAACTTTACTCCAGCCAAAGCCTGGGATGCCGTCGATATTGCCAATTTCGACGGTACCAGCGTCAGATTGCATTGGACTGATAAACCTTATCGCTGGCACATCAACGACGGCGAAGAGGTCTTTGTGGTGTTGGATGGTGCAGTAGAAATGCATTACCGCGAGCAGGGCGAAGTACAGAAAGTGATGTTGAATGTCGGTGATATTTTCTTTGCCAGTGTGGGAACCGAGCATGTTGCCCATCCGCAGGGCGCCGCGCGGGTACTGGTGGTTGAGAAAGAGGATTCGGTATGAAACCACACTAACCGTAATCGGTAACGATTTGATCCGTTAGGCGTAACAGGAGATGAGTGAGCAATCAGGCACAAGCTCGTACGAAAAGTAACCACGGCAGTGCAGCTGGCGTGGTTTGCGGTGGGAGGTGATTTATCCACAGGTTAGCGCGCAGTCTTTTCACCCGAAATGTGGATAACATCCTGATCATTATGACAGTCGATGTGACAGTAACGCTGTGCATGATTAGCTGGATCATCATGACCGCACTAATAGTTAATATGGTAATTGTAACCTAGGGTATTATTATTTCCATCGAAGGCACACAGCCTTCACAAACAACCCAAAGGAATAAGACCATGAAAACTATCAAAACACTGACCATCGCCGCTGCCGCCGCTCTTTCACTGATGTCCGCTGCCAGCTTTGCCCAGAGCATCTCCGTTGAGTCTTCAACTCTTGACGGTGCCGAAGCGAAAGTTGCCGCAGTCGCACAACAGCAGGGCGCTCAGTATAAAATCACTGAAGCGAACACCAACAACCGTGTGCACATGACGGCAGAACTGTACAAATAAGTTCAGTTTCCGCTTCCGCGTTAAGGCCGCCTTCGGGCGGCTTTGCTGTTTTTATGACCCGAGCAAGACGTCTTAGCTGATTGCGTTGACAAAACGCTGCGTTATTTGCTGAGGACGGGTTATCGCGCCACCGACCACCACAGCATGCGCGCCCAGTTTTAAACACTGCGCCGCCATCTCAGGTGTTTCCACATTGCCTTCTGCAATCACTGGCGCCTTCACTGCTGTTAATACTTCACGCAGAAAGTGAAAATCATTTGCCGCCAGATACTTTCCGCGCGTTTCCGCCGTGTAGCCATGCAGCGTAGTACCTACGCAGTCGAAGCCGAGTTCATCCGCCAGCAACGCCTCATCAACTGTCGCGATATCTGCCATCAGCAATAACTGCGGATAGCGTTGACGAATCGCCGCCACCAACTGCGGCAACTGCAGTTCGCCAGGCCTCTGATGTTGCGTGGCGTCCAGCGCGATCATCGCTGGATTCGCCGCCATCAATTCATCGACCTCTTTGAGCGTGGCAGTGATATATACATCACTGCCTGAATAATCTCGTTTGATAATGGCGATAATGGGCAAATCCACGGTTTGCATAATCTGCTCTACATCGATCAGACTGTTGGCGCGGATTGCCGACGCGCCACCTTGCTTCGCGGCTAATGCCATACGCGACATGATATAGGCGCTGTGCAGGGGTTCATTTTCCAGTGCCTGACAAGACACCACCAGTTTTCCTTTAATTTGCTCCAGCATGTTTACTTTCATAGCGCGAGTAACTCCTCAACTTCATTTTTGATAATGGTGACGTGCGGGCCATAGATCACCTGTACGCCGTTGCCACGCTGGATAACCGCGCGAGCGCCCGTGGCCTTCAATGCGGCTTCATTAAGTTTAGAACTGTCGTTTAGTGTGATACGCAAACGTGTGGCGCAGCAGTCAAGTTCGGCAATATTGTCTTTACCGCCCAGCGCTTCAATCACCTGCAAAGGGCGTTCGCCAGCGGCAATCGGCAGCGTATCGATGCTGATATCTTCACGGCCTGGCGTTTTAAAATTGAAACGAGCAATCAGCAGGCGGAAGGTGAAGTAATAGAGCAGGAACCACGGCACACCGACCAACGGCACATACATCCAATGCGTCTTCGCTTCGCCCTGCAAAACACCAAACAGAATGAAATCGATTAATCCGCCGGAGAAGGTTTGCCCAATGGTGATGTGTAAAATGTGGGCGATCATAAAGGCCAGGCCATCGAAAAGCGCGTGGATTACATACAACACCGGCGCCACAAACAGGAACGAGAACTCAATCGGTTCGGTGATCCCAGTCAGAAATGAGGTAAGGGCGGCGGACAACAACAAACCGGCCACACGTTTGCGGTTCTCGGGCTTGGCGGTGTGATACATCGCCAGACAGGCACCAAGCAGTCCGAACATCATGGTGATAAAACGGCCCGACATAAAACGCGCAGTCCCCAAGTAAAACTGCTGGGTGTTCGGATCGGCTAACTGAGCAAAGAAAATGCGCTGCGTACCTTCAACAAGATGGCCATTCACCATTTCGCTACCGCCCAATGCGGTGGTCCAGAACGGCAGATAGAAGATGTGATGCAAGCCGAATGGCCCGAGCATGCGGAGCACAAAGCCATAGATAAATGTGCCAAAATACCCCGTGGCATCGACCAATCCGCCCATGCCAAAAATCAGCTTTTGGAAGTGCGGCCATACGAGGGTCATTGCTGCACCAACGATAATCGCCACAAACGAGCTAATAATCGGGACGAAACGTGAGCCACCGAAGAAGCCAAGGAATTGCGGCAGGGCGATTTTGTTATAACGATTGTGCAGCAGCGCCGTGACCAGCCCAATCACCACGCCACCGAATACGCCCGTTTCCAGCGTTTGAATGCCGAGCGCCATGCCTTGACCCACGGCACTGAGATTACTGCTGGCCAGCACGCCGGTTAGCATCAAGAGGGCATTGATGGTGGCATTCATCACCAGATAGGCGAGCAGAGATGCCAGTCCTGCTGTGCCCTTGTCGCTTTTCGCGAGACCTACCGCCACGCCCACCGCAAACAGCACAGCGAGGTTGGCGAAGACCACCGAACCTGCGCTGGCCATGATGGTGAACACCCCTTGTAGCCAGGCGATATCCAGAAACGGATAGGCTTTAACAGTGTTGGGATTGGATAACGCGCCGCCAATGCCCAACAGCAAGCCGGCGGCAGGCAATACCGCGATCGGCAACATAAAGGATTTTCCAAAACGTTGCGCTTTTTCAAACCAGCCTCCTGAAGAGGCTCCACTGAACATTGACATAAATTTTTATCCCCGAAGTGTTGTTGTGGTAAAAATTATTATCACAATCTACTTAATCGGATGAAAATTACTACCATTAGTGTGATAGCTTTCACTTATAATGAATTCTGCTGGCACAAAGCAGGGCCTTTACGCACACTAAGCGCCATCAATATTGGCTAATGGAGAGGTGTCATGACGGACAATGGAAATATTTTGCTGCATCTGAAGCAGGGCCTGCCGGGTTACAGTCCGGCGCTGCAAAAGCTGGGCGACTTCATCCTGACCGAACCGCAGAGAGTGCTGTATCTCACCATTACCGAATTGGCGAAAGAGACGGACACCAGCGAAGCCAGCGTGACGCGCTTATGTCGTAATCTGAGCTGCAAAGGTTATACCGAATTTAAGATGGCACTGGCGCTGGATGTGCAACAGAGTCAGCCCGCGCTAGCAGCAACGGGCGATCCGGTTGATGCGCTGGTGGAAGAGTCGGTGCAGGCACTGCGCGATACCGGAAAATTTATTGATCGCGAGGTTTTACAGCAGGCAGGTGCGGCGGTGCATCAGGCGCGTTCTATCCAAATCTATGGTGTGGCTGCCAGCGCGATAACCGGTGAATATTTGCATTATCGTCTACTACGGCTGGGCAAATCCGCGCAGCTGTTTGGTGATATGCATCGTGCGGCCATGAATGCTTCGACCCTGGGTGAAGGTGATTTGGTCATCGCGATCTCTGCTTCCGGTTCCACCAAAGATCTGATGCATGTGATCAATGTAGCGAAGAAGCGAAAAGCGCAGGTGCTGATGCTAAGTAATACGCTGCGCAGCCCGATGGGCAATCTGGCGGATATGCTGCTGGTGGCGGCGCGACCGGAAGGTCCGCTTAATGCCGGAACGTTGAGTGGGAAGGTAGGGGCGATGTTGCTGGTTGAGGCGTTAATGGGGGAGCTGATGGCACATGATGCGCATTACGCCACTGCTAGTCAGCAAACGGCCAGTGCCACATTACCGATGCTGATCTAACCGTAATGTAAGTCGCTCTCAATCCCAACATGACGGAAAAATCGGTGCGCAGCGATGCGCACCCTTAGAAGACAAATTCACTCACTCGCTAATGCGGCGACCGGATCCATACGTGCAGCTTTGCGCGCGGGCAGATAGCCAAAAATCATGCCGATGATGGTAGAGCAGGCGAAGGCCGCGCCCGCGGATTCCCATGAGTAGATGGCAGTCAGTACGCCGCCTGCCATCAGGCTAATCAGCGGACCGATTACCAATGAAAGCGCCACGCCAAGCGAGCCGCCCACCAGACAAACCAGCACGGCTTCAATCATAAACTGCTGCATGATATCGCCGCGTCGCGCCCCCACGGCCATGCGCACGCCAATCTCATGCGTTCGCTCAGTCACCGACACCAGCATGATATTCATCACGCCGATACTGCCAATCATCAAGGCAATCGACGCCACCATCAAAATCAGCAAGGTCAAGGTGGCTGCCGCGCCTTCGATGGCTTTACGGTACTTATCGCGGTTAAACATCAGGAAGTCTTTGGTGCCATGACGCGCAGTCAGTAATTGCGTCAGCGATTCCACCGCCGGGCCGCTGATCACATCATCTTTTAGCTTAATGCTAATGCTGGTTAGCGCCGTTTGCCCACTGATGCGGTACATCATGGTGCTCCACGGCAGCCACACGCTGAGACGATTGGGCGAAATACCGTTATCTTCATGCGCCACACCAATCACGCGCACCGGCACAGAACCTAAAACGACCATCTTGCCGATAGGGTTTTCATTGGCAGCGAACAGTTTATTGCGCGTATTGGTATCGATAATGATCTCTTGCCGGGCGTGGCGTTCATCACTGAAGTTACTGCCTTCGGTCAGTTTGATGCCCTGAATCTCAAAGTAATCTTTGCCGACGCCCGATACGGATGCTTTCGACGAGTTGGAGAGATAACGGATCGGCTGCGTCGATAGCAGCTCAGGGCTGACTTTGTCGACAAACTGCTGGCGAGCAATCACATCGGCATCAGCCATCACCAGCGTCAACACCGGATGCGCATCATCTTCGGCGAAATCGCCGCCGGCATACACCGACACCACATTGGTGCCGAGTCCGGAGATGCTCTCCAGCGTTTTTTCTCGTGCGCCTTGTCCGAGCGCCACCACGGTGACCACGGCAGCGATACCAAAAATGATGCCGGTCATGGTCAATGCGGTACGCAAGCGGTGGGTGTTCATGGCATTCAGCGCCATGCGCATAGATTCGCGCAGGCGATCAACAAATCCTCGCAGCTTGCTCTGGCTTTTGCGGGCCATCGGCTGATAGCGCGCTCGCGTCGCATCGGTTTTTGGCCCGCTGTCGGCAAAAATTTCGCCGTCCTGGATTTCGATGATGCGGTCAGCGTGCTGTGCCACTTTCATATCGTGCGTGACGATAATCACCGTGTGGCCATCACGATTCAGATCATGAAGGATGCGTAATACTTCCTCGCCCGAATGGGAATCCAGCGCGCCGGTGGGTTCATCGGCAAGAATAATTTCAGCGCCGTTGATGAGTGCGCGCGCAATGCTCACACGCTGCTGCTGGCCACCAGAGAGTTCGCCCGGTTTATGGTGTTCACGGCCTTTTAGTCCCAGTCGCTCCAGCAACTGAGCAGCACGCTCCCGACGCGACTGCCCTTGTAAATTGGCATAAATCGCCGGAATTTCGACGTTGCTTAATGCGGTAAGGTCCGGCATCAGGTGGTAGCGCTGAAAAATAAAACCAATATGTTCGCGACGGACTTTCGCCAGCGCATCCGGTGACAGTGAAGCGGTATTCTGCCCGGCAATAAAATAGTGACCGCTGTCGGCGGCATCCAGGCAGCCGAGAATATTCAGCAATGTGGATTTGCCCGAGCCGGAAGGGCCAATGATCGCGACCATTTCGCCACTGGCGATCTGCAAGTTAATGTCTTTCAGCACATGCAGAGATTCTGAACCGTTAACATAGTTGCGCTGAATGTTTTTCAGTTCGATCAGGCTCACATCACCACCTTGTCCGCGCCAATAGCCTGGGTCGCGAGAATCACTTTTTCACCGGCTTTTAATCCGCTGAGAACCTGAATATCGACGCTGTCTGAAATACCGGTGGTGATGACCCGTTTCTCGGGCTGATTCTGCTGATCGGCGACTTCCACGTAGGTTTTACCATCGGGATCTTTTTTAGTCGCTTGCACCGGAATCAGCAGGGCATTTTTTGCCGTGTCACGCAGTAAATTCACCTGCGCGGTCATGGAGATGCGCAGAGTGTTATCAGGGTTAGGCACATCCAGCAGGGCGTTGTAATAAATCGCGGCGTTGGTGCTACTGGAAGGCGTGCTCTCGTTGTTGCCCATTAAGGCGTCATCTTTCATCACCGATTCCGGGGCCAGTTCGATACTGCGCAGCGTGGCATAGTAGCGTTTGTCGGGATTGGCAAAGGTGGTAAACCAAGCCTGCTGGCCGGGTTGGATCTTAGTGATGTCCGCTTCGGAAACCTGCACTTTAATGGTCATGGTGCCCAGTTGCGCCAGTTTGGCGATGGTCGGTGCACTTTGCGCGGCGTTGACCGTCTGGCCCTGTTTGGTGACGATGGCTATCACCGTGCCGTCCATCGGTGCCATGATGCGGGTATAACTGAGATCGAGCTGTTTCTTGTCCACCTCAATCTGTGCCTGAATCACGCGGGCTTTCTGTGCCGTTAGTTCTGCCCGCGCGGTGCTCGAGGCTTCGGCCGCTTCGTCATAATCCTGACGTGACACAAGATTGGCTTTAATCATTTGCTGCAGGCGTTTGAACTGCGCATCCTGCCTGACCAACGTCGCTTCACGTGTTTCCAGATCGGCTTGCGCGACGCTCAGTGCAGCCTGCGCGTTGCGTAAATCACTGCGCTGTGGCTGATCGTCAATTTCAGCGATCAGCTCGCCCTTACTGACGTTATCACCGGCTTTGATATACAGCTTTTTCACCTGACCTGAAACCTGCGCACCGACGTTGACGCGCTCGATAGCGTCCATCTTGCCGGTCGCAGCGATGACGTTTTCGATGTCGCCTTGACGCACCACGGCAGTGACCAGTGGATTCGGTTTTGGTCTTGAACTGCTGTAGGCCCAGACCAAAATAATGATCGCCAAAATAGCGATCGCGACCAAAAGCCGCTTTTTAGAGGTATTCAACATAAGCATCCCTTTAATGAAGCGAGAATAGTAATCACTAAATGCAACAAACAGGAGAAAATTCGTCAGGATTCCTGCATTAAATCGGGTGCGTTGAGAAAAAAATGAAAATTTTCCGAATAGAAATCATCGTTGAGTTGTTTACCGCTTAAATGGCTCTAATTTCGGATGCCACTCCGCGAGGATAAATGAATGATGAAGATGATGAATCAGGTTCGCTGGTTTGCCGTGCCGGTTTTGCTGATGGCGTTACATACACCTGCGGCACTCGCCATGGGCGATGACGACAGCGACAAGAAAACCCCGGACTGTCCGAAAGGGCAGGTTTATGACAGCAAAACCAAATCTTGTGTGCCGGAAAAAACCAGCATGCTGAGTGATGAGGACAAGACCAACTACGCCTACCATCTGGCGAAAAAAGGCGAGTATCAAGCTGCGCTGACGTTACTGGATACGCTGCACAATCAGAACACCAAAGAGGCGTGGAACTATCGCGGTTACGCCACACGTAAACTCGGCCGCACCGACGAAGGGATGAGTTACTATCAGAAATCCATCGCGCTGGACCCCAAATATGCCAAAGTGCGTGAATATTTAGGTGAAGCCTGGATGATCAAAGGCCGTCCGGACCTGGCTAAAGAGCAGCTTACTATCATCAAATCGCTGTGCGGGGTGAATTGTGAAGAGTATCAGGATTTGAACGCGGCGATTAATGGTCATCCGGAGTCCTGATGACGGCGGTTGACGGAGGACGTAAACATCACCAGCACTGAAGTCCGTCAACATCTGGCGGCACATCTGACACGTATGTGGCGTTACGCGATGGTGCTTTCGCGCAACAAAGATGTGGCCGAAGAACTGGTGCAATCCACCTGTGTGCGGGCGCTGGAACGCAGCGCCCAATACACGCCAGGTACTCGCATCGATCGCTGGCTGTTTACCGTGCTGCACTCGGTGTGGATTAATGAACTGCGCGCGCAGCGGGTTCGCATGGGGCAGGGATTCGTTGAGAGTGATGAACTGCTCGCTCCCGACCATCAGCAACACAATGAACAGCGCATGCAGTACGCCAAAGTGATGCAGCGTGTCGGGCAGTTGCCGGAGGCGCAGCGCAACGCGGTATTTTTAGTTTACGTCGAGGGCTTCACCTATCAGGAAGCTGCCGACACGCTGGCCGTGCCGATTGGAACCATCATGAGCCGCCTCGCTGCGGCACGCACCACTTTAGCCAGCGCAGTGAAAGCGCGGCCTGCGGGACAGGAGAAACGCTTGTGAATGCACCACGATTTACCTCGCCCTATGCCGATGAAGCTATCGTTGCCTGGCTGGATGGTGAAATGCGCGCGGAGGATGCGCAGGCGTTTGAAAACGAATTAAAGCGCAGTGAAACCTTATCAGCACGGACGGCCGAGTTGATGAAAAGCAACCAGCCTTTCGCAGATGCATTCGCGCCGATGCTGGATGATGCGCCACGGGAGCGTATGGAGTCACGGCTGGCATATCTGCTCGAAAACACGCCATCCGCGCCGGCAAAAGCTGTTGTTCAGGTCAGCCGCCGTGCGTTGATCGCCGCCTCAGTGAGTTTTCTGCTGGTGGGCAGTGGGATTGGGTTTTGGGCGCGACCGCGATCTGTGGCAACCACTGAGCAGGGCGAAAGCGCGCACATTCGGGAACTTGAGGCGCAATACATGTCGCTCTATAGCCCAGAAACGCTGGCCGATGTCGACAGCTCTCCACAAGTGCTGGCACGCTCATTACAACGTACCGCGCGTGACCTCGATCTGCATTTAACGGCAGAGCAATTGACGCTACCTGAAGCGAGTTTGAAAAGCGTGCGTATGCTGCGCTATGACGATTCACTGATCACCCAAATCGCCTGGAATCACAGCAGTTACGGTCCGATGGCACTGTGTATTTCGCGGGAAGAGCATGCTCAGCAGAGTGCACTGGCGCAGGAAAAGCGGCACGGCATGAATCTGGTGTGGTGGCATCGCAGCGGATACCAGTACGTGTTGATTGGGCGCAATCCGGCGGATCAGTTAAAGCGAGCGGCGCAGGTGTTGAACGCCGCTCTGGTGTAGATGTACAAGGCAACCTTTAAGCCGCTCGTCGATTATGCCCCTACGACACTGCATCAAAATATCGTAGGGGCTTTTTATCGGCAGAACGCTTACGAGATCCCCAGCAGCTGTTTCAACTGCGCAATCTCGTCGCGCCATTGTGTCTGCAACGTCGGTTTTTGATGCTTAGTCTTTCGCATCATATCTTCATCCAGCTTGCTCTCTAAATCGCACAAGGCCAACAGTATTTCCTCCTCGTCGTTATGCGATTCGGCCGCCACGGGCTGACCGCTGGCAACAGGCTTTTCTGAAGGTTGCGCGGCCCCCATCAGTTCAATGACCTGTGCAAAGTCATGCCATTCGCTCAGTTGCTGATCTTGTATCAGCCAAAAACGATTGCAGCTGCTGGCAATCAAATTGCGATCGTGCGACACCAGCAACACCGCGCCCTCAAACTGATTGAGGGCTTCCGCCAGCTCTTCTTTGCCGACCATATCCAGATGGTTGGTGGGCTCATCCAGTAGCAAGATGGAATATCGTGCGAGTGTCAGTCCGACAAACAGCAGTCGTGAGCGTTCACCGCCACTCAGCGAACCTACCAATTGTTGATGGCGAAGATAGGGGAAGCCGGCGCCTATCAAAGCCATCTTTCGCTGGTCGTCACTTAATGGTGCGAAATGCGCCAGTGCCTCATTGAGGCTCTCTTCATCCTGTAATTGTGAGAGGCTTTGATCGTAATAGCCGAGCCTTGCGCGCGGGTGAAACAGCGTGGTGGCCTCACATTGGTACTCCAGCAAAAGTTGACGCAGCAGCGATGATTTCCCACTGCCGTTGCGACCAACGATAGCGATGCGGTCGCCGCTTTTGACCTGAAGGCTGGGTAATGTAAATAACGCAGGAGCGTTGTCAGCAGGTCGGATGCTCATCTCAGGCAGGGCCAGAACGCGATCGGCATCCAACGCTTCCCCCTGCAGTTTGAGTCGCCACAGGCTACCATCGGTCAACGTGGTTTGCGCCTCCTTCAACCAATTGGCGCGCTTTTCCATCTGTTGCGCTTTACGTGACAACCCTTCGTTGTCGTAAGTACGTCCCCAAATCGCCAGTCGTTTGGCGCTCTTTTCAACGCGATCAATCTCATTCTGTTCTGCCTGGAAACGTTGTGCATCGGCTTCATCCTGCTGCGCAAGCGCTTGACGTGCTGCAGAGCAGGGCAAACTGAAGAATTGCAGAGTTTGATCGCGCAGTATCCAGCTACAGTTGGTGACCTGGTCCAGCAAGGTACTGTCATGTGACACCAGCACAAAGCTGCCTTTCCAACTTATCAGGAACTGCTCGAGCCACAGCAGCGTTGGAAGATCCAGATGGTTACTGGGTTCATCCAGTAACAACAGATCGGGCTGAAGAATGAGCGCACGCGCCAGCAGTAACCGCATATGTTGACCGCCACTCAACGTCGCTGCCGTTTGGGTATGCTGTTCAGCATCGAACCCCAGCGAAGAGAGTAATGCTTCTGCACGCCAGGCATCACTGATCTGTTGCTGCTCTGGAAGACGGGCAATAACGCCTGCAAGCAGCGTGGCTTGCTGGAGTTGAGAGGGAAGATGCTGTTCAATTCGTGCCAGAAGACAGTGATTGGCTAAGGTAACGCTGCCCTGGCTGCTCTCAAGCTCACCGCTCAGGATCTTCAGGAGGGTGCTTTTACCTGTTCCGTTATCACCCAACAGGCCGATACGGTCGCCTTTTTTCAGGCTGAAGTGGATGTCGTGAAATAGTGTGCCGAAGGCGTTATCAAAGCCGACTGCGTGTGCGGATAGTAATGTGCTCATGTGCTTACTCATAAGTTGCAGGCGTGCGAACGCCCGACGTCAAAAACTGCTGACGACAACCCGGTAAGCCGGAGGAAGGAATGAAATGTAGTTAACTTCGCTCAGGCGGATTATCGCAGCACGAATGCAGAGATAGCTGAGCGCGGCCAATTACTATAAAAGTGTGAGTAAATAAACAATTCACACGATGGCATAGTAATCCTCCTTATTTATCAGTAGTGAGTAGGGTGGGTTGATGATAGTCACCTGGGCTGGCATTATCCACAGAATATTCGCGATGTTGTGAAGCCACAGCCTTTATACGAACCTGACGTTACACAATCTCATTAATTACTCACAATTAAGGATTCACGGATGAACAACACAACTTTACCCCTCGTACTCATTCCAGGTTTCATGCTTGATGAAACGCTGTGGGACGATTTTGTTCGCGCCTATCCGGATGACAGAACTTGTATCAGAGCCAGCTTAAGTCGCGGCGAGAGCATCACCGAATATGCCAGCAATATCGTGGCAACCTTGCCGCCGCGCTTTATTTTGGTCGGTTTCTCACTGGGAGGCTATGTGGCCCGAGCCATCGCTGAAGCCTTTCCCGAGCGCACTGCAGGTATGGTTTTGGTTGCCAGTTCACTCCGTGAAGATCCGCCTGAACAACGTGAGTTACTGGATAAGGCATCACAAACCGCCTTGATGGGGGATTTTAATGGCTTTAGCCAGGCGGTGCTGAAGCCATCGCTACATCCCTCTCGACGGAATGATGCTCAACTAATTGATAAAATTCGTGTTATGGGGAAACATCTCGGTGCAAATGTTTTTCGAACACAAGCCATGCTTGATCGCAGTGGTGTCACGCAGCAACCGGTGAGTTGCCCAATATTGGTTATTGCATCTGAAGGGGATGGCCTGCGCGGTCTTGAAGAATCCCGAGAGATTGTCACTTTATTGGGGGGCGATATGGAAATTATCGGTGACAGTGGCCATATGTTGCCCCTTGAGCAACCTGTTCGACTCACTTCTGTCATCGCCGATTGGCTTGAAAAACAGCACTTTGAATAAACAGTGCAGAGCTTATCTAAAGCTCCATTGAATGGTGATAACAAATACCGAGGGGATAATAATTCCCGATTCAATGCCGAAATAGGGTGTGAAATTATATTGAAAGCCATGATAAATATAGGGTGAGAATCCTATTCCGGTGGCCTTTTTAAAGTCGTGATAGGAACCGTGATCGCCACAATCCTTAAAGGCATCGAAAAAAAACTCACCGGTGTAGCCGTAGATACCTTTAAAGGTCCAGCCATCATCCCAGGTTTTCCAGTCTTTTCTCACCCCTAACGCAAGACAGCGATCGTCAAAGCTGTTTTTCATGGTGCCGATCAGGACGCTATAGGTGGAATCTTCGGACAATTTTCTTTCTACCGAAAAGAAGTTATTCTCAAAATTTTCAGTGTATTGCCCATGATTCCCGGTCAGATGATAAACGTAGGAACCCGTGTTGATGGAATATAGGTTAATTTCGCTCGCTGGGCACTGCAGCGAAATGAGTGTTAATACAATCAGTAAGCCCCATAATAATCTGAGATTTGTTCTGGGGGATTCTTCTGTTATTTCATTCATTTTTTCCTCACCACTGGCAATGCGATAATGAAAAAAGCGAACAGCAACCTGATGGGTTGACTAAACATGTTGATTGATAAGTCAGAATGATCAGAGCTTTGAAATTTCAGATAAAGATATTTTATACTGATGAAATCATAGACGATGACGTATTTTAGCAGCTTTTTTGAAAGGGCAATATTGCGAAGAGAAGCGCATTATAAACATGCCTGGTTATATGATTAATAAATAAGGGATTCGTTCAAATAAATCATTCATGTACACTTTTCACTGAATGATGTGTTCCTCATCCAATAAGGGGTAACCCGTGATAGGTTGCAAGCCTGCAAGTTATTGGTCATAAGCCGATTGAAGATTCTCCACCCCAACGCTGCAGCATAACCAGAATCTCACGCCCGGTTATGCTGAACTACACAGGGATGGAAAGTAGAATGACTTCATTCCTGAGTGCAGTTTTAACCTTGATCCACCCAGATGAGCCTATCCACATCAAACCCCAGCCTTTGCGCGATAGCCAGGTACTGTTTTTTCACTTGATTCGGAAGCTTCGGCTCTCGCGACAAGATCCATAAATAACCCCGATTTGGACCGCTCACTAGCGCGTATTGATAATCATCATCCAATGCGATCACGTTATAGCCGCCATAGAACGGGCCAAAAAAGGAGACTTTAAGCGCTGCGGTATCCGATTTGCCGGTGAAATAGGCCTTGCCCTCACTCTCACTCCACTCTTTTTTCACCGAATCATATCCACGATTCAGCACGTTTATGCCGCCATCGTTGCGTTGAGTATAAGTGGCTGTGACATGATCTTTGCCGCGCTCAAAGCGGTGATCCAGGCGGGCGATTTCGTACCATTTGCCCAAATAGCGGTTGGCATCAAAAGGGCTGATAGGCGTGACACCTTTTGGTGGCGTCGGGGATTTACAGGCAACCAGCGTTAACGATAACGCGGCAAGTGCGGCGATGGGCCATATTTTCATTACTGCTCCTTAATCGATCCTGATCCGTATTAAAGGGTATGTCAGCATGATTATAGGCCAGAAATATCGAGGCGGCCCTTAGGCCACCTGATGCAGGGGATTATTTCTTCTCTTTATCTTCGTCAGCCGGAATCAGTGGCTCATCAATCGCAATAGAGGTGCCTGACTTTAACAACTGAATATCGAGTATCACGTAGGTCATGGTGGTGATAAACAAAGAAATCACGCTGCCAATTACGCCGCTGGTGGTAAAGGTGAAGTAGTTGTACATCACCACCCAGGTCACACAAATAAACAGGGCAAGCGCAACGTTAATGGCTGACTGTGAATAGTTGGTAGTGCGAGCGCCCATCTCATTGATTTGCTTATAGAGGTTGGTGCCAACGTATTTCTCCAGCACAAAAATGCCTTGATCCCAACTGCGCAGGCGTCGCGCGCTGCTGCGGGTGAAGAACAGGAATAACAACGAGACAAACAGACCGGAAAAGGCGATCAGCACGGGGACAGCTTCTAATGCATACACCAAACTTTTGTGGCTGGGTGCTTGTGCGGTGAGATCCAGCGTCAGCGAGGCGCCCAGGACGGCATAGAGGAAAATAAACAACGCTAAAAACACCGCATTGCGTTTCCAGTCGAGTTCCGCTTCGTGATTTTTCTGCTGCCGAGCGATGTCGAGGGCGTGTTGTAAACGCGTGTCGCTGGATTGAGTATCCACTTGCCCTATCTCTTCTCCGAGCAAACGGTGAATAAACGGCTGATCGGCCGAATCAATGGTGATGCGCATAACTATCCTGATGGCGTAACTATCGAGGTGCACAGTGTAACGCAATTTCGGCCGCAAGCAGGAATCTGCGAGACAACACGCAGTTTCAGTGCTGCAGTTGCTCATGATTTGCACATCATTTGTACACTTTACTCTGCGGTCACTGTCGGCCGTGTACAGCACGACGGAGGAATAGCCTATGTCGTACGTAGATGGTTTTGTCGTTGCGGTGCCTGAAGTTAATAAAGAGGATTACCGTGCCATGGCGGCCAAAGCAGCGCCGCTGTTTAAGGAGTTTGGTGCCACCCGCATCGTGGAGTGCTGGGCAGATGATGTACCTGAAGGCAAGCTCACGGATTTTTATCGGTCGGTGAAAGCGGAAGAGGGAGAAACAGTGGTGTTCAGCTGGATTGAATATCCCTCACGTGAAGTGCGTGATGCGGCCAATCAGAAAATGATGTCCGATCCGCGGATGAAAGAGATGGGCGAAAACATGCCGTTTGATGGCAAAAGAATGATTTACGGCGGTTTCTCGATTCTACTCGAAGAGTAATGTGCAGGGCGCGTCGGCGCCCTGCACATTTCTGTCGCGGTCAGGCATGCGAGAGGCTACGGCCACTGCTGACACTGTATGACGGTTCGATAACCATCGTGATCTTGATACGTTTTTCCGTTTTGATCCCAATATGGGTTGAACGAATCAATCTGTACAAATCCCGCCAATACCATTTGCTGGCATGTTTGCTGCCACCTATCACGCTCGGGTAAATACAGCACCAACAGATCTTCTGATGAGGGTGAAGGGATGACCGGATGCGAAGTGCATTGTGTGAATTCCAGATGCCAGGGCACATCTGCTTTTCCCAGCATCACGCCATTGAAGCCTTGGTGGTCTTCAAAGGCGCCAATCACATCCAGTCCCAATCCTGATTGATAAAGTTCACGACTGAGCTCCAGTTGTGAAACTGGTCGCGCTACGCGTAGGGTAAGTGTTGCCACAAGTTTAACTCCATGACGATGAGGTTTAGTCCTGTCACTCATACTGTAGCGGCGACAAAAGAGTGATGGCGCAATGCGTGCGCATTGTGTATTGGCGTTGCTAAATCGTCATGAATTAACGCTATTTTTTCTTAATTCTAAACGGGATGGAGAACATGATGAGCTATGTCAGCGAGATGAGAACCTTAGTTGGACATCGTATGTTGCTGCTTGTGGGAGCGAACGTCATCATCCTTGACGATAAGCAACGTATTTTACTACAACAGCGATTAGACGGAAGCTGGGGACTACCCGGTGGGTTGATGGAACCGGGTGAAAGCCTCGAACAAACCGCTGTGCGTGAAGTGAAAGAAGAGACGAATATTGATATCGATGAACTTCATTTTTTGAAAGTCTTTTCTGGCAAAGAATTTACTTTTACGCTTAATAATAACGATGAAATCAATGTTGTCACCGCCCTTTACTGGTCAAAAAAATGGCATGGTAGTTTAATAAATGATAAAAGTGAGGGGTTGTCATTGGCATTCTTCACCACTGATGATATGCCCGATAATATGAGCGAAGAGTATCAGCTCTACCTTCGTTACTTTGTCTCAAAATAAATCGTCATCAGATTGGATTACGTGGCCATACTCAGTACAACAAACGCCACTTCAAAAAGGAGTTAACATGCTGGATATCATCCATTTTCCCCTGTTCCTCGTTTCGGTATTTCTGCTGTGTATCACGCCGGGTCCGGACCTCGCTTATGTGGTCGGGCAAAGCGTGGCCAATGGGCGACGCAGCGGCGTGATATCTGCGAGCGGTGTGGCGCTCGGCAGCTGTACGCATGCGTTGGCCAGTGCAATAGGCTTAACGGCGTTAATTACCGCCTCGCCGATGTTATTTACAGCGATTAAATATATCGGGGCTGCTTATCTTATTTATTTAGGTGGCAAGATGGTGTGGGAAACATTTATTGTCAAACCACAGGGATGTCGCTCACAGACTCAGGTGCCACGCTCCAATACACGTAATCTTTTAGTCCGCGGTTTTATTACATCTATCACTAATCCCAAAGTGTTATTGTTTTTCATTTCGTTCTTCCCACAATTCGTCGTGGTAGAGGGTAACTATCATGCGAGTTCCTTCCTGCTGTTGGGACTAACATACGCGGTGATTGGGTTGATCACTGATGTGACGTTTGCCCTGCTGGCGGGCGGTGCTGCGAGTGCAGTATCGCGCAACATTACGCTGCAAAAGCTGCTGGATCGTATCGTCGGTATGACATTCATTGGCCTGGGAATTCGCCTGGCCCTGACCCGACGTTAAAAATGCAGAAGAGACAGCAAGTCTGATGATTGGCGATAGCGACTTAATCGGGTAACGTGAAGTGTCTTACGTTACCTACAAAATAATGACCGCACGCTAAGTTGCAGGAGAGCTCATTCATGGCCGTTAATCCCAATATCATCGGCATCGTCAGCGATGAATTCACCAACCCAAATACCGTCACGATGCTGAATGAAATGACGCGCCAGTTAAACGCGCGTGGTTTAGTGACGCTGTTGCTGAATGTCGATTCAGCAGAAAGCTATCAACGTATGTTGCAGAATGCCGCATCTTTGCCGCTGGCGGGGTTGGTATTTCTGACATCCCTGTTTGAGGATGAATTGCATACCGCAGCAAAACTACTGCCTGACGTGGCGACGGTGCATTTAAGCCAGAGCCGTGAAGCAGGTGCTGAGGTCGTGATTGCCGATGGTTTCGATGCGGGTGCCGAGATGGGGTTATTGTTACTGTCTCAAGGACATCAACGCTTTGGCTTTATGCACAGTCAGCAGCAGGCCGATCCCGCGCGTCAAATGGCAGGCCTGGTGTCCAGCCTTGAGGCAGAACATAAAACGTTGAACATTCAGCTGGTGGCCGGGGCTAACGATCGAGAACTGGCTTATCAGACCATGATGGCCTACCTGAAGAAAACCCGTGCAGCCGAGCGCATTAATGCACTGTTCTGCGAAAGCGATGTGCTGGCCTTTGGTGCATTGCAGGCAGTGCGCGATTTTGGCCAGGGCGCACACGTGGCAGTCGTAGGTTTTGATGATGTGGATGAAGCCCGCGCCTCAACCTGGCATCTGACCAGTTGGGCACAGCGTCGTGACTTGCTGGTCAACGAAGCACTGAATCGTTTACTGGAAAACCGTGCTGATACAGGCAACGCCTGGCAGCAAGGTGAGTTGCAGGTGCGTCACTCCCATCACGGAAAATATGTCCCGGGTGAAATGTCGCAGTGTGGTTGTGCGATTCGACACTAATTTTATTGGGTCGCCAGGCCGGCGACCCGCTGCAATCAATTCTCTAAACGCCCGACCAGGCTAGCAGAACCCAGCGCGTGACCTTTCAATTTTGCGACTAACTCAGTGTGACTGAGTCCTGCGGGTAAAGTGCCGTTCGCAAGGTCGGTCGCCACCAGCACAAAATTGTAGTGGTGATAGCCCGCGCCTGCGGGTGGACAAGGGCCATAATAGTTTTGCGTGCCGGGCGTATTGGTGCCATAGCTAAAATTTCCTCCTTTGCTTAACTCACCCTGTTGGAATTTGTTACGCGTAGCATCAATGTTGTACGCCAGCATATGCGTCACCCCCAAGCCTTTGGCGCCAGCCGGATCGGTCAGCAGTAGCACATAACTCTGGGTGCCCACGGGCGGATTGGCCCAGCTAAGCGCGGGCGACAGGTTTTTGCCGCTGCAGGAGAGATTGTTCTTATCATTGCCACCCAATGCTTTCTTCATCACGCCGTTATCGGCGAAGTCTGCTGACCTAAGCGAAAACGCCGCCGCATGGGCAAACAGTGGCAAGCTGCTTAAGCAGAGTAGGGTCATTAACTTCTTCATTATTGCTCCTCAACAAGGACGGGTTGTGCGTGCGACAGTCGATCCCACGCTTGAAAATTAGCGCTGGGCTAGCGCCGTTGGCTGACGCGCCGAATAGAGCACAACGATGGCGGAAAACAGGGCAAATGCTGCAGCACACAACAACATGCTGGCAAATCCATCGGCGTAGCTGGTAATGATGAGTGGTTGTAAAGAGACCTGATGAACGGCGTCATACATCGCCAGTGCATGGCGGAAATCGCCGGCGATAACCTGCGCGCTAAAACCGGGTTGAAGGGGCAACTGCGCGTGTAGCATCGCTGATTGTAATTGCCACTGTGTGCTGGCCGCCAGAATCGCGCCCAGCGTGGCAAATCCTAACAAAATGCCGGAAAAACGGGCTGTTGTGCTGATACCCGATGCCATTCCTGCCTGCTGCGGCGGTACGGTTGCCATAATCGCCTTTTGGGTTTCGCCATTGAGCAGCCCACCGCCACTGCCGAGTAGGGCCATACCCGCCAGGGTCAGCAGCAAATGGTGGTGGTACACGGCAGTCGCAATCATCATGTTGCCAAAGGAGACGGTGACCAGGCCAAGAGCCAGTAAAGTGGCGGCATGCAGGCGTTTGCCGAGCCAGCGCGCCACAACAGGAAACAGCAGCATTGCCAAAGCGAAAGGCAGCATACCCGCTCCGGCCATTAAAGGCGTCATTCCCTCAACATTCTGCAATAACAGCGGCAGTAATGAGGTCATAACTTGCGCGGTGGCAGCGTAAGCAAACATCGCTAATACTGCGCCAATAAAGGGGAACGAGCGGAAAAGTTGCAGATTCAACATCGGCCTGCTTTTGCCACTTTCCACACGGATAAATAGGCCAAACCACAACGCGCCGAGACACAATCTGCCCACCACTTCACGGCTCAACCAGCCATGTTGCGGCGCTAATATTAATGCCCAGGTCAAACAGAACATGCCTGCGATAAACAGCGCGATGCCAGGTAAATCGAGTTTACCCGCGTGTTCATGCCTGGATTCCTCAATGTGGCGGGTGACGGCCAGCATCAGCAGGGCACAAATAGGAATATTGACAAAAAATGTCCAGCGCCAGCCAAGCAACGTACTGATCATGCCGCTGGCTAACGGTGCCAGCACCATGGTTAATCCCATCACACCGCCCCAAATCGCCCATGCCCGGTTACGTGCCTGACTATCGCGAAAGCTGTGCGCGATAATTGCCAGTGCTGGCGCCAGCAGAAATGCGGAGCCAATACCCTGAACCGTACGGGCAATATTGAGTGCCAAAACGCTGGTCGCCATGCCACAGGCGAGTGAGGCCAGTGCAAACAGTAAAATGCCGCCGAGAAAGAGTCGGCGTCGGCCAAATTTGTCTGCCAGCGACCCTGCCGGCAAAAGGAGTGAGGAAAAGCTCAGCACGTAAGCGCCAATGACCCATTCCATGTCTGCAAAAGAAGCATGCAGACCTTTAGCGATGGTTGGCAACATAACGCCGACGATATTGGTGTCGATTACCGTCAATGCGCACCCGGTTGAGGCAACGAGTAAAACACGATTCAGATGGCGATGGTCGAGTGCAATGGTAGCAGTGGACATCTTTTCTCCCGCGAGCAAGGTAGTGAATGCTTTACAGCTTGAATCCATCACGGAAGTCATTCAATAAACAGTACTGGAGTTATTGTTAGGCAAAACCTAACAACATTTATATTGCTGGCGTTTCCGTTTCAGGTAATGATCGACATGTTCATCACACAAGATAAGTAGGAGGTAAAACGTGGAATTACGCCATCTACGCTATTTTCTGGAACTGGCAAAAACGCTGCATTATGGCGTGGCGGCTGAGAATCTTAATATATCCACGCCGACGCTGTCGGTGCAGATTAATCAATTGGAAGAAGAATTAGGTGCGCCATTATTTTATCGTACTCAACGTAAAGTCGAGTTGACGCAAATTGGAGAAATTTTCCAACAGGAGGCGCGTGAGACTCTACAACATGCGGAGCAGGCCAAATCCCGAGTACGTAGTGCCGCTCGCGGCGAACGCGGTTATATCCGCGTGGGCTATGTGGCATCCGCACTATTATCTGGCATTTTAACCCGGTTATTGACGAGCTTTAGTGCCAGCGCACCTGATATCTCAATCAATGCACGTGAATCAGTCATGGATACACTGGCCACTCAGGTCAGTGAACGTACTATTGATGTTGCCTTTGTGCGCGGTCCTGTGCCGTTGCCTGCCGATGTCGGATACATTGAAGTCGAGCAAGATCACTTCGCATTGGCACTGCCGGATAACCACCCGCTGGTTGCGCAGGAACAACCCATCGAATCTGCGCAACTTAAAGGGGAAACCTTTATTTTGCCCGAACAAGTGTCTGGCACCGTGACCTTTGCACAGCGTGGTGGGTTTATTCTGAGTCGTAGCTGGTCGGCGGGCAGTTTAAATGAAGTGCTGGCCAATGTCGCATTAGGTAATGGTGTCGCGGTAATACCGGCTATTCTGGTGACTCAATTAAAATTAACCGGCATCACTTATCGCGAAATACCCGGAGCCGTTATTCCTTCATCCATTTGGTTCTTATATCGTAAACGTGAACGTACTCCCGCAGTGAATAAGCTGGTGCGCATGATTGAACGAAGCACCTGACTATTTTATTTGCAACGTCGCAACGCGATCTTTCAATGCGCGTTCAATCGCCTTGCGGTGATAGGGTGACATTTTGCGCCACTCCTGTGCCTCTTTACGCGTACGGCCGCAGGCACGACACCAGCTATTTTTTCCCTCAAAAATACAGACATCAGTACAAGGCGATTTTACAGACATGGAAATAATTCCTTATTGGGTGAGGCCACTGTAGCCATGGAACATCATATAGACGCCCACGATGGCAATCAGGGCACTAGAGAAGTAAGGTGCGCGGCGTGCAATATCGGCGAATCCTTTCCATCGACGGGATACATGCCGAACACTTAGCGCCGCACCTACGCCGACGGTCACCAGCGTAAGCGCCAGGCCGATGCTGAAGCAGACCACCAGCGCCGCACCAAGACTAAACTGCTTCACCTGCAGGCAGAGAAGGAGGACCGTGATCGCTGCGGGGCAGGGAATTAATCCCCCCGTCAGGCCGAAGAGAAGAATTTGCAGATTGCTGATTTCACGGCCATCAAAGCGTCGGCGTATGTCTTCCGCGTGCGCGCGCTCGTGAGCATCCTGATATTCCTGAGAACCTTCCGCGAACCTGGCCAATTCGCCATGATGTCCGTGTTCATGATGATGCCCGTGCCCATGATGATGCTCATGCTCATGCTCATGCTCATGATGATGCCGATGCTTATGATGATGCCCATGCTCATGATGATGCTCATGTTCATGATGATGCCCATGCTCATGATGATTCCCATGTTCATGATGATGATCCTGCGTATGTTCATGATCGTGGTGCTGATGCCACGCTTGTGCTTCAGACCAGGTACGCCAGAACATCCAGGCAGCTGTTGCAATGATAATGAGGCCTGAAATCAGCTGCAGCCAGGGTTCGGCAGCTTCGGCAGTAAACTGCCGACTGATATACATCCCGCCCATCGCAATCAGCCATACCACCGCAGTGTGGGAAAAGTGGCTGCCAGACCCAGCATCACCGCCTGGCGAACACTGCCACGGATGGCGACGATAAATGCCGCCATCATCGTCTTAGAGTGACCCGGCTCCAGGCCGTGCAACGCCCCAAGCAAGATGGCGCTTGGGATAAACAGCAACGCGCTAGACGTGCCCTGGCTCAGCAGGGCAGCGAAATCATTCATGGTGTGCATCTCGTGTCGTGATAAGTTGAAAGCGGCATTGCAGTGCCGTAAAATCAAAAAATTCAAAGTAAATATACTATACCCCAGTATACATTAAGATCAACAGGAGCCGAGAATGGGCCTTATACTCAAGCATCAGAAAAGCCTGTTAACCCGCGTACGTCGTATTAAAGGGCAGGCAGCTTCGCTCGAGACCGCATTGGAATCGGGTGAGGAGTGCCTAAAAGTGTTGCAGCAGGTAGCAGCGGTACGCGGGGCAGTTAATGGTCTAATGGCAGAACTGCTGGAGGGGCATATCAAAGAGCACCTGATGAATGAATCTGCCACCGAAGCGGAGCGCACTCAGGATTTGGAAGAGATTGTCAGCGTTATTCGTTCATATCTGAAGTAGGAGCAAACCATGCTGTGGCTCATCGTAAAATACGCCATCACGGCGGGTATGGTGGTGCTGATTTCTGAAGTGGCGAAACGCAGTGACCGTCTCGGAGGGTTGATTGCGGCGCTGCCATTAGTGACGATATTGGTGCTGATCTGGATGAAGCTGGAAGGTCAGAGCCAGGCAAAGATCGCCAGCCACGCCTGGTATACCTTCTGGTACGTGGTGCCAACCCTGCCGATGTTTGTCGCCTTTCCATTTCTCTATCAGCGCTGGGGATTTTGGCCCACGCTGGTGGCGAGTTGCCTGTTAACTATCGTGCTTTTTGTCCTGTGGGCAACGTTGCTAAAGCGCTTTGGCATACAATTGATGTAGTCTGATATTTTATGCCTGCACCCTTTTTCTTTACCCCTTTTTTATCTCGCGCTTGATGAATGAGGAGGGAGGATCCAGCACACAGGTTTATCAAAGTATTTTACTGGGTGCGGGATTCAGCGGGCGCGCGCGGTACTGAGGTCAGGGCGCGATATTGACCGCGCCCAAACATTCAAATGAGCGCGTCAGCCGTAGCCGCCAGTTGGGCAAACGGACCCGATAGCGTTTGGTTATGATGGGCAATGATCTGGGATGCACTCATCTGCCCGTTGTCTGTCGTGCTATGTGCATCGCTGATTAATACCACGCGAAAGCCTAAGTCTGCCGCTGCCCGGCAAGTCGTATCCACGCAATATTCTGTTTTCATACCACAAATCACCAACTCTTCAATTCCGGCGAGTTGTAGCGAAGCCAGGAGCGTCGTGCCACGGAAACAGTTGGGGTAGCGTTTCACAAACACACCATCCAACTCGGCATCTATCGCCAACTGTGGAATAAGCTGCGTGAGCGGACTGCTCTCGGCAAGAGGTGTTCCCTCAGGCCCGGTATGGCGAGCAGCAAAGATCGGAGCTTTTGCGTCGCGTGCACGGGCAATCAACGTGTTGATATTGTTCAGCAAAGTTTCTGCGGCAAATGGCTGCTGCGGCGCAAAAAACAAACCGTGTTGCATATCGATAATCAATAGCGCTTTTTTACTTGAGGATGGCATGGTGTGTCTCCTTTCACTGGGTGATGAACGGAGACAATCCCCGTCCATTGGCTGACGGGGTGAGGATTCTGTACGCTTACGTTTTTGCTACAGATACACTCACGCCGCCGATGAATGCGGTGGTGGTTGTCACTGTGGTCAACGTAATGAACCAAGACATCATCGGCTCGCGGCAGATTGGGGAATAAATCTGACGTTAGCACAACATCGTACAAAATCCCTGCGGTTTTTTTTCTGCTGAGAGGAAAAGGCGCTAAAGTAGCAGTCAGTGTGTATCTGCGGAGAAACGACGTTGGTAAAGCCCGTCCACTTGTCACGCGTTCTGCATAGCCCTATGGCGGGTACAGAGGCCATGGCGCTGCAGAGCGAACATACCTTCCCGCGCCATTCCCATGATCACTTCGGGATGGG
The DNA here is from genome assembly GCF_009829935.1 of Pantoea sp. Seng. NCBI lineage: Bacteria > Pseudomonadati > Pseudomonadota > Gammaproteobacteria > Enterobacterales > Erwiniaceae > Pantoea > Pantoea sp. Seng. Next base: position 47,987 of record NZ_SZZV01000019.1, on the reverse strand, counting down.
TGTCATCTCGCAAGGTGCACAGCGCTCATGGAGCCTGCTGGGGCAGATAGAGGCCGGCCCTGGAGATGTGATTATTGTCAATCCGGGAGAAGTGCACGATGGTATGCCGCTTCAGGGCGCGCGTAGCTGGCAGATGGTCTATCTGGAACCTGAACTGTTGTGGCAGGAGTTACGGATGGAGAGGAGTGATGCCGATGCAGTGCTCAAGCCGTTAGTCAGAGACAACTCTCTGAGCCATCGTCTGTTTCAGCTTTTTTTTGCCCTAAATCAGACCAAGGTTGAACCGGGTTTTCTGGAAGAGACGTTATTACAATGCTTGATGTACCTCTGTCACCACCACCTTCTGACCCTGGCTTTCCCGACTAAAATGACGCCCACGATACAAAGGGCAAAGCAATATTTAGATGATGCTCCATCTCGTCAGACGAGCCTGAGTGAATTGGCAACGTTGTGTGGGCTAAGTCGATTTCAACTTTTGCGCAGTTTTGCTCGTGAAGTTGGAATGACGCCCCATGCCTATCTCATGCAGTTGCGCGTCCGTAATGCAAGACAATGGCTGGCAAAAGGGAATAGTGTGGCTGATGCCGCTGTTATGAGTGGTTTTGCCGATCAAAGCCACCTCACGCGTGCATTCTCGCGCCAAATGGGTATCACGCCTGCACGCTATCAAAAAGCCATTCTGCTGTAATCCTCTGCAATTTTGTTCAAGACGCTGGCCTTTCGTGAATTGATACTCAGGCGATACATTCGACTGAGGGATTAAAAATGCACGCTGGAATAGAGTTTTATGTCACTACTTTGGTGGTGGTGATGTCACCGGGCCCTGGGGCTATGTTAACTATCGCCAGCGGTCTGAATCGAGGAATGCGTGTCAGTTTTATTACGGCTTTAGGGTGCACGCTCGGTATTGTGCCGCATCTTCTCGCTGCATTGCTGGGATTAGCCGTTATTTTTCATACCAGTGACTACGCATTCAACATGTTGAAGCTAATCGGCGTTGGCTACTTGCTCTACATGGCGTGGATGGCGTTACGTGAGCGGACGTCACTGACCACTGAGGTGGAGAGTAAAAAAACCGCATTGCGTATTATTAACCATGCTCTGTTACTCAATCTCTTTAACCCTAAATTATCGCTGTTTTTTCTGGCTTTTTTACCGCAATTCATCGCTTCAGAGAGTTCGACGCCGACACAAGATATGTTAGTACTGAGTACCATTTTTATGTTGCTGACGCTTTTCATCTTTATGTTGTATGGCGCTTTTGCCGCGCTGATGAGGCGTCGGGTGCTCGAAAAACCGCGCGTGATGCGCTTTATGAACCGAATCTTTGCGTTGAGCTTTGTTTGCCTGGGCATCAAATTGCTCATCAGTTCGCGATAACCCATTTATAAAGGAGAAATCTTGATGGAATTTGACTCTATTGATGCAGTCAGGGAAGAAATTGATCAAGTGGATCAACAACTGGTGGCACTGATTGCCCGGCGTGGAGAGTGTGTTAAGGCCGCTGCACAGTTTAAACAAGACCGCGCAGCGGTACGCGCTCCCGATCGTGTCCAACAGGTGATTGATAAAGTGAGATGTCAGGCAAAAGCGCAGGGGTTATCTGAGGAAATTATTGAGCAGGTTTACCGTGCGATGATTACGGCCTTTATCGATTATGAGCTGCAACAGCATGGTGAATTGAAAGCGTAGTGAAGCGCCCGACAAAAAAAGGCTGCAATGGGTTAAAATTGCAGCCTTAAGTTATGAAAATTTCATTAACAAGAGGGTGCCTCGAGGCCCCGATTTTAATGCTGTGTGTCTTTGCCCGTATTATCGCGGTTGCGAAAAATGTGTGTGACGTTGTTGGTATCTTTGAGTGCCATGCTGTCCTGAGTGGAGGATTGCATGTTGTTCTTCACTTCTGCCATGGCGCGGCTTAGTGCTTTTTGGCGGCCAGCATCGGGTTCAACGGACGCCATCAAACGAAGCTTATCGAGCAGGGCGCTGTTCGTCACCGGCCTCTTTTTTTTCAGCAGCTGCAGTACGGCATCGCCCATGACGATATCAGTTAATCGTTCATCTTTACTTCTGTTCATACAGGTTCTCTGGTTACCGCAAAGACCTGCGACAGGTAACAAAGTGGATTCAGTCTAACGTGAAATAACCTATGAGGCGGAAGCCACTTTGTCCGATGTCAGGTCGGTGCGCAAGTTCTCAGGATCATCGCTCGGAGGTAAACATCAGGCCAATTAACTGTTGGTAGTGCAACTCTTCTTCCGGGCTATTTGCCTGTTCCAGTCGGCAAATCAGCTTGGTGCAGATCGTTTTTGCGACTCAGTGAACGGCCTGAACGCAGTATTTCTCCAACGATTTTACCCAGGATTTCCTGCTGAGAAGGCAGGGAAGCCTCATTAAAATAACGCGTAATCGCATCCGACGTTGATAGCAGGTTTCTACCCTAACGCATGGTTCCATCCTCCAGGTTAACTAATGAGCACCAGGCCCACTAAAGTTATACAAAGAAAAGCCTGTTGTACAGGAATATGGTTAACCATCAGGGGAGCTGTTTTTGCAAAAAGTGCTAGTCTATTAATTACAGATGCTTATATAAAAGCACTCTTTTCAGGCCTTTAAACTTGATGTCTGGGCCAATAAGATAGAGATTGAGTTAACCTATGGTACTTAGTACTATAGACATTGCATGTGTGGACAAGGAGCGTCCTTATCGAATCACAGTCAGGACACACCATGGCAATTTATGTTTTAAAACCATTCGACAGAAATACCAAAGCTGATGGGATTGACGACGGCAAGCTAAGCATTGCAGCGTTAGAAGTTATCGCGGGTCGATATGAAGCTAATTTAGGCGGTGGGATATATAAGAAACGCATTCCCTTAACCAAAGGTAAAAGTAGTGGTGCCAGAGCTGTCATTGCTTTCAAAATTGATAAGCACCTCTTCTTTGTAAATGGGTATGCTAAGTCAGCAGTCAAAAGCACAATACGAGAAATGACCGAAACTGAACTTCTACTTTATAAGCAAGTTGCCAAAGAGTTATTCAACCTCACCACTGAACAAGCAAGACGAGCGATTAGGGCGGGGAAAATGCGAGAGGTGCAGTGTGATGGTTAATCACCTTAAAGATCTTCAGGAAATCGCACATGATTTCAATGAAATTGGCGTTGTCTCTGATGATCTCAAAGAAAAAATCGATTCAAGGGTAAGATTGCGCGAGTTGCGAGCGGCACTGCCTGTTCTGCCTATGATGTCGGGCCAGGCTATTAAAGAATTGCGTGAGCGTTTGGGCTTGAGCCAAGCAATGCTGGCGGCTTGCGTTGGAATGTCAGTCGCCACGATTATTAAATGGGAACGAGAAGAAAAAAAACCAAACGGCGCGGCGCTGCGTTTGCTCAATATTATTGATCGTAAAGGTTTGAGTGTTCTTCAGTAATACCAAAGCCCCTGAATCGGGGCTTTAAGTTCCTTATTAATTATTTGAACCCCCAATGTGCTAATTACTACTACATTCCTGTAAAGGTCACTAATCACCATCTGTTGAACGTGTCAGCGTTTTCCACGCCTCGATCTCTGCATTCAACGCCACAAGTTTATCTTTCACCAGCTTTAATGCATCGCTGCCGAGCAGCAAATGTGCAGGCGGGTTATCGCTCTCAATGATAGCCAGCATCGCGCGCGCTGCTTTCTCTGGATCCCCAAGCTGTTTGCCGCTTTTCGCTTCTCTTGCCTGGCGGATAGGATCAAAGAGAGCGTTATAATCACTGATGCTGCGCGCGCTTCGCACCATTGAGCGGCCTGCCCAGTCAGTACGGAATGAACCGGGGGCAACGGCCGTTACATGAATATTAAATGCGGCGAGTTCTTTGCTAAGAGTTTCTGAGATTCCTTCCAGCGCAAACTTACTCCCACAGTAATAACTAATGCCCGGCATGGTGATAAATCCGCCCATCGACGTGATGTTAAGGATATGCCCGCGACGCCGTTGGCGCATGAAGGGCAATACGGCTTTGATCATCGCCACGGCACCAAATACATTAACGTCAAATTGGTGGCGCATCTCCTCCAGCGAGGACTCCTCCATAATCCCTTCGTGTCCATAACCCGCGTTATTGACCAAAACATCAATTGGACCCTGATCAGCTTCAATGTCGGCTATAAGGTCATCAATAACAGCGAAATGAGTGACATCGAGTTCAAACGCCAGCGCATTTTGCGGATGGAGTTGTTCAAATGCCAATTTAGCTTCTACATTTCGCACCGTCCCGATCACGCGATAACCTTTGGCTAAGGCCTCCAGCGCCAGCGCACGACCGAAACCGCTGCTTACACCAGTAATCAAAAGTGTTTTAGAGGTAGACATCGTTTTTCTCCCTACATGAATGATGCATGCATAATATTCTCTGGAGGTCAGCGCTATAAGGCCGTATCTTCTGCTTTTATTGCCTAATCTTATGAGTGAGGAGGAGTGGTGGTAGATTCAGAGGTACAACAACGTACGGTGGAATTGCTTAAATCGCTCGCGCCGCATGAGGGCTACAACCTGACGGCACTTTCTGATGTGCGTATTTTGCGTTCAGATCGCCCACTAGCACGCACGCCAGTGCTTTACGATCCCGGTATTGTGATTGTCTGCCAGGGCACTAAGCGTGGTTTCTTTGGCGATCAAATCTACCTCTACGATGAGCAACATTATCTGGCGGTTTCTGTGCCGGTTCCCTTTACCATGGAAACCGCAGCGAGCGCAGAACACCCGTTGCTGGCGATCTACATGCATCTTGATTTCAGTGTGGCGACAGCATTGTTGCTGGAACTAGAGCAACAGCAAGTGCCTTTCACGGCGAAAGCGGCGCAGAGCATGATGTCGAGTCCCATGGATCAGCCGCTACGTGATTCAGTGCTACGTTTCCTGACGGCTCTGAGTCATCCTTTGGATGCACAGATCCTCGGCCCCGCACTGGTGCGTGAACTCTATTATCGTGTGTTGACGGGTGCACAAGGTCAGGCACTGCGTGCCGCGCTGACGTTGCAGGGGCAATTCGGCAAGGTGGGTAAAGCGCTGCGTCATATTCATGCCTGCTATGCCCAGACGCTCAATCTGGCGCAGTTGGCGGGTGAAGCAGGCATGAGCGTGCCGACATTCAGCGCGCATTTTAAAACCATCACCCAGCAGTCACCGATGCAATACGTGAAATCGGTACGCTTACATCAGGCGCGAATGCTGATGGTGCGTCAGGAGATGACGGCGGCCTCGGCGAGCCTTGCGGTGGGTTATGAAAGCGCATCCCAATTTAACCGGGAATTCAAACGTCTGTTCGGGCTGCCACCGGCGGAGGAGATCAAGCGCATGCAGCGCAATTTCGCGGTGCCGCCTGCACAGCAGGCTTCTGCATATGTCTCTTCGCATTAGGGCTCACACAGTGGTTTTAAGCACCATTACCGCATAACAACAAATGTCATCAGTCGCATTGGTAAACACGCAATCCGTTGGATCGCCCAATTCCAGGCAATCACCGACGTTCATTTCAACCAGATTGTCGCCCTCCTGAAAGCGCAAAGTGCCTTCCAGCACCCAGATCAACTGACGACGTGAAAGGTAGGAAATCGCTGGCATTGGCACGTCAGTGTGCGGAGGGAGCTCTACACTCACGACATCCAACGGGATATCGCCAGGTGAAATATGGCGGCGAATGTAGCCCGTTTCCGGATCCTGCCACACGGGTTGTTGTGCATGGCGCAGCAACGTCCCGGGTTGAACTTCCGTGAGGGCGATGAGCTGCGACATGCTCATAGCAAACGAGCCGGCGAGGCGAGCGAGAGACGTCGCAGTTGGGCTGCTCTCACCCCGTTCTATTTTATGGATCATCGCCCGTGAAACACCGGACTGTTCTGCCAGGTCGGTTAAAGACCAGCCGCGCTTCTCACGTTCGATTTTAATGTTCTGACCAATGCGCGCATTGATGTCATCTTCTTTACTAGACAACTCATCTAACATAATGGATAACTACAATAGTAAACGAAACATCCACTATAGTGACGAGGCGGAAATCATGCAAATACGAGCAGCAGAAGAGGGCGATGCCGGGGCGATCGCGGACATCTACAACGACGCAGTACTCAACACCACCGCGATGTGGAATGAGAATACCGTGGATATTGCTAACCGCATCCAGTGGATGGCTGCACGCCAGGCCGCGGGGTTTCCGGTATTGGTGGCGATTCAGGAGCAAGCCGTCATTGGCTACGCCTCCTATGGCGACTGGCGTCCCTGGGACGGCTACCGACATACCGTTGAACATTCAGTCTATGTCCATAAAAACGGGCGCGGCCAAGGTGTGGGCGGCATTCTGATGACCGCCTTGATTGAGCGGGCGCGCGAGCAGGGCAAACATATGATGATTGCCGGGATTGAGTCAGAGAACAGCGCTTCAATCGCGCTGCACAAGAAGCTGGGCTTCAGTGATGGGGGGAGATTAAATCAGGTAGGCTGCAAATTTGGCCGATGGCTCGATCTGACCTTTTTGCAGCTTCAGCTTGATGCAAGGCCGCAGCCTTAACTTAGTGTTTCTGCAAAACGTATTCACTGGGTAAGCTGTCGATATCCTGCATGATCCGCGATACATGCTTGCGCATGCGATTACGTGCTAAGGCGGCGCCTTTTATCCCATCGAACGTTCAGCCAGTCGCCACGCTTTTGGCGACATTCCCGTCTCGCGTTCAAACGCATGGCTGAAGGCGCTTTCTGAAGTGTAACCCAGCGACTGCGCCACCACGGCCACCTGATCGGACTCCTCACGTAAGGCGCGTTCGGCTAATCGCATGCGCCATTGTGTCAGATAGGCAACCGGTGTCACACCCGCAACAGTACGAAACTGCTGAGCAAAGGTGGTGCGTGACATGGCGCAGGCTTTTGCCAACTCTTCCAGATGCCAATTTCTTGCCGGATCGCCATGCATCAGTTGCAGCGCAGGCGCAAGACGTGCATCGCCAAGGGCTCGCAGCCAACTGGCGGGGAGTGCATCACAGGTTTGCAGATGAGCACGCAAAATCTGAATAAACAGAAGTTGCGCCAACTGTGAGGAGGCCAGTTGCGAACCCGGCTGTGTGGTACGACGCTCTTGTACTAACTGGTCCAGTAACCAACGGAACGAGGCCGCTTGCGGAGAGGCGGCAGGGACATGAATCCATGGCGGCAAAACGTGCGTCAATAAACGGCCACTGGTGGGATTCAGCAGGACATGCCCACCGATATGCGCAAAATCATCCCCTTCACCAATGGGTGCATGAGGTTTTCCGGCACCGAAAAACACACTCATGGCATCAACCGGCTCTACGCCGGGCTCGCTGGACAGCACAAAGGCGCGTTTTGCACTCAGTAAACCAACATCGCCGGTTGAGAACAGAATTGGCCTGGCGCCGTCGTCAAACTGAACCCAGCATTGTCCTTTCAGGACGGCGAAAAACTTAATTTTCTCGGGCGCAGGGAAACGTAACGCCCAGCGCCCGCCCGCGCTAAAGCCTCCCGTCACCAGGGATTCCGCGTGGACGAATTTCAGGATATCGGAAAAAGGGTCGTTTTGCATTTCCGTACTATCACGCAACTTACACGCACTATCAAGCATTCAAAATCCGGTCATGGCTGTTTACTCTGCTCAGTATCACAACAGCGAGGCATTTTTCATGACTAAAGAAACCGTTTTGGTGACGGGTGGTACCGGTTTTATCGCGCAACATTGCATTATTTCCCTGCTTAAACAGGGATACAGAGTGCGCACGACGGTGCGTTCAGCCCAGCGGGAGAACGAAGTGCGACAACATCTCCAGCAAGGAGGTGTAGAGCCAGGCGAAAACCTGACATTTGTCGTGGCTGATTTAATGGCCGATCAGGGTTGGGATGCGGCCACTCAAGGCTGTACTTATGTGCTGCACGGCGCATCACCTACACCATCCGGTGAGCAGGTCACCGAGGCCGATTGGATCAACCCCGCGATTGAGGGAAATTTGCGCGTTCTGCGGGCGGCGAGGGATGCAGGCGTGAAACGCGTGGTGTTAACGTCGGCATTTGGTGCGGTCGGAGTCGGTCACGCGGCGGACTACCCGCGCCCATTTAAGGAGACGGACTGGACGAACCTAAACAGCGATTTATGGCCGTATCAACGTTCCAAAACCTTATCGGAACGGGCAGCCTGGGCCTTTATTGAGAAGGAGGGGCGGGGTTTAGAGCTGTCAGCTATCAATCCCGTGGCTGTACTCGGACCTGTGCTGGGCGCAGACTACTCACACTCAACCCGGATTATCAAAGAGATGTTAGAAGGGCAGCCGGGTTGTCCTGATATCAACAGCTGTTTTGTGGATGTGCGGGATGTCGCCGATTTACACGTCATCGCTATGAAGCACCCAGCAGCCAGGGGGGAGCGATTCCTTGCCAGTTCGGGCCATAGTTTGCGTCTGGTGAAGGTAGCCCATACCTTGAAAACGTCACTGGGTGACGCCGCCCGCTGCGTATCAATGATCGAACTCACGGATGAGAGTGTGCGGGCTGCTGCAGATAAGAATCCAGTGATGATAGGGATGGTGAAATTGTTGGGGGTAGATATGAACGTCACGGCAAAGAAAGCGATGTCTGTGTTGGGCTGGCAGCCGCGCACACCCCAACAGGCAATTATCGCGACGGCCCAGAGCTTGATTGAGCTGGGTTTGGTCTCACACAACTAGCGTCTGCGGGCAGCATGCAGTTATGTACTGACAGATACTGTGGCATTTATTCCCACCTAAACCTCAACACGATGCTATATAAATGATAACGATTATCATCAATTGCTTTATGCTGAGGTCAGGATGCAACCAACAGAACTCACCGCCGACTGTTGTATTGTCGGCGGCGGGCCAGCAGGATTAATGCTGGGTTATTTACTGGCGAGATCAGGATTAAGCGTCGTGGTGATTGAAAAACATCCCGACTTCCTGCGCGATTTTCGTGGCGATACCATTCATCCCTCGACGCTGGAGATCATGCGCCATCTCGGGCTGCTGGATGAGCTACTGACCTTACCGCATCAGAGAGCCGAAAAATTACAGGCAGAAGTGGCTGGTCAGGAGATCACGATGGCTGATTTCTCGCGCTTGCCGGTGCAGTGCCGCTTTATTGCCTTTATGCCGCAATGGGATTTCCTCAATTTTCTCGCGAGCAAAGCGGCCGCTTTTCCCGGCTTCACGCTCTTACAATCCACCGCTTTTGATGATTTGATCTATGCAGAGGGTATGGTATCGGGTGTTAAAACGTTACAGGGTAACGATACGCGCTTCATTCATACCTCGTTGGTGATAGGCGCGGATGGGCGTAACTCGGAGGTACGTGCCAAAGCCGGATTGCAGAGTAAAAGCTTTGGCTCATCCCGTGATGTGCTGTGGTTCCGGTTGGGCAAACAGGGAAGCGATCCCGAATGGGGTATGGGCCACAAAGGGCCAAAGCAGAATTTCATTGTGATTGATCGCGGTGACTACTGGCAGTGCGGCTACACCATCCAAAAAGGAGAGTTTGACGCATTAAAGCTTGCCGGTCTGGAGACGCTAAAGCAGGCTATGGCTGAAGTGGCGCCCTTCAGTGCTGAGCGCATGGCGGATCTCGACGGTTGGGACAAATTGAAGCTGTTGTCGATTCGCATTGACCGGCTGGATCAGTGGATGAAGCCCGGCGTGCTGTGCATTGGTGATGCAGCCCATGCGATGTCGCCGATTGGCGGCGTTGGCGTCAATCTGGCGATTCAGGATGCGGTGGCAGCGGCCAATTGCCTGACTCTTCCACTGAAAAAAGGTCATGTCACACTACGTGACCTGCAGAAAGTGCAACAGCGCCGACAGTTTCCCACCGTTGCCACGCAATTCCTGCAAATTAAAATGAGCAGTAATAAACGTAAGCGCACTACGCCGAGTAAAGTGCCGCAGATGATCAGCCGTTTCCCGTTCTTGCGCTATCTGTTCGGTCGTTTAATTGGTTTAGGCTTTCGAACTGAAAAACCAGAACATCTCAATGAGTAAGTTTGGCTTTCCAATCCTGAAACCTGCTTCCATTTATCCCGATGCCTCCAGCGGCAACAATAGATTCACAGAGCAGACAACAGTGGGTTGTCTGCTAACCCTCATCAAATTGCAGGTGGGTATAAGCGATCTGCTTGTCATTTGTAACATTTCATTAACTTTATGATGGGGTTTTGATAATTTTTTCTAATGGTTTTTTGGCTGAGTTAACCTCTTTGTGCCTTTTATTCATTTGGATGCGCGCCAGAACCTCAATGTTTAATCAACAATTTGTTTATTTTAACCTGTTGATGAGATTAGTTTCTGTCCTCGATTAAATCCTTGATTTGAAATAACTCGCACGCTGTTACATCGCAATACCACAGTTTCACTATGGTTAATGAGCTCTTTTAAGACCATAAGAAACTGAGGAAACAGCAGGTATGAAATTAGAAAACTTATCTCGTCGAACCTTCATGGCATTTGCAGCGGGTGGCACCGTGGCGCTGGCAGCGGGTAAAGTTCATGCCCACGAGGAAACAGTGGCCACTTACCCAGCAAACGATCTCCGCCATCCCCGCGACCCCGGTCCACACGATCCTATCCGTGAGGGGCTCAATCCCGATATTGTCGATCCACCCGCAACAGACAGCGGTACATTACCGAATCTGCGCTTCTCTTTTAGCGATGCGCATGTACGCAAAGGCAGCGGAGGTTGGACGCGGCAGGTGACACAACGCGAATTAGGGATTTCCACTACCATCGCTGGTGTAGATATGCGGCTTGATAATGGCGGCATTCGTGAACTGCACTGGCATAAAGAGGGCGAGTGGGCGTACATGCTCTATGGCAATGCACGTATCACTGCACTGGACACCCAAGGTGGATGGTTTGTGGATGATGTTGGCGTCGGTGACTTGTGGTATTTCCCGCCCGGTGTGCCGCACTCTATCCAGGGGCTCGGTCCCGACGGCTGCGAGTTTTTACTGGCCTTTGATAACGGTAACTTTGATGAGGACAGCACTTTCCTGCTTAGCGACTGGTTTAAACACATTCCGCCTGAAGTGCTCGCCAAAAATTTTGGCGTATCAGCGGACGTTTTCAACACGCTGCCATCACCGGCCGACGAGTATATTTTTGCCGGGAAAGCGCCGGAGGGCGGGGATTCTGCAGCTGTGAAAGGTGGCGTGAAATCTGTGCTGAATTTCTCGCATAAAATGCTGGCGCAAAAACCGATTACCCTGCCGGGTGGCACTGTACGCATTACCGACACCAGTAATTTCCCCATATCAAAAACCGTCGCCGCTGCATTGGTGGAACTTGAGCCCGGCGCTATGCGGGAATTGCATTGGCATCCAAACAACGATGAGTGGCAATACTATCTGGAAGGTGAAGGGCGCATGGGCGTGTTTGCCTCATCGGGGCAGGCTCGGACCTTCGATTTCCGCGCGGGTGATGTTGGCTATGTTCCTTTCGCCATGGGGCATTACATTGAAAATATCGGTGATAAGCCGCTGCGGTTTTTAGAATTATTTAAAAGCGATTACTACGCGGATATTTCATTGAACCAATGGTTAGCCAGTACGCCAGCAGATTTGGTGCGGCAGCATCTGCATCTGGATGATAAATTTATGCAGGCGCTGCAGTTTGCTAAGCATCCGGTGGTGAAATAGCATGGAAAGCGCGTCGCGGGAGCGGCGCGCAATAAGGGTTTAATGCCTTAAACGATAGATATCAGCAAAGTACAGATAGCCTTTTCTGGCGCGCATCTCGTTTAGCCGTGTTTTTTCACTCTCGGTCAGAATGGCGCTGCCCAGCAGTTCATCGACAAAAGCGTCCCGGACATGGACTTCCATATACCAGTCACCGGTGTAGCAATTCTTCCAGGCACCTTTATCGATATCCTTCGCTTTGTACGACGGATTGACATGGAAGAAGAAGAAGAAATTACACACCGCAAAAATCAGAATGCAAACCACATATTCGATGGTGCCGAAAGAGTCGGAGTACAACAGCAGCGCCATGGTAAGAACAAACAGTATCCACATCAGGCTGAATAAACCGGGATAATTTTTGATAAAGGAGATATCAAAGTAGGGGCGGTCATTACGCTGCTCTTCTACGTTGATTCTATCCAGCTCGGTTTGTAGTCGCTCATCCAGTTGATTACTCATGCATTCACCTCAGTGGTTTCCTTATCCATACTGCGCCCGCGCGAGTTTAACAGATAACCACCACGATTTTAGCCTAACCTTGATGGTGATTAGGGGAATTATCTGTGGGGAAGAGAATGGAGTATGAAACCGTATTGGCATTCTGGTTTAACGCGCACCATGAAAGCTATTGGTTCAAACAGAATGACGGGTTTGATGAAGCGATACGAGATGGTTTTTATGATAACTGGGAAGCGGCTCGTCGCGGTGAGCTATCGGCCTGGCGGAAAGACATTCGGGGACGATTGGCAGAAATCATCGTGCTGGATCAATTCTCCCGCAATCTTCACCGGGACAGTGCTCTCGCCTGGCAGCAGGATGGCATGGCGCTATTGCTCGCGCAGGAAGCGGTGAAAACTCCGGGCTATGCGTCACTGAACCTGGATGAAAAAGGCTTTCTCTTGATGCCCTGGATGCATGCCGAGTCTCGTGTTATCCATCAACAAGCCGAAGTGTTGTTCGATGCGCTGAAAGGATCGTCTCACTATCAGAGTGAGTTAGAGCATCGGCAGATTATTGAAGTGTTTGGTCGCTATCCACATCGTAATCAGCGCCTAAATCGCCCATCAACGCCGGCAGAGCAAGCGTTTCTTAATGAGAGGAAACGCTCATTTTATTGACTCAACATCTGCCTCTGCTATTGGGATGGGGCATACATGGACAAAAAAAAGCCCGCTAAGCGGGCGGGGTAATTAAACCAAGGAAAAATTCTCGTAGGCAACGCATTGCTGTGTGTTGCGTCACTATATTAGCAACGATAAGTGACCAGTACATAAAATGATCGATGATTAAATTTTGCTGATTTGATAAAGGTTATATTTGTGACGAGCGTGTTATTTTGATGTTTACAACTGCACGCAAAATAGGCGTTGAAGCGCCTTTTTCCCGGCTGGTGTGACATTTATCTCTCGATAGCCTGCCGTGCGGCTTAGCCACTGTTTATCAATTAGCAGACTAAGAAGCGCGGCTCCCGCTGCGCCACCGAGATGCATGCGGCGTTCACTCCAGTCGAGGCAGGCACAACAAGGTTTACGTTTACTACGAAGATTTCGCTGCATGCCGATGTTCTCTAACTGCCGCCGGCCTAAGGGGGTAAGTGCACTACCGTCGGCAACAACCCACTCGTTTTCTTGCATAAAACTGTATATCTCAACCGCCAGTTCACCTGCCAAATGATCATAACAGGTGCGGGCATGGCGCAGATGGAGGGGTGTAGCGGAAACCAGTGCTCGCTGTGGCTGCATCGATACCCCCATAAGGGTTTCAAGCAGGTGCGCAATATCGCTGCCCGCCAAACGGAAATAGCGATGGCGGCCCTGAGATAAACACGTGACAAGGCGGGCATCCAGTAGTTTGCCCAGATGTCCGCTGGTGGTGGAAGCGGCGATATCGGCGACGCCGCTTAATTCTGTGGCTGTCCAGGCACGGCCATCCATCAGCGCGCACAAAATGCTGACACGCGAAGGGTCGGCCAGAGCGGCAGCCACAGCAGACATCGCCTGCTGCAAGCCTTGTTCCGCCGTCTCATTGGTGATTATGGGGCTGCTACGGCTTGCCATGCGGCGGTTACCTCTGCTGCACGTTCAGGATTATCGGTAATCAGGATCAACTGGTTGTTGTGGTCACTGTATTGAAGCTGAATGTTAACGCCATTGCGTGCTAGCACGTCAGCAATTTCGCCAAGCTGTCCTGGTCGATCCTGTTTCAGCTTGCGGATCAGCGGCTGTTGTACTGAAACCACCTGAAAACCGGCCGCCATTAGCACTTGTCTGGCTTGCTCCCCTTGCACAACTAAAAAATGCGCGTGACTTTGTTCACCCACCGTGAACACGCCGCCTCCTTCAAGTCCTACACCATGCTTGCCAAGGGTCAAACCTAATGCGGCTAACTCGCCTGGGACATTATTGAGCATCACGTGAATATCAAACATGTTGGCTTGCCTCGTGCGCGTATTCCCGCAGTACAGCGGCGATACGGATGTGGTAGAAAGAAAACAAGCTGTTTCGACCTTCCTGTTGAGCCTTTTGGTGCGAGATATTTCTCTTCCATGCCAGCACGGCCTCTTCGTTTTCCCAGTAGGAGAGGGACAGGATCTTTCCAGGATCGTTGAGGCTTGAAAATCGCTCTACTGAAATAAACCCAGGCAAACGGGTAAGTTGAGATTTCAGTTGTGCGGCGAGTTCAAGATAGCGGGCTTGGTGCTCAGGTTGGGTGCGTGCTTCAAACAGGACAGCAATCATGGTTCAGCTCCATCAGTCAGTGATGGCAGCAGTGTAGCGAGTGGAGATGAAGATGCTTCGGCGAACAACGAAGTATGGCGCAGCGCGAGTTCGCTGCGCCAGCCCACTCATCCCACCCAGCGAGACTGACGGATGACGCGACAAAAATTCATTGGTGAAAAACCAGGCTGCTTATCGGCAATGACATCTGCTTTAACATTGCCGAAGGTGGTATCAGGCTTGTTTTTAATCCCATCGTAGAAAGCCTGAATAATCTCCTCCTTAAATTGGGCTGGGCGTGGATGCTGTTCTACCACGGCTTCACGCTCCGCATCGCTGAAGTGATCATAGTTGATGCCCAATACATCCATTTCCACGCCAGCGGTGACTAACGCAATTTCCGGGGCCATAAATTGCGGAATGCCCGGGGTGGTATGCAGCGCAATCGCGGTCCAGACTTTATCGATATCGGCCTGCTCTACACCATACTGTTGCAAGAAATCGCGCGCCGCATTGGCGCCATCCACCTCAAAGCGTTTGTCGCAGCTGCAGTGTTCGTGCGTCAGGCCAACATCATGGAACATACAGCCGACATAAAGCAGCTCAGCATCCACCTTAAGATCTAAGCGGCGTCCTGCGAGTGCGCCCCAGTAATAGACGCGGCTGGAGTGGTGAAACAGCAAATCGGATTCGGTATCACGGACGAACGTCGTCGCGTCACGGGTCATTGCAGTATCGGGAATAGTGATGCCGTTAATGGAAAATTTCATGGGAGGTTCTCCGCTCGGTTAAGTTGCAACCAGCTTAATGCCGAGGCAGAATGTCTTAAATAAGCTTTTTGCGACCTTTTAAGACATTAAGACTTTTACAGACGGGAATAGCGCATGAATCACCATCTTGCGATTTTAGCGGTGCCGGGGGCGCAATTGCTCGATGTCTCTGGACCGTTGGATGTGTTTGCCGAAGCTAACCGACTGCTCAATCGTGCCGTTTACCAGCTGCAAGTCATGTCACTGGAAGGGGAACATATTCGTTGTTCCTCGGGCGTGCGCCTGATGGCGGATATCACACTGCACGATATCCAGCAAACTGACACGTTTCTGATCGCGGGGGCACCTGAGGCGCGGGATATGCAGCTAACTGCGCAGCAAACCGCTCGTCTGATTGAGCTATGCCATCACAGCCAGCGCTTTGGCTCGATTTGTACCGGTGCGCTGCTGCTGGCACAAACCGGGTTGCTGAGTGGTAAAAAAGTGACGACCCATTGGGCCTGCGCTGACGCACTGATGGAACAGGTACCGGATGCGCAGGTAGAGGCCGATGCGCTTTATATCGCAGATGGACGATTGCGTACCGCCGCTGGCGTCACGTCGGGGCTCGATCTTGCCCTGAGGTTGGTGGAAGAAGATTTGGGGCGCGAATTGGCCCAGGATATCGCTGCCAATTTGGTGATGTTCTTTCAACGGCCAGTGAATCAAGGGCATTTTGTTCGCAAACAACCACTTTCGCTGGGTGGGCGCAGTGCGTTTCAGGAGATGCAGAGATGGGCTTTGGCCAATCTGGCACAGGTGAGTTCACTCGATGATCTTGCCGCACATATGCAAATTAGCACACGGCATTTAGCGAGGCTTTTCCGTCAGCATATGGATGTACAGGCGGGCAATTGGCTGGAGAATGCGCGAATTGATCAAGCGCGTAAGTTGCTGGAAGCAGGATCAATGCCGCTGAAAGCCATTCCGGCCGCCTGTGGTTACCGCAGTAACGATGTTCTACGACGGGCTTTTGTTAAGGTGACGGGCATGACGCCATCGATGTATCGCAAGATGTTTATGCGCTAGCGGCGCGGCTCTTAGCGCATGCATGAGACGTCAATACTGGCAATATATTGCGTCGCTACGTTTCATGAGTAGAAGAGGCGTTGAGCACCGTAGCGGCGTGATTTATCACGCGTATTCAAAGCCAGGGTGGCACTGGAAGTTAGCGGCGCAAAAGTTCTGCGCCGCTAATTGGAGTGTGTTTATTCCGGCCAGTTATCCAGAATGCGCTGACGTACTTCTTCCGGATAGCCTTGCGCGAACGAAGCATGCAAATGGCGCTTAGTCTGTAAGGTGTCAAACACGACTTTGGCGCCTTTACCGGCAACGTACTCGGCCTCGTCATAGCACTGCGGCAGGCGGATCACACGCTGGTCATCAAATACGGCACGACGACCGACCGGATGCACGCGCGTTGAGAGGGCCCAAACGACTTCACGCAGGTTGGTGGGATCAAAGTCATCATCCACCACGTAGACTTTCGGGATAAATACCATCGCATCGGTTTTGAACAGCACTTCACCAATGCGTTGGGTCAACTCTTCACTGCTGATACCCGGCAGCAGTTCGCGCCAGTTTTCTGGCATCACCACCAGCAACCAGTGAACGGTGGAATCTTCCGGAATCCAGGTTGTTTTGATCGGCAATTCCGCTTCACGCAGATAAGTCAGCGCATCCGCCGCTAAGCCCATCGCCCATAAGGTATGCGATTCATCGGTGGGGCGACCGGTAATCGACATCGGCCAAATCGGATCGTCGCGATGGGTAATGGTTTCCACGTGGAAAGTGGGCTGAGCCGAAGAGCCTTCGCCCAGATAGCCGCCGTACTCGCCGTAGGGACCTTCCTGACAATCGCGCTCAATCGAAACATGGCCTTCAATCACAATTTCGGCTGTTGCGGGTACATCAAGATCGAGACTAATGGCTTTCACAACCGGCACCGGCTCTCCCGCAAGTGTACCAATGTAATCGGCTTCATCCGCGTGGGCTGGGATCGGAATCCCGGACACACATGAGATCGCCGGCGCAGGACCTTGTACCAGGGCATAAGGCATCGGCTCACCGCGTGCTACCCACTGCGTCCAGATCTGACCAATATGCTGACTTGGCACAATCAGACCAACCATGCGCTTGCCATCCACCTTCATCACGCGGGCAATAGACCAGTTGACCCATTTTCCATCCGGGGTTTTCACAATCAGCGTGCCCCAGGTGTTGGCGTAACGACCACCGTCTTTGTCATGAGCGAACGGGATAGGGAAGCGGTCGAGATTCGCCGCATCGCCACGTAAAATATTCTGTTGGCACTCTGCCTGAGCAGACTCAACGCGGACAGGCGGAATACCGGGTTTAAAGCGGGCAGCGGACAGAGCTTCGATAATCTCCGGGCCGCTGGACTCAGGGGCTAACCCCAGTGACATCGCGACGCGTGCGTAGGGCATATCGCTGCGCGACGATAATGCCGCAGGCGCACCAAACAGACGAAAGCCCGGCGCGACACCGGCGACCTTGTGAAACAGCGGCGCAGGTGACTGGATTTCATAGCTGCGGCGCGTGATGGCGCTGGGTTCGAAATCACCATCCACTTCACGCTGCACGTGCATGATGTCGCCCATTTCATCGAGGGCAGTGATAAAGCTGCGTAAATCGCCGTAATATTTCATCAGGCTCTCCTTAAGCCAGGGTAGAACGTGGACCCGTCCAGCGATGGGTAATGTCGTTATCCAGGCCGAACTGATCAAGAATGCGAGAAACGGTGTGGTTAATGATGTCGTCAACGGACTGCGGGTTGTTGTAGAAAGCAGGCATTGGCGGCAGCATCAACGCGCCCGCGCGAGTGAGCGCCAGCATGTTTTCCAGATGAATGGCGTTGAGCGGGGCTTCGCGAGGCACCAGCACCAGCTTGCGTTGCTCCTTGAGCGTCACGTCAGCAGCGCGCGTAATCAGTCCATCGCCATAACCGCTGCGGATACCCGCCAGGGTTTTCATGCTGCACGGCACCACGATCATGCCATCCACGCGAAATGATCCGCTGGAGATAGCCGCCGCCTGATCGTGTTCGCTGTAAGTCCTGGTCGCGAGGGCAGCGACCTCCTGTACACTGTAAGGTGTTTCCATTTGGATGGTGGCGCGCGCCCATTTGGAGATGACTAAATGGGTTTCGACTTCAAGTTCGCGCAATGCCGTGAGAACGCGTACGCCAATTGCCGCACCCGTTGCGCCGGTCATCCCTACAACAAGCTTCATAAGTGATCCATTTTGCAGTATAGTTTAAGTTCAAACTGTTTGTGTTCGAACTATAAGTTTGACGAATTAAGGAGTCAAGTGCACCGATGTCACAAAATCCTGACTTAATTCTTGCCGCCCCCTTGTGGCCGCACGGCGATTGTTCGTTAATGCACCTTGTACGGCGTGCCGGACAACACTCGACTTTTTGCTGGTCTCAATGTGTGGATACCGGCCTGTCAGCCTTGCAATACGCGATTCTGGTGGTACTGGCTGAAGAGTCAGCCTGTGATCAGCAAACACTGGGGCAGCGTGCCGGGTTTGATAAAGCTACCGGCACCTATGTTATTGATCGCATGAATAAAAGCGGTTTGCTGAATGTAGTGACAGATGTGAACAACCGTCGTCGTAAACTGGTGTCGATGACCGCAGAAGGGGAAGTGATGCTGAATCGTATGATTGAGCAGGCAAAAAGCGCGGAGAAGATGATCACCACCGGCCTCAACAGCCAGGATATCGCCGATCTGAAGCGCTTATTAAGCAAACTGGGTGGATTGCAGGAACCTGAATAACATGCCGCAAACAGCTTTCGCCGAGCAACCTGGCGAACCGAAACCGGATCTCACCATCGGCTTTTTGCTGATGAAAAGTTTTACCCTGGCCTCGGTCGCGGGGCTGGTAGAGTCACTGCGTTTTGCGGCAGACGAATCGTTTACCAGTCGCCAGATCTTTTGTCGCTGGGAATGGATGACTTGTGATAACCAGCCGATCACAGCCAGCTGCGGACTACCGGTTTCGCCTACGGCTGACCTCGATTTCAGCAAGAACTGGGATTACTTTGTGGTGGCGGGAGGCTTACTGGAAGAAACACGCCAGTCGCCACCGTGGCTGTTACAGGCACTTCGCGACTTACATGCGCGTAATATTCCCATCATCACGCTGTGTAGCGGCGCCTTTGTCGCTGGCAACGCAGGCCTGCTGGATGGACGGCATTGCGCGATTCATTTCACTACGCGTGATGAATTTCGCCTGCGATTTCCGAAAGCAATCCCGGTCATCGACAAGACCTATATCAAGGATGGCGGCATTATTTCCTGTCCCGGCGGCACGGCGATCGATCTCGCTGCCGATCTGATCCGCCAGCATTGTGGGCTGGTGCGTTCACAGAAGGTCTTAAAGTATTTGCTGGTGGAAGAGCCCGCTGCACCGGTCAAAAAGACACAGCAAAAGAACACGCTTAACGAGCCGGATGTGTATGAAAACGAGCTGGTGAATAAGGTCATCGAATTTATGAAACATCACCTCGATTCGCCGGTTCCGCTGGCCGATGTAGCCGAATTCGCAGGTGTCACTTTCCGCCAGCTCAATTTGATTTTCACCAAATGCACCGGTTACTCGGCGGCTGTCTACTGGCGACGTATGCGGCTGGAGCTGGCGCGCAAGTTGATGGCGGACTCCAGCAACAGCATCAATGCGATTGCCACTGCGACAGGATTTGCCGATGCTTCACATTTGATTGCCTGGTTCCGTAAGCAGTATGGCGAAACGCCCAGCTCGTTTCGTAAACGGCGGCGTGTGGTGGAGAGATTGGTTAAGGAGTAGGGGCCGAAATGGCCCCTTTTAGTTAGTGCGAATGCTTAGAGAGTTTGCCAGAAACGGATGGCGCTGGGCTTTCTTCTTCCAGCGAGGCCGCATCATCCAGATTGCGCGATGCGGTTTCTGGTGCCAGGAACCACGACACGATCAGGCCGATAAACGTAATGCCTGCAGCAATGTACATGGTGGAACCAATGCCGATGGTTTGCAGTGAGATCGGTACCAGATATGTCCCAACCGCCGCGCCAATACGCGACATTGAGGTGCCTATGCCGACGGCTCCGGCGCGAATTTCAGTCGGGAAGATCTCATTCGGATAGACCAGCTGCAGCACCTGAGCGCCGCCGATAAACAGGGCGTAAGCACCAAACATCAGCAGGATGATCATCGAAGGGCCATCACGCAAGGCACCCAGCAACAACAGTGCCAGGCCAGACCACAAGAAGCTGTGCAGCAACAATTTGCGGCGTCCCAGTGAGTTCACCAAACGCGTGCCGATAATGCAGCCCACCACGAACAGCAAGGTAATGGCGATGGAACCGTAAGATGCCCAGTCACCACTCAGATGTAGCGCCTGCAAAACTTTCGGTGCAAAGGCGTAAACGGCGAACACCGGAATAACCGAGCAGGTCCAGAAAATGGTCACAAACGCCATGCGTTTGCCATAGCCAGAATGCAGCAAGCTACCGAATGACAGGTGATTGTTTTCAGGTTGTGGGGGCAGGTTCTTTAAACTAAAGCTGTCGCCATAGACGCGGCGGATAACGGCTTCTGCTTCCTGATGTCGTCCTTTGCTAATCAGCCAGCGCGGTGATTCAGGTGTACCCATTCTTACAATGAAAAGCAGCGCGCCGATGACTGCGGTGCTCGCCAACGTATAACGCCATGCTTCTACACCGCCAAAATTCAGCAAAGCTTCACCCACCAGATACGCGGTGGCCGCCCCGGCAAACCACAGAATGGTGAGCGTGGCGAGGCAGGGGCCGCGCGACTTCTTCGGCATAAACTCAACCAGAAAAGCGGTAGCAACCGGGTATTCAATACCCACTGCGACGCCCGTCATAAAGCGTAAGGCAAAGAGCGTTTCTCCGCTTTGTACCCAGAACTGCGCCAGCGAACAGACAATAAAGAGGGTGGGGCCGACGAAGTAGATCATGCGGCGACCCAGGCGATCGGTCAGTACGCCACCCATGAAGCCACCAAAGAAAATCCCGATCAGGGCAGAAGCCGCAACCAGACCTTCCCATAATGGGCTGAGACCCAAGGCCGGCGACACTTTCGTCATGGCTATACCAATAATACTGAGCACATAGCCATCGACGAAAGAGCCGCCGCCTGAGCGCACCGTTAATAAGCGGTGGAAACGGCTGATAGGAACATCTTCAACAGACATGTTATTTGACATGTTTTACTCCTGTTTCTTTTCGGCGTGAGGGAACTTCACTACGCCAATGCGACTGAATTAAGCACAATCTGCGATGGGTGCTTAACATCATCAGGACGCCAGATAAATATAAACCTGTAGCGGTGATTAAAATGTTATTCAGAACAGAAATTAAAAAAGAAGTGCATCGATAACGCTAGCGGGATTGTTTCATATATCATTTCCTCCGGTGCAGAATAGTCGGATAAATACAACTGAGAGCTTTATCATTTTGATGTGGCTTTTTTGCGGGAGGCGACCATGCCTCCCGAAGCATTATTCAGAAATCTTACTGCTGACACTTTTGGTGGCAACGGTACGTGTTGACCACCAGCAGACTAATGACCCAAGACTGACCATCGCCGTGCCTTGCCAAAACGACAGGGTAAGGTGCGAACTGAGAATAAAGGCCGCTAAAATCGACGAAATGATCGGGATAAAGTAAGACGCGGCAGCTAATACCGTTACATTGCCATGCAAAATGCCGACGTTCCACGCCGCGTAACCGAATCCCATCGCCATCGCCGCCAGCGCCAGTGAAATCCACGTATTAAAAGAGGGTGCAAATTCGGGTTGCGGTGAAATAAGGTATTTAACCCACAAAGTTAATGCTGTTAAAACAAAGAACAGTGTAATGCCGTTATTACCGTTGGCAATTCGTTTGGTGACCACGCAATAAATGGCCCAAATGATGGCGCCGGTAAATGCCAGGCCATAGCTTAACGGATTTTCCATTATATTGTTCGTCATCTCACTGAGCGAAAACCCTTGATCACCACCCAGTACGCGGCATATTCCTGCCACGGCTAAAATCACGCCCGGAATAATCAGCGGGCTGACTTTTTGCCGGTTAACAATCACCGCCAGCACAATCGTCATACTTGGCCATAGATAATTCACCATGCCCACTTCAATCGCTTGCCGTCCGCTATGGGTAAACCCGAGTGAAAGCGAAAGGCAAAGTTCGTAGCAGACAAACAGCACGCTGCCGATAATCACATAGCGGCGGGGAAATTTTTTCAGGTTGGGAAATCCCACGCTGAACAGCAGCAATATGGCACTACAGCTGTAGATCAATGCCGCCCCAGCGATCGGACCGAAGCCTTCGCTAACACTTTTGATCAATCCAACAATCGCGCTCCATAACAGGATGGCAATCAAACCTATGAGCGTCGCTTTCTTTTGGGGCATCACCCGCTACCTCTTCTACACAATGTTCACCTGAAATGCCGGTGCAAGCTTACCTGTTAAATTCAGGTTAAAACCAGCATAAAACTATGCCGCCTGACGCACAGTGTAAATACGTCAAAGGGGACGATAGTTGTGGAATGTGATCGTTATCTGAATTCATTTAGAAAATTATTACGTCACTAAAAATAATTTAAATTGTTGTTTAATAGTGAATATAAGTTAATTCCTGGTAGGAATGTTCCATCTGATAGTATTTCCTTTGTATTTTTCACGTATACAAAAAACTTATCCCGATTGACCTCTCTCCATGCGATATGCAAATTGTTAACAAACGCAACCATACGGCGTTGCATTTGGTCCTGAATTCACCTGGAGATTTCGTGATGACATTTGAAGGTATCTACACCCCGGCAATTACCCCTTACGCAGCAGATGGCAGCATTGATTTCGCGGCGTTCGCCAACGTCCTCGAATCGCTGATCGAAGCGCGCGTGCACGGCATTATCATCGGTGGATCAACCGGTGAGTATTATGCACAAAGCGCAGAAGAGCGTCTGTCTCTGGTTGAACATGCACGTAAAGTGATTGGCAATCGTCTGCCACTGATTGTGGGTACCGGCGCGATTCGCACTGAAGACGCGGTGGCTTTCGCAACCCACGCTCGTGAGCATAAAGCCGATGCCATTTTAGTGACGTCACCGCCGTATGCGCTGCCAACCGAACTGGAAAACGCCCACCATGCGCTGACCGTCGACAAGGCCGCTCAGCTGCCGATCATGCTGTACAACTATCCGGGCCGTATGGGCATCTCCATGGGAGAAACTTACTTCCGCGAAGTGAGCCGTTCGAAAAATGTGGTGGCGATTAAAGAGAGTTCAGGCGACTTCAACAATCTGCATCTGCTGGCCTGTCAATTCCCGAACATCGCGCTTTCTTGTGGTTGGGATGATCAGGCGCTGGAGTTCTTCGCCTGGGGCGCGCGTAGCTGGGTGTGTGCGGGCTCTAACTTCATTCCACGTGAGCACGTCGCGTTGTACAACGCCTGCGTCGTGGAAAAAGATTTCGATAAAGGACGTAAGATCATGGCTGCGATGATGCCACTGATGAACTTCCTTGATGGCGGCAAATTTGTGCAGTCGATTAAATACGGTTCTGAACTGGCAGGCCTGAAAGCAGGCCCGGTGCGCGCACCGCTGCAGGCACTGGAAGAAGAAGAGAAAGCGCAGTTGCAGGCCGTGATCGACGGCGTAAAACGCAATGTGGCAGCCGTTGCAGTGCTTTAAGGAGTGCGCATGAAACAGGTACAAACGCTGAGCGATGTGGTGAACGTGGCGCGAGAGCTGCGGTTCCCGGATCAGGCGTTCATCAACGGACGTTTTACTGCGGCGGTCTCCGGCAAAACACTGGAAACCACCAATCCTGCGACGGGTGAGATTCTGACGCATATCGCTGCTTGTGCAAGCGCGGATGTGAACCTGGCGGTACAAGGCGCACGCAGTGCCTTTGAAGCCGGCAGCTGGAGCCAGCTTCATCCCGGCGAGCGCAAAGCCGTATTACTCAAGCTGGCTGACTTGCTGGAAAACGAAGTCACGCAACTGGCGGTAATGGAAAGCCTCGACAGCGGCAAACCGGTTAGCGAATGTCTGGCAGTCGACGTGCCAGAGACGATTCACGTGATTCGCTGGCATGCGGAAGCCATCGACAAGCTGTACGACCAGACCGCGCCAACCGGCAACGGTGCGATGGCGATGATCGTTCGTGAGCCAATTGGTGTGGTGGGCTGCGTGCTGCCATGGAATTTCCCGCTGCTGATGCTGGCGTGGAAAATCGGCCCAGCGCTGGCTGCTGGCTGCTCGGTGATTGTGAAGCCTGCGGAGCAAACTTCGCTAACGGCATTGCGCGTGGCGGAACTGGCGCATGAAGCGGGTATTCCAGCTGGCGTGCTCAACATCGTCACCGGTACCGGGAAAGAGGTGGGGGAACCCATCGGCCTGCATCCTGATATTGATATGGTGAGCTTCACCGGTTCAACGGCGACCGGACGCCGTTTCCTGCACTATTCCGCGGAATCGAATCTGAAGAAGATTGTGCTGGAATGCGGCGGGAAAAACCCGGCGCTGGTGTTTGATGATGCCGAAGATCTGGCCAGCGTCGCCGCCAATGTGCTCAATGGCGCATTCTGGAACATGGGCGAAAACTGCTCGGCGACTTCCCGACTGCTGGTGCAGGAAGGGGTGAAGGATAAATTTCTGGCGCAGATCGCGGAGCAGATCGGTGAATGGCGCATGGGCAATCCGCTGGATCCAGAGAATCGTCTGGGCACCATGATCACCACCGACCATTTCTGCAAGGTCAGTGACTATCTGAAGACCGCGCGCAAAGAAGGATTACGCATCATTCAGGGTGGATTCACCGATCGCGGTATCTACGTGCAGCCGACCATTGTGGATGGCGTGACGCCGAAAAGTGCGCTGTTCCGCGAGGAGATCTTCGGGCCGGTGCTGTGTGTCACCACCTTCAAAACCGAAGCTGAAGGCATCGCGCTGGCTAACGACACCGATTACGGGCTGGCGGCATCGGTTTACACCGGTAAACTGAGCCGCGCGATTCGTGTTTCACGTGCAGTGCGTGCGGGAACGGTGACGGTCAACTGTTTTGGTGAAGGTGATGCGACCACGCCATTTGGTGGCTATAAACAGTCTGGTTTTGGTGGGCGCGATAAATCGGTGTACGCGCTTGATCAATATACCGAACTGAAAACCATCTGGATTGATGTGCCTGCTGAGTAAAATTAACGCCCGCCACGGATGGCGGGTATGCCCTGTAAATAGGATAATTTCCTGCAATTGATGTTTCGGTTATTCATCTGTAACTCCTTGTAATACCATCATTACCGATTCTGTGATCCACCGCAGAATGCAAAAAATATCCCATAATTATTTTTGCTGTATACACACTTTTTCTGTAGGTTAAGCAGGAATCGCATACGGAATGTCATCACAGGAGGTCACTTTGAGATCGGGAAAAGCAGCGTTATACGAAGATTTAAAACGCCTAATTTTGACCATGGAACTTGACCCAGACGAGTTGCTGGATGAAGCCAGCCTGACGGGACAATACGGTTTATCTCGCACGCCTGTGCGTGAAGTTTTCCAGCGACTGGCAGGAGAGGGTTACTTAGAAATCGTCGAAAAACGCGGCGTGCGCGTCATCCCGATGAGCCATTCCACACTGCGCAATTTCTTCCTCGTCGCACCGATGATCTACGCCGCCACCGGTCGCCTGGCGGTTCAGAATTTTAAACCTTCCCAGATGAAATCACTGAAAGAGACGCAAAAGCGCTTCCGTAAAGCAGTGCAGACGCGTGATGCCGAAGCGCTGGCACTGGAGAACAATCGTTTCCATGAAATCATGGGCGAGATGGCAGCCAATCCCTATTTACAGCCCAGCCTGGGCCGTTTACTGATCGACCACTGCCGCATCGGCCACACCTTCTTCCGCCCGCAAAATGAAGACATGGAACGCCGCCTGCAGTTAGCTGCCGAACATCACGATGCCTTTATCAGCGCGATTGAAGCGCGAGATGAGCAGAAGGTGGTGGATCTGGTGTTCGAACATTGGGAACTGTCACGCGAAAATATGGAGATCTTTATCGCGCCGCAGGGGTTGAAAGCGGACGATCTGGTGCAGTCACCGGAAGGGAATAAGTTGTAGTTTCAGGGTTGTCGATTTTGACATGATAAGGCGGCTGCAAGCCGCCTTCAGACGGGAGGGGTGAAGCTTACTCGTTGCCCCACTCATTCAAAAAATTGGCAATCTCATCGATTCGCACCGCTTGAATACCCGCTTCATGGGCCATCTCTTGCTGAGACTCTTCGCTGATCTCTTCATTGTTAGTCAGACGAGTCAGTAACAGCTGGAAGTAGTGCGCCAGCGCATCGAGTTCTGCTTCGCTCACATCGTGTTCAGATTCCGACGCGTATTCTTCAGCAATGTCATAATATTTCAGTGGAATATTGTTATTCATTATCAGCTCCCCTTTAAACTTTGAGCATTTTCACTGCAGCATCAATGTCGATCTCATCTTCAGTAAAGATCAGCGTCGTCCCCTGAAAAGTGGTCACCGCCAGTTTTTTTACTGAGCGCATTTCATCGGGCTTAACGTCTGTCTTGGGTTTGATGTTGTTCATCAGAAGGCCCACCGACAGAACGGTGTTTTCTTTATCAATGCGGGTATCAACCGGCTCTTCTTCACTATAAACCACGAAGGATTTAATCGATGTGAGCTTCAGACGCTCACCGGCGATAAAGATGTATTTGCTGTCCGGTATCACTTTCACCGAAAAGGCCGATAAACCTTTGTTATTGGTGGTCGGTTCGAACGTCACTGCCGCGTCTTTTTTAATCAGATCAGGGTTGGCGACCTTAATCACATGGAAATAACGGTTGTCTCCGTTTTCATCTTTGATAAATCCAAAACCTTTGTCTTCAAACCAGGTTGTGATCGTTCCGTTCATCGCCATTACCGCCTACTTAATCGTTAATCTAATCAGTTTTTTGCAGCGCGCAGTGTAAAGCACATTGCCTGCGCAGACTACGCCTTTGCTGTAAGTCTGGACGATAAATTTCTGCTGTGCGAGCGCGAGCCTGTGAGAAGAGGGCAAAATTCGTCAGCTCGCTAAAAATTGGTTATCATCCGCACCCACTTCCCAGCCTGGCAGTCCGATGTCCACCATTATCGATACCTTTATAGCTCCGCCGTGTTCTGAAGAGATCTCGATTCTCTATCAGGACGAGCATCTGGTATTAATCGATAAACCCACGGGGCTGCTCAGCCTTTCAGGTAAAAATCCGCAAAATCTGGATTCCGTGCATCACCGGTTGGTGAAGTTATTTCCCGGCTGCACCTTAGTGCATCGCCTCGATTTCGGGACATCCGGATTAATGGTGGTGGCGCGCAACAAAGCTATTAACGCCTTGTTGTGCCAGCAGTTTAGCCAGCGCAGCGTGACTAAAGTTTACACGGCGCTATTATGCGGGCATCTCAACCACGATGAAGGGGTGATTGACGCCGCGATAGCAAAAGACCCGGCACTGTTTCCGTTGATGTCGATTTGTGCAGAGACGGGGAAGCCTGCGCGTTCGCGCTATCAGGTAATAGAACGCTTAACTCGTGAAGGGGATAATGGCGTGTTATTGCCGGTTACGCGGGTGCAGCTATTGCCGGAGACGGGTCGCACCCATCAATTGCGTATTCACTGCCAGCAATTGGGCCATCCGATTCTTGGCTGTGATCTGTATGGCGGGTTACTGCAGCCGGGCACGGAAAAGACACCACGGCTGATGCTGCACGCCAGTGAATTACATTTTGTCCATCCCGTGAGCGGGGAGATCATCACTGCGCGTCATGCCAGCCCGTTTTGACACGGGCGGCAAGTATTACCACATCAAATCATCAGGCACTTTGAAGTCTGCATACGGATCGTCTTCATCCTGCTCTTCCTGACTCAATGCACTGTTCAATACAATGCTATCTGCATCACGCTGCGCAATTTTATCGGCTACGCTGGCGGGAATAATCGCGTATTTGCTTTCGCCACTGCTATCCGCAGCCAGGCGCGCAATTGCCAGACGGCCATTGATCAACTGTGTCTGCGTGGTTTTATCCACGGCGATTTTTTTGATTAAGTTGTTATCGGTGAAGTTGAAATCAATCGCCCCTTTGGCAACGGTGATCGCGTTCATTTCGATCAGTTGCTTAACCTGCGCTTTGTACTCTTTGGACAAAGTGGCTTGTTTCTGCTGCTCACTTAGCTGCTTATCACGCTCAATTTGCGCTTTTTTATTCTCTTCCACCGCTTCACGCGCTTCACGTGCCTGCACACGAGACTTCTTGGCAGTGCGCTGCACTTTGGCCATTTTCTTGGTGGAAACTAATCCAGCTTTGAGCATCTGCTCTTGTAAGGTGAGTTTTGTCATCTTCGTCTCTAAAATCCGTTAAAACCTGGCCGGATTATACCTGTAATGCGAAGGCTGATCACGGCGAGGTTTGAGATCCTGATGAATCGACCTATCAGCGCAGGAGTAATGCCAGCAACGCAATCAGAGCGGGGAGTGCCTGCACATAGAGAATTTTTCGACTGGCGGTCATCGCGCCGAAGATTCCGGCAATCAACACACAGATGAGGAAGAACAGAGTGACAGGCACACCGTTCTCGCCCAGCCATAACCCCCAGAGTAAACCCGCCGCCAGAAAACCGTTATAAAGGCCCTGATTGGCCGCCAGCACACGGGTTTCGCGCGCAAAGTCGACGCTGAGTTTGAAGGCTTTCCGGCCCGTTTTCGTCTCCCACAGAAACATCTCCAGCACCAGAATGTAGATATGAATCACGGCGACGAGAGCAACAAGGATATTGGCTAACACGGAATTCCTTAATTGAGCGTTCTTAAAATGTATGGAAAGTTTAAGCCAGATTAGCGCCGGTTATTTTTTCCGGAAAAAAAGATTAGCGATAGCGGTTAATATTCCAATGAATGGCATCGTGATAGCCCCCGCTCGAAAATTGTGCTGGTCTATGCGTTTTTCTTTACGGATGTCATCAAAGCGAGAAAGTGCTGCCTTTTCATCGGCCGCGCTGACTTCTTCAAACTGTTTTTCGAATCCCTGACGGGTTAACAGAGTTGCCCTCACATTGTCTGACTTTTGCAGCGCCACGATCTGGTTTCTTTTTTTATAAAAACAATATTCAGGCATTCAATATTCCTTATCAAAAGAGGTAACGGCAATTTATCAGCAGGAACGAAAAGGTACCAAGGTGTCAGAGGTTTTTTTCATGAATATGTGACTTGCGTTATTAGGCAAGTAATACCATGCGACGAGGAGGTACATTTGTTATTGAATCCGCGAAGTTCAGCGCAGATGTTTTGACGCATTCCCAGACGTGTCAGAGCAGTCGCTGACCATCTAATCGCACTGTTCGAGGTTAATCAGCATTCACTGCAGCAGCCCTGAAACAGCACGGCGAAATCAGCACACGCCTGGCGAAGGTTTTGCGCTATATTGGCAGCACTAACACCCGAATATCTCTGCGAAACAGGTAACATTGGCAATGGCTCTGATCCCGAAAAACTATGCGCGGCTGGAAAGCGGCTACCGTGAGAAAGCATTAAAAATCTATCCGTGGGTTTGTGGACGCTGCTCACGTGAATTTGTTTACTCCAATCTGCGTGAACTCACCGTGCATCATATCGATCACGATCATACTAACAACCCGGAAGATGGCAGTAACTGGGAGTTGTTGTGTCTTTTTTGTCATGATCATGAGCACTCTAAGTACACCGAAGCTGACATGTACGGCACCCGAGTGGTGGCCGGGGAAGATGCACAGAACGATGTAGAAGCAGCAACCTACAATCCCTTTGCTGATTTAAAATCGATGTTAAATAAGAAGAAATAATCCGCACTGATCATTGATGCTGCCAGCATGCCGAACAGAGGCTGGCAGCCTTTACCGTTTGATTTACTGGCGTAACTTCTCTAAAAGTTGCTCAGCCCCTTTATCAATTCCTGTCTCTGCTGCGCTAAGTGAACCAAAAGTCGCACCCACGTTCATCGCATTTGGATATTGTTCCGCTAGGTACGCCAGTAAGAGTTCATTCGATCCCGCATCTTTCACCTCCACGGCGAAATTAACGTAGCCACTCATCAAGCCACGCCCTCCACGTACCGACTGAACGATATTGTAAGGGCCGCCGGCTAAATCAAACTTTGTGAATGTACCAATCACTTGCGGTGTGGTATCGGCGCCGGTCAGGGTCAGTTTCAATTTGAGCGCAGGAGCCGCCCCAGCAGGGGGATTGGTGATGAATTTTTCCGCTAGCACGTCCTCAAACTTCTTACGCATATATTCAGCCAGTTGGCGACGTTCATCCACAGACAAGTCGTTGAATTGCGCATCATTGCCGCTGTAAATGTCGACCGGTTCAATGCTGATGCTGCGATATTTACTCCAGTCCACGGGAGCGGCATAACGGAAGGGAATGCGATCGCTGTCGTCAGAGGTATTAGGCGACATGCGTGATGCTGACGCGATACCAGCATATTTCACCGGGCTGGTAGAGGAACAACCGACAGCGGTAAATACGGCCGCTAATGCAAGGCTACGACACAACGGGTTGAACAAACGACTCATCATGAAGCTCTCCGATAGAAGTTATAAATGAACTGTACGGTTTAGTTAATATCAGTTAGCATAAATCTGTCAAGAAGAGGTTTCAGGGTGTGACATCGTGATGCGGGGGCTGAGAGGTGAGTGCAAGACGTTCGTTAGTGTCGGGTGAAAGGTTTACCGGAGACCTGGTGGAATGATGGCCGGATTAGCGGCAATTTTGCTATTACTCTTCCGCGCCATCCGCAATTTAGGCGAGATACTTCATCTCTGGCAATTAGGTATAAAACGAGGCGGGTTTTATGCCGTCAGGGTTTGGGGCGCGCGCCGCAAACCCTTATTGATGCTGCTGGTTATCGACACCATTGTGGTGGTGGCGCTTATTTGCATTCTGTCAGCCAGAATTCAGATGTTGTGAGCAGCACCTCTGAGGAACAACGAAACGGCGTTTTGCACCATAGTCGTCACCTCACTTTTGGTATAATTCGGCAACGTTCGCTGAAGGAATAATTCATCGACTTCAGCTTTTACTAACGCTGAAAATTGTTTGGCGCGTAATGCCGGGCTGCCGCCGATCAATTCCCCGCTGGCGATGTGATGCTCCATTACCGCCGTCAGGGCGTTCATACTCTCACGCACCCCGGACTCATGAAAAAGCGCGCCGATATCGGAATGGCCCGCTTCACCGACCACCATTCTGTACAACTGCAGAGCCTTCCAGTCTGATGTCAGCGCGCCCAGCATACCTTCACCAAAACGCTGTAACTTCTCACTTAACAACAGGGATTGAGTCTCCGGGTGGTTAAGTTCATCAGCCGCACGCATCAGAAAATTTGTACTAAAACATCTGACAACGGCTTCAAACAGGCTCTCTTTAGAAGCGAAGTAATTATAGAGTGTCGCCTTCGAGCAACCGGCCTGCTTTGCAACGCTATCCATTGAAGCTCGCTCATATCCTTGTTCCAGGAACACGGCTGAAGCGGCGTTGATAATGTCAGTTCTCTTTTGTTCGGTTAGCGTGCGCATCACTCTCTCCTTTGTCGGCGATAAATATTAACAAAACCGGCTGGTTCATTAAAGGAAAGAGGATAGTGGATTCGTCGTCTGGAAAATGACGAGTGAAACTTTAATTGCCACGAAGGGATGTGCGCTGCACAAGCAACACGCTGATTAAAACGATGACCAGTCCGACAAAAGCCGTACCGCTCATCACCTGAGATAGCACTATCCAACCCAGCAGCACGGCGGTGATCGGGCTGAGTAATCCGAGCGATGCCACCGCAACGCTGGGCAGGCGGCCAATTCCCCTGAACCACAACCCGTATGCCACAAATGCACCGGCCAGGGAGAGATAGGCATAAGCGGCCCACTGCGGCAGCGTCAGTGTGGGCAGTGGGGCGTCAATCAGCCACGCTGCGGGTAGCAACATTATTCCACCCAGTATCAGCTGCCAGCCGGTGAGGGCCATCACCGGCAAATCCATTTTCCAGCGGCGTGTCAGCCATACGCCTGTGGCCATACAGGTCGCGCCCAACAACGCTGCCACAATGCCGACCGGTTCGAACACTGTTTGCGGAGAGAGTAATAGCAAGGCCATCCCGACAACCCCGGCCAGCGCGGCCCATAAAGTGATTCTCGCTGGCGCCCGATGTTCAACTCCCCATGCCAGTAACATCACCAGCAGCGGTTGTATCGCGCCTAATACGGCAGCAAGCCCGCCAGGCAGTCGATAGGCAGCGACAAACAACAGCGCCTGGAAAACACCGATATTCAGCGCACTAAGAATAATGAGCCGTCCAATATCACGGCTGGCGGGTAGGCGACGAGTGAACAGCAACAATAATACCCCTGCCGGAAGTACCCGAATCAGCGCCGCCGTAAAAGGGCGATCGGGTGGCAGAAATTGTGTTGTGACGATGTAGGTCGATCCCCAGATAGCCGGGGCCAGGGCAGTCAATATCACGTCACGCCAGTACGAAAGAGAGAAAGAGGATTGCATCATTTTGCCTTTATCTTCAATTCAAGATAAAATTAGTGTGTCCACCAATTACCTTGAAGTCAAGATAAGTGAATGATCAAACTGAAACCCGATCTGATGCCGTCGATCTCATCCTTCAGCAGTGGCAGCGCGAGCGGCCAGATTTAGACTGCAGCCCGATGGGGCCGATTGGACGTCTCAAGCGTTGCACGGCGCTGATTGAACAGCGACTTGAAGAGGCCTTTGCCGAGTTTGAATTGAGCATGTGGGAGTTTGATATGCTGGCAACACTGCGCCGTGCCGGAGCACCTTATAGTTTAAGTCCTACCGAGTTGTTTTCGACGCTAATGGTCACCTCGGGCACCATGACGCATCGCTTAAAACGCCTTGAATCCAGAGGGCTGATTACCCGACAGGTAAATGCAGAGGATGCGCGAAGCATGCTGGTGCAATTAAGTCAGGACGGGCTGGCGTTAATTGACCGTGCGGTAGAAAAACACGTGGATAACGAAAGAAAAATTCTGTCTGGGCTCTCTCCTGAAGTGCTGATGGCACTGGATAGCCACCTGTCGGGTCTATTGCGATCGCTTGAAGGATCCCATCAGCGCTAATTGCCCCATTCTCACGCGTCAGCGTTGTGACGGTGTATTGGAGATTCCCCTTTCAGTCCACCGAAATTTAATTCAGGTCCGGTGCTGTGGCGTAAGTTGAGCACGCCGGATCCCTCTAACACATTCTTGCTAATCCCCGCGCCTGAACCCCCGATTTTTTGCGATCCATAACACAATCGTATCGTGATCATATTGACAACATTTCATGAGATTCAGTAAAACTTTATACATCAGGTATACATGATAAATACCCGTGAAATTCATTAAATACTTACGCTTTACACCGCTAAAAAACCCTACGTTGTACGGGCAATCCGCCAGTACAAACAATGAAAACGTGTATTGGAGTAACGGAATTGCAAAAGATCACCTCACTGCCTGCCGATGATTCGATGCCGGGTTGGTTTCATACCAGTGCCGCTCGTACGCCACGCCCGGCGCATATTGGTCAGAAAAAAACACGCTTCGCGATTGTGGGGGCGGGCTTAACGGGCCTGGCGGCTGCGCGACAATTAGCGCTGAATTTCCCCAATGATGAAGTGGTGCTGATTGAGGCGCAGGAAGTGGGATATGGATCGGCAGGACGTAACGCCGGTTTTGCCATCGATGTACCGCATGATATCGGCGCGAAGGATTATATTGGCGACGTCACCATTGCGAATAAAGTCCTCAAGCTGAATACATTAGGGCAAAACTATCTGCGTCAGATTGTGCAGGAACACGGCATCGAATGTCAGATGACCGAATCCGGTAAATATCAGGCATCAGTCGGTGAGCAGGGCACAGCGATTCTCGAAGCCTATCGTAGCGGATTGGCAAAGATCGGGCGCGAATCCGAAATGATCTCGGGTAAAGATCTGCCGGATCACATTGGCACTTCTTATTACAAGCAGGCGCTGTTTATTCCCGGCACCATCTTGTTGCAGCCTTCAGCATTGGTAAAAGGTCTGGCGGATAATCTGCCCGCGAACGTCACGCTGTACGAGTACACACCCATCACGTCGATTGACTACGGTGACAAAGTGACGTTGGTGCATGACAAAGGGAGCATCACCGCTGATACGTTGATCCTGGCTAATAACGGTTTTGCGTCGCACTTTGGTTTCCTGCAGCGCCGTTTGCTACCGACTTTCCTTTACGGCAGCCTGTCACGTCAGTTGACTGAAGAAGAGCAGGCACGATTGGGCGGCAAAGCGGTGTGGGGGGTGATTCCGGCGCATCCGTTTGGCAGCACCATTCGTCGTACAATGGATAATCGTATTCTGGTGCGTAACAGTTTTAGTTTCCACCCGGATGGACGACCGCGCGAGAAATACCTTAAGCAGTATCTGGAAAACCATCGCAAATCGTTTGAACGCCGTTTCCCAATGCTGCCGCAGGTGGATTTTGAATACACCTGGAGCGGCGCGATTTGCCTGTCGGAAAACCACGAAGGCTTCTTTGGCAAACTGGCACCGAATGTTTATGGTGCGCTGTGCTGTAACGGATTAGGCATAACGCGCGGCACGGCAACCGGCAAATTGATTGCCGATATGATCGCAGGTGAGAAGAACGAACTGATCGATTTCCTCACCCAATCACCGGGTCCAAACCGCACGCCAGCTGAGCCTTTCCTGTCGATTGGCGTGAACTCGGTGTTGAGGTGGGGCCAATACCGCGCGGGCATGGAAGTTTAAGAAGGATATCGCCGCCATCACTAATGGCGGCTTTTACCCTTGGCTGCCTACCACTTCATCTCGCCAGTATTCACTTTCGCACTCAGCTCCAGTGAACTCTCATCCGGCAAATTCGGATAGGCTTTTTTCATCGCTTCAATCACTTCTGCAGACCCTTTGTGCTGCTGAAGTGCTTTTTCAAAAGTCTGCAGATAATTAAGGGTAAATGTCACCGCACCATCGCCCGCCGGACGAGCGCCAATGTAGTGTCCTGGAATCACTACTTTCGGTTTAAGCTGCTGAATCTCTTTAAGCACGCTGCGCCACTGCTCACGGCTGGCTGGCGTTTGCGTATCTGCGGTCCAGACGTGGATGCCCGCTGCCACGGCAGTGCCACCCAGCACGGCCTTATTGGCTGGGATCCACAGATAAGCGGATTTATCCCCCGCATGGCGCAGTTCAATACGTTCACCATCCACGCTAAACGAAGTCTGATGGGTGATCTGCGGTACATAAAGTTGGGTGGGCGCACCACCCGGCATTTTCGGGCCCCAGTACGCTAACTTGGCGGCTTTGGTAGCTTCGATATGCTCAACCACCGTCGGTGCTGCGACAATTTTCACCTGAGGGAAGGCTTTGACGATGGGCTCGAGACCAAAGTAGTAGTCAGGGTCACCGGAGGTAACCAGGATTTGCGTGAGTTTTTTGCCGCTGGCTTTGATCATCTCCACCAGTTTCTCGCCGTCTTTCGGGCTGAACTGTGCATCGACCAGCAGCGCTTCGTGTGGCCCGGTAATCAGCGTTGACGATACCGGAAACACACCTTGTTCCTGCGGATTGTAAACTGCCAATTGCAATGGGGCAGCAAACGCCGGGCCAGCTGCCAGTGCGAGCACCAACGTCAGTGACTTCATCTTCATCTTATTTTCCTTTCAGTGCCAACATGGCTGGTAAGCACATCATTGTAAGGATTTTTCTGTCTGCTAGAATTCCCGCAAATAGAGATGATCAGTTTCATAAAACGATCAGATGGAGAGCAGATGGACAGAGTCACAGCCGCTTCAGTATTTAATCGCATTTGCGAACTAGGCAGCCTGAGTGCCGCAGCGCGGGCGCTGGATATCTCACGGCCAATGGTCAGCCGTTATCTGGATGAAATGGAGAAATGGGCAGGCGCACGTTTACTACACCGTTCATCACGTCGCTTGACCATTACCCCGGCCGGGGAAAAAGTGCTGGAGAAAACCCGCATGCTGGCACGGCTGGCCGATGAGATAACCGGACAGGGCGAACCGGGAGAACCGCAGGGCACATTACGCGTCGCCTGTGCGCACTCCACCGCGACCCATATTCTGGGGCCGATGATCCCGGCCTTTTTGGCGCGCTATCCATTGTTGCGAATTGAATTAGAAATCAACAATCAGCCGGTGAGCTTAGTGGGAGAGCGCATCGATGTGGCGGTGAGGATCACGGAAAATCCTGAACCGGGCGCAATTGCCCGCCTTCTTGGCGAATGTGCTTCGGTGGTGTGCGCATCACCCGATTATTTGCGCAAGCATGGCAATCCTGAAACGCCGCAGGATTTGAGCCAGCATAATTGCCTGCACTATAGCCGCTTTGCCGGGCAGAGTTGGCAGTTCAACGATGCCAATGGCGATGCACTGAGCACAGCCGTGAGCGGAAATTTCAGTGCCGGCATCTCATCGGTATTGTGCGATGCCGCCATCGCCGGATGTGGGCTGGCCATGGTGCCAGAAATGGAAGCGCGAGCCGGGATAGCAAACGGTCAGTTGCAATGTGTACTGCCGGACTTTACGCCAAAAACCCTCGGCATTTATGGATTGTATATGTCGCGTGAACGCCAACCTGCCGCGCTGCGGCTGTTTCTTGATGCGGTGCAGCAACAGCTGGCTCCATAAATGCTTTACGCATAACGTCATACAGTTGTGCTATGTCTTGAGAATCTGACACGCAAGGAGAACTCAAGATGCGCATTCCCGACTACCCTTCGCAACATAACGAACAGTGGGCTCAAGTCGATAATTACTTTGCAAACGCATTGGCAGCCGAGGATGTGGCGCTGAAAGCTGCATTAGCGCATAACGCTGCTCAGGGCTTACCGGTGCACGATGTTTCGGCATTACAGGGCAAATGGCTGGCATTGATGGTGACGATTACAGGTGCAAAGCGCGTACTGGAAATTGGCACATTAGGGGGATAAAGCACAATCTGGATGGCTCGGGCTCTACCGGAAAACGGCCAAATTATCACGCTCGAATTCAATCCCCATCACGCTGAAGTGGCCCGTCACAACCTGGCGTTGGCACGTGTTCACGATCGCGCAGAAGTGATAGTGGGCGCTGCATTGGATAGCTTGCCGATGCTGACTGCGCCGTTTGACCTGATCTTCATTGATGCCGATAAAGTCAATAATCCTCACTATCTTCACTGGGCATTGAAACTTGCTCGTGTTGGGACCGTGATCATTGCAGACAATGTGGTACGTGGAGGGGCGGTAGTCGTTGCTGATAGTGAAGATCCTAATGTCAGCGGCCTGCGTGAGTTCGTCAATATGATCAACCAGGATAATCGATTGGAAGCCACGGCACTGCAGACGGTTGGCGAAAAAGGCTGGGATGGACTGATCATGGCGGTGGTGAAAAGTTTGTAAGCGCTAAATGGGTGATAGTATCCATCGGCAAATATCACTGAACGTTAATAATGGAGTATTAACTGATGCGCCACTGGGCTACTGACTTTGTTCTCATCTTTGGTTTGATGGGAGGGAGTCACTTTGGCTTGCCAGCACAGACAGCCGGCGCTACGCAACTCGCGGGATTGATACGTGAGCCGCTCTCATTAACCATAACCTTCCCCAACGGGCAACGCGCGGTGCTGGATGCTTATGTCACACGACCAGACAAACCCGGTGTGTTTCCTGTTGCACTGATCACCCACGGCACCGATGGCAGCGAGCAGAGCGATCGCCAGCATCTCACGCCGAACCGTTTCTCAGCTGCCGCCATCACCTTTGCCCGACATGGTTATGCCGCTGTGGTGGTGATGCGACAGGGCTATGGTCAATCGACCGGCCACAACGATTATCAAGGCAACAGCTGCGCCCAGCCGCAACATGCTCTAGCAGGGAAAATGGCACGAGACGATATCCTTGCTGCACTGACGGCGATACGGGTACAGCCCTGGGCGGCAAAACATCAAGCTGTGCTGGTCGGCCAATCATCTGGCGGATTCAGCGTGCTCGCCGCCAGTGCCCTGAATCCACCGGGTGTACAGGCTATCATCAGCTTTTCAGGTGGACGCGGAGCCATGGGTGAGGGCCAGGTTTGTGATAAAACCTCACTGCTGGCGACGCTGAAATCTTATGGTCAAACCGCACGAATCCCAACACTCTGGCTTTACACTGCCAATGATCAGTCGTTTTCACCCCAGCTTGGCGAGGAGATGTTCAAGGCTTACCATCACGCAGAGGCTAAGGGTAAGCTGATCACTCTGCCGGCTTACGGTAACGATGGGCATGATTTACTGATTTCAGCACCGGAAGGATTCTGGTGGCGCAGCGTCTCGTCGTTTCTTAGCCAGCAACATTTGCCGAGCCATGGAGTCGTGTCCCTTGCTGAGGCCGAGCTTGCTGCACCGGCAGGATTAACGTCATCAGGTCTACAGGCTTTCAAACACTATCTGTCAGATCGCGGCTATGAGAAAGCGTTCGCCACCAACGGCGAAGGTGTGTGGGGCCGCGCCCACTGGGCTCGCACCCAGCAGGATGCAAACCCTGAAGCTCTGGCAAATTGCGAGCAGTATCGTGAGAAGGAAGAAGCGGCGTGCACCATTTACGCCGCTGGAGATCAACGCTCAGCGGCGAACTAACGCTCTAAGCGACAGGCGTCACCTGCATAAAGTGCATGATCGCCACCAGTGTAACGATCGACAGCACCGTGGAGATGAGGATCGCGCCAGAAGTGATTTGCGCATCGCGCCGATAATACTCAGCCAGCATAAAGGGCCGGGTGCCGGTGGGCAGTGCCGCCAGCAGAATCGCCATGTTGGTGAGATCCTGCGGCAGGTGAAACAGCCAGACGGCTAAAATCCAGGTCAGCAGCGGCTGCATCACCAGCTTGGCCACCACGACCAGGCCCACCGTGGTGAAACTCATTTTCGCCGCGGTGGGCAATTCGCTGGCTTTGGCTTTTTGTCGGCTGGCTAGAAACACCCCTAAACACACCAGCGCGCAAGGGCTGGCCGCACCGCCGAGCATTTTCATGAAGGTTTCAACGCTGCCGGGCATGGTCAAACCCGCGCTGGAGCAAGCTGCCCCCAACAGCGGTGAGATAATCAGCGGGTTCTTTAAAATGGCGCGCAGTACTTTAATCGCCAGTCGATGAAATTCACGTTCACTCTGCAAACCAATCTCGATCATCGCGATGGCAATCGCGAACAGGATACACGCCACCACAATAGTCGCCGTGGTGGTGGGGATCAGGCTGCTTTTACCAAAAATCAGTAACAACAGCGGAAAACCCAGATAACCGGTGTTGGGATAGGCGGCGGCAACGCCATCGACGCTGGCATCGGCAGTGGATTTGCCTTTGAATTTTTGACAGGCAAACACGATAACAAATGAGGCGGCGCAGGAGAGGGCAAACGCCCAGAAGAATCCCGGTTGATAAATGGTGTGCCACGGCGTGTGTGCCATGATGTCAAACAGCAGCGCAGGCAGCGCAAGCCATACCACAAATTTATTCAGTTCCGTCGCCGAGGTTGGCCCTAATACACCTAGCATGCGGCAAGCATATCCCGCCACAATTAAGCCGAAAACCGGCAAAAGAATCAGAAACGTCGCTATCATTGTGTCCTCCCAGTAAGCTGAAGGACTCTAGTGCCTTTAGTGATGCAGATCCAATAGCAAATTTGGCCGGGATTGATACGGAAAATGAATCATGCTTGATATGAAGCCGCTGCGGTACTTTATCGCGCTGGCAGAAGTGAAAAATTTCCACCGTGCCGCGGAGCGTCTGCATCTATCACAGCCGTCCTTAAGTCGTCACATCGCTGCACTGGAAAAAGCGGTGGGTACACAGCTGGTGGAACGCAATACGCGCCAGCTAATGCTGACGCCCGCCGGTGAGAGCTTCTACCAGGATGCACGTAAGATCCTCGAATCACTCCAGCAGGCGCAACAACTGGCGCGTGACACCGCCGCGGGCAAATCGGGTTTATTGCGCGTGGGTTTCACTATGTACTCTGCACATAGCGTGATCCCGGAGTATGTGCGATTGATTCGCCATCACTTCCCCAACATTGCTCTGGAGTTGGAAGAGGCGGTCACTGAAGACCTGCCGGATAAAGTGCTGGCAGGTGAAGTCGATTTAGCGGTACTGGTGGAAGGAACTGCACGCGTGGGCATGCAGACATTGACCGTGTTAACCGAGCCTTTATGTGTGGCCATGTCGCGCACACATCCTAAAGCGAGAAGTCGGAAATTGCAGATCGAAGATTTGCGCGACGATCCTTTTGTGATGACCTCCGCCAGCGCCGGGAGCCGATTAACCGCGGTAATTATGGATTATTGCCGGGCTCATGGTTTTGAACCGATGGTCAGTCTGCAGGTTCGTCTGCAACACACCATGCTTAGCCTGGTCAATGACGCTAGCTATGTGGCATTGGTGCCTTCATCTGTTCAACAACTCAAAATGGATGGCATCGTCTTCAAACCGCTGGCGGATGCGCCGCAGGTTAATCTTGCCGTTGCCTGGAGCAGCGATAACCGCAATCCCTGCCTCAACAGTTTTATAAAACTGCTGATTCAACGACACGCAGCAGTGTGAAACCTACGCCAGCCGCATAATCCTCTGCGGAGCGATAACTACAATGAATTAAATCAATAAGTTAAGATGGGTTTCCCCCGCGAGTCAGTGGCGGTTTCAGCCTGAAATCGCCACAAATTCAGCATTGTGCTGTTCAAAAAATAAGCCAATATTTACTTTATCGTTAAGCCAATTTTAATCTTCACCACGTAGAGTGCCCTCATAGTCACAACCATCAGTAAACGAAGTCAGAATTGCCGAGGCGTAACAGAACTCCTGTTAGTTGCCCGCGTCTATAGACCGTGCTGAGCTGTGTTATCCGCTGGAGAGTACCTTTGCTGCGACTATTATTTCTGTTGATGGGTGGACCGGCGCTAAGAGCGGGTTGGCCTTATGTGACCGGGCTGGGCCTGCTGTGTGCTGGTGCGAGTACCGGGATCCTGATGGATCTGTTGCAACATGGAAGTTTATCGTTCCCCTTGCATGTGTTAGGGGTATTCCTTGCGGTCGAAGGGCTGGCGGAAGCAATGAGTGCAATCTATTCGCCTGCCGGCATAGCCTGGCCACCTTTGATGAAATCTGCAGGGCTGATGCTGTTCGGCCTGTTGGTGTTCATTGCACCGCATGACAGCAGCCTCTGCTTCTCACTGGGTTTTGCCTTGATTTTTCTGCTGGATGGCGGGTTCCGTGTCATTTCATGCAGCCTGATGCGCTGTCGGCGATGGACGCGGAAATTCAGCCTCGGATGCGCGGAAATCCTGTTCAGCCTCCTGATTGCCATCCATTGGCCGCTGGCTCCGCATCTGATCGTGCCGCTGTGTTTTGCACTTCTGCTGGCGGGATGGGGCATCAATCTCTTGTTTATGGGAGCGCAAATTCATGCGCTGCCAGAGAACACCAGTGTCACCGCACTGCCTCTCTTTACCCGCAAAGGACTGCGTGCGCCGCATGGATTGAATTATGAACATCCGCCGCTGCAGGCTGGGCATACCAGTGTGCCGCTCAATGTCTACATCTGGACGCCGTTGGGTTCGGGCGATGTCGCCGGACGTCGTCCATGGTTTGACCGTTGGGTCGCAGCGATTGACCATCGCGGTAAAGTATCTACCGGCCATACATCGTTAGAGATGGGTAATGAAATCTATATCAGCCTCTACCCGGTTGATGACGTTTCACGCAGCTTGCGCGGTTTCCTGCAAACGCTGCGCGCAAAAGAGGAGTTCGACGTTGAGGGTTGTTTGCTGCCATCGCTGGAAAGTGAAATCAAAAGATGGTGCCGCCCTGATAAACGTCTGGTTCTTACGCACTACAATCAGGCAGCCTTGCGCAATTACTGGCGCGCGAATTCAACCGATACCCGCTATAACCTCACATCACGTAACTGTTCGACCAGCGTAATGCAGGCGCTGGACGTTGCTACTGAAGGCTTGTTGGGTGAACACGGTTTGAAAGGGCTTTGGGTCATCCTCAACCCCGATTTTTGGTTGTTGAGCCTGGTACGCAGCCGCGCAGAAGGCATGACGTGGACGCCAGGACTGGTGATGGATTACTGCATTTTGCTGCGCCGTGTGCTGGAAACTCAACAGCGAACCAGCCGCTATCGCAAAATCATTCATCGTTTAAGAGTCGAACTGCTCGGCGCACGCATGGTCGTGCGCAGTTTGTTACGTTGACCGTTTTTGAACAGCATTCAGGCAAAACCATTCTGTTGCAGAATGGCTCTGGCCGCTGTTGTACTGAGAAAGGCGGCAAGGGGATTAGCAGAGTGGGTGAATGTCGCCCATCCATATTCTGCCTGAATGTTGAACGGTTCCGGGATGCTCAACACCTGCAAATGCGGATGATTGATTAGACGTGGAGCATAGCTGGCGTAGCCAATAAAGAGATCTGCGTGCTGTTGGTCGATTAACCATTGTGCTGCCAGTTCGCCAGTGGGAACCGCCAGGCTATCAACACCGCCAACCAACTGACGCGCATGCTGCTTCAACCTTTCACCGCAGCCTGGATAAACCTGTTCAATATTGTCAAACAGCTGCCAGGTGTAATCGCCGGAAGGGTCGCTTAACGGTGTCGATGTTGCCAGCCGCAGGTCGTCACGATGTAAAAGTGAAAGCCAGGTATCGTTCTCAGTGACAACGTCACGATTGGCGGTCAAACATAGACTGTTAGCGGCAAATTTGCCGGTGTGTATTGCCAGACCGCGCTGTAACAGCGTGGCCGGGTGCTGAAGATTGGCGGAGGCAAAAAGATCGCAATGTTCACCTCGTTCAATCCTTTGCCGCAGTAAGCCAGCAGGACCAAAGTGGGTGTCGGTCGTCAGGCCAGACTGATGATGAAAGGTTGTCATCAGATCCGGCCAGACACCCCGCAGGCTACCGGCTGCCAGAATGTGTAGCGTTGTCATGATAGGCGGTCCGATAAAAATGCTGATACCAGCGATAAGCCTGCTGTTGCATATCAATATCGCGGAATTTTTCCGGATAGAGTTTTTTCGCCATCCAGAGCTCGCCCAAGCCGATAGCTTCTGGCATCGGATAGCCCCAGGCTTTGGCATATTCCGGCATCAGCCAGACCCGATGATGCTTCACCGCGTCAATGGTGCGCCAGCGTGGATTTTGTTGGATCTCATCCACCACTTGAGGATAGCGATCCTGGACAAAAATCACCTGAGGATTCCACGCCACAACTTGCTCCATGCTGACTTGCTTGAAACCCTGAACGGTCGATGCCGCAACGTTGTAGGCGCCCGCGTGCAACATCATCAAACCGGTGTATTTGCCAGAACCATAAGTGGTGAGGTCCGGATTGGCCATGTAAGCACGAACACGCTGTTGCTCAGTTAAACCTTGCAGACGATCGCTCACCAGTTTACGTCCGGCAAACGCCGCGGCAATCAGCTCTTTGGCCTGTTGCTGCTTATTCACCACCTCACCAATCAAGGTAATCCCTTCTTTGATGCCGAGATCGTAAGCTTGATTCTCATTTTGCATGCTGGGGTTAATCTTGCCTTGTTCCCCTGCATCGTCATGGCGTAAGGAAATAGCCAATACCGGAATGCCCAGCGCCGAAATCTGGTCAATCATCTCTTTTGGCGCGTAGTTAGTGACAAAAACCACCTGCGGATGCAGCGCCACCAATTTTTCTAAATCCACATGGGTCAGATCGCCCAGCATGGCTTTCTGTGCCAGTTCAGGCACCAGCTGCGCGTAGCCATCACCCAACTGTTGCTTCCAGTTCGCGAGGATG
This sequence comes from Pantoea sp. Seng, assembly GCF_009829935.1. NCBI lineage: Bacteria > Pseudomonadati > Pseudomonadota > Gammaproteobacteria > Enterobacterales > Erwiniaceae > Pantoea > Pantoea sp. Seng. Next base: position 3,808 of record NZ_SZZV01000019.1, on the reverse strand, counting down.
CCGACGATCTTATCGGTCGCGTTGAGTTGCACCAGCAGGTTCAGCGTTTGGTGCTGTAGCACCACCACGCGATCGACCTGATCGGGGATCGTCACCTGACGACCAATTTGGTCGGTCACCACACGGCTGGCGAAGGTCTTCAAAGAGGTAAAGGTGAGTAAGCCCGCCAGAATCAGGCGGTTAAGCGTTGTGTTCATGAGTCATCCCTGCAGCGTAATGCAACGGATTATATAGCGCTAATTGGCAGGCGCCTATGACTGTTTCAGTGATACGCAGTCGTCGGACGACATGGCACAGCGTCATCTGCTACAATATTGGGCCAATTGCAGCGCGATCCGCTGTCAATTTTCACCTGTCAAATCAAAACAAAAGCCATCGGGCGAATTAACCTGCATGGCGGTGGAGTAGTGGTTGTTATGTTGCACGATGTAGGAATTATTAATGTCTGGACGTTTCTGGCGGGTGCGCTGGTGATTATTCTGCTGCCCGGCCCAAACAGTTTATACGTGCTGCGTACCGGGATGAGCCGCGGTGCTAAAGCGGCGTCTAAGGCGATAGCAGGGGTGATGATGGGTGATCTGATTCTGATCTTCCTTGCCTGGGCCGGTGTCGCGACGCTGATTCGCACCAGTCCGCACATTTTTATGGTGGTGAAGTATCTGGGCGCGATGTTCCTGCTCTACTTAGGCGTAAAAATCATTCTGGGTGCATTGCGCAAGCGCGAAGGTAACCAGCCCGCTGAAGCCGTTAAAATAGAAAATTATTTCCTGCGCGCACTGCTGCTGGGCGTGACCAACCCGAAAGCCATTCTGTTCTACGTCTCCTTTTTCATCCAGTTTATTGATCCAGCAGTCACTCACACTGCGCCTGCCTTTGCAGTGCTGGGCTCGATGATTCAACTGATCAGCCTGAGCTATTACCTGATTTTGCTGATGGCGGGCAACGTGATGGTTCGCTTTCTGAAAAACCGCACTCGACTGGTAAAACTGGGGAATATGCTCACCGGCATGTTGTTCTTTGGTTTTGCTGTGCGCTTAATGAGTGCACAAAGTTAATTTTATTCCCAGCGCTAATATTCAGGAAACAGCAGGAAAACCTGCTGTTTCCGTTTTCGGGTAGCATTTAAATCATCCCCGGCTTTCTACTCCCACCAAAATTTGTTGTGACCCGCCCAGCTTTTTTCTTTTAATTTATTCGACGTTCTTAATGAGCAGGATATTGTTTGCCATAGTGCAGTGCACTATTGGTGTGCACCGTTAAGGCGCAGAAAAGATTAATGACTGCGGACACAAGCGGATATTTAACTGGCACCACTCTTGCATACCCTTGTATATACATGAGTGTATCACTTGTCGCTAACACCCCATAATCATAACAGAAGGAAATAACTATGTTTTCTCTCCATGCTGTGAAGAAATCAGTTTCTCATGTTTGCTGCTTAGGTTTATTCACACTCGCGGCACACTCTGTTTATGCAGCGGAAACAGCGCCTATCAAAATGGGGGTTGAACCCTGGTTGGGCTACGGCCAGTGGCACATAGCCTCGGCAAAGGGCCTTTTTGCCAAATCTGGGTTGAACAAGGTTGAAGTGATTAACTTCGCCGAAGATAAAGATATCAATGCGGCGCTGGCGAGTGGTCAGATTGATGCCGCCAATATCGCTACTCACACCGCTATGGGGATGATTTCCGCCGGGCTGCCGGTAAAAATCGTCCTGGTGCTGGATCAGAGCAACACGGCAGACGCCATCCTGGCGAGCAAAGAGGTCGGCAGCGTTAAGGAGCTCAAAGGCAAGCAGGTCGCATATGAAGAGGGCACCACCAGCGATATCCTGCTGCGCAGCGCGCTGGCATCGGCAGGATTATCCTTTAGTGATATTAAACCGGTGCCGATGCCTGCAGCTTCGGCTGGTAGTGCCATCCTGGCTGGAAGAGTACCCGTAGCAGTCACCTACGAGCCGTATCTCAGCGTGGCGAAGAAATCAGACCCCAGTATTAAAATGCTGTATAGCGGATCTTCCGATCCAGGTTTAATCAGTGATGTGCTGGTCGTGCGTGATGATTTTATTAAAAGCCACCCGGATGAAATAAAAGCATTAATTAAGACTTGGGGTGCGGCGCTCGATTTTTATAACGCCAATACCACTGAAGGCCGCGCCATTATTTCTAAAGCGGTGGGGGCTACACCTGAGGATTTAGATACCGCCTTTGATGGGGTTAAATATTTTACCTTGAGTGAAAACAAAGCCTATTTCTCACATGATTTCACCACTAAAACCTTCCCGCATATTTTAAAAGCGGCAACCGAGGCCGGAATTGTGACCCAACCGGTGACGCCTGCTCAAACCATTGATGCAGAGTTTGCCAATCAGCAATAAGCGTTGATAGCGCCTCTCTGCCGCACCTGTCAGCGGAGAGGCATGGAAATCAGGAGGGGGCATGAGTTCAGTTGAGTTGCAGCGGGTTAATCGTCAGGCGAAGAAAAAACGCCGTCGAAGTCACCTTTTAACCATTGGTAGAGAACCCTCACGGGCCCAATTTTTAACTATCGCGATTCTGGTGTTCGTATTCTTGATTCTGGCCTGGTGGCTGGCCACATCCTCAGGAGCAATCAAACCTATTTTTCTGCCGGGCATTGAACGCGTCTGGCATCAGATGGTGACGCTGGCACAGAACGGTACTTTGCAAAGTGATATCGCCAGCAGCCTGTATCGCATGGTGATTGCGTTCGCGATCTCCTCGGCGATGGCCATTTTCATTGGCGTTCTGGCGGGTTGCTACGGTTTGTTTAAAGCCATAGTTGAACCTCTGGTCGATTTTATTCGCTATATGCCGGTGGTGGCGTTTGTCCCTCTCACCATTTTATGGACGGGTACTGACGATATTCAGAAATTCCTCGTGATCTGGATTGGTACCTTCTTTCAGCAGGTGCTGATGATGATCGATGCCATCAAACGCGTGCCACCTGATTTCGTCGGGCTGGGTCGTACCCTTGGCTTATCCGATCGCAAAATCTTACTGCGAATTGTCATCCCCTCTGCTTTACCCGCAATTTGGGATGCATTGCGCATCAGCCTCGGTTGGGCATGGACGTGGTTAGTGCTGGCTGAATTGGTGGCTTCTACCTCAGGTTTAGGCTACCGCATTGTGGTTTCCCAACGCTATTTCCAGACCGACACCATCATCGGCTACATCCTGTTACTGGGGCTGCTGGGCCTGATTACCGACCAAATCATGCGCGCCGCTGAGCGTGTGTTATTCCGCTACAACCGGAGACGTTCCTGATGGCGAGCTTAACAATAAATAAACTGGAGAAGAGTTTCGCTCAGGGGAAATCTCGCCGCCGCGTGCTGCATGGCATCGACCTGACGCTCAATGACAACGAGTTTGTTTCGATTGTTGGGGCTTCCGGCTGCGGCAAAAGCACACTGTTATCTATTGCAGCTGGTCTGGAGGAGTTTGACAGCGGCGATGTGCTGGTAGACGGGCAACCGATTCCCGGCCCTGGGCTGGATCGCGGCGTAGTGTTCCAATCTTACACTTTGCTGCCGTGGCTGACGGCGCGCGGCAATATTGAATTTGCCCTGAAAGCCGCAGGCACACCAGCCAGCCAGTGCCGGGAAATCGCGCAGCAGCATCTGGAACTGGTGAAACTGGGTGATGCCGCCGATCGCTGGCCCAGTGAACTCTCGGGAGGGATGAAGCAGCGTGTGGCCATCGCCCGAGCGCTCTCGTATCGCCCCAAAATTCTGTTAATGGATGAGCCCTTTGGCGCGCTGGATGCCATGACGCGTCACCCGATGCAGCAG